>DATLIG010000326.1:0-12620 GCA_035539555.1 Nocardioides sp. | reverse complement strand
TGCTCATATGACTTTCACCGTCGGCGAAACGGTCGTCTACCCCAATCACGGGGCCGCTGTCATCGAGAACATCGAGATGCGGACGATCAAGGGCCAGGAACGGCAGTACCTCGTGCTTCGGATTGTCGCCCAGCAGGACCTCGTGGTCCGGGTGCCGGCTGACAACCTCGATCTCGTGGGTGTTCGGGATGTCGTGGACAAGGACGGGCTGGACAGGGTCTTCGGAGTGCTCCGTGCCGAGCACGTCGAGGAGCCGACCAACTGGTCGAGGCGCTACAAGGCGAACCTCGAGAAGCTCCACAGTGGCGACGTCATGAAGGTGGCCGAGGTCGTCCGCGACCTGTGGCGCCGCGAGCGCGACCGCGGCCTGTCCGCGGGTGAGAAGCGGATGCTGGCCAAGGCGCGCCAGATCCTCGTCTCCGAGCTCGCCCTGTGCGAGAACACCAACGAGGACAAGGCCGAGACCATCCTCGACGAAGTGCTTGCCTCGTAAGCACCTCCTCGCCAACCATCGAAGGCGTCATACGGTGGGGTTCTGATGAGCCCCGAACCGTATGACGCCTTCGACATCTCCGTCCCCGCCGCCGGGGTGGTCGTCGAGGAGGGCCGTGGTGCCCTCCCCTTCCACCTGATCCACGGTGAGTCGCTCGTCGCGGCCGCCGCGTGGGCGGCCGGCGAGGCCGGGATCGACCTGATCGACCTGACCGTGTCCTGGTCGGCCCTCGCCGAGCGCGGCGACGCCCTGGTGCTGCACGACGCGCTGTGCCCGATGACGCCGCCGGACTTCCTCGCCGCCTGTGCGGACGGTGCCGCCGTCGAGGACCGGGTCGTCGTCGGCGTACGGCCGGTCACCGACACCGTCAAGGAGGTCGCCGCCGGCCCTGGGGGCGACGTCATCGGCGCGACGGTCGACCGGGACGGCCTGGTCCTGGTCTGCTCGCCGGTCGTGCTGCCGCCCGCTGTCGTGGCCGATCTCCTCGGCGACGGCGCCGACCTGCCCACGACCGACTTCGCCGCACTCGTGGAGCTACTGCGTGAGCGGTACGGCGACGACCGGGTCGCCCTCGTCGCGGCACCCCCCGAGGCCCGTCGCGTCGCCTCGGACGAGGACATCGCGGTGCTGCAGGCCCTCACCGATCCGCGCTGACCGAGGCTGGGCGGACTACCCCAGCAGGCGCTCGGCGACGGGGAGGTCCTCGGCGAAGGTGACCTTGAGGTTGCGGGCGCTGGAGGGCACGGCCCGGATGACCAGGTCCGGGCCGGGGGCGAACTCCGCGAAGGCGGCGGCGGTGTCGGTGCCGTCGAAGCCGGCGGCGCTCGCCGCGGCGTACGCCGCCAGCAGCGGGGCTGCCCGGAAGGCCTGTGGGGTCTGGACGCCGGCGAGCCGCGTCCCGGAACGGCCCAGCGGTGACCCCGCGGGGGCCGAGGACCGGGGGAGCAGGCCCGGCAGCTCGAAGGCGGGTACGGCGCCGCCGTACTCCCGTGCCTCGGCGATCGCCGCCTCGAACAGCCCGACGCCGGCCAGCGGGCGGGCTCCGTCGTGGAGGGCGACGACGTCGATGGCACCCTCGGCGACCCGGGGCGCGAGCAGGTCGAGCGCGGCCTGCTCGGACGCCTGGCGGGTGGCGCCGCCGTCGATCAGCAGCACCTCGCGGTCGTCGATGACCGGCTGCAGGGCGGCGGCCACCTCGGCCCGCTCGCCGGGCCGGCACACGACGACCACCGGGTCCACGCCCGGCACCTCGAGCGCGGTCCGGACCGACCACGCGACCAGCGGCACCCCGCGCAGCGGCAGCAGGATCTTGTTCACCTCGGCACCGACCCGGGAGCCGCTTCCTGCGGCGAGCACGACGACGGCGGCGGTGGGGCGGGGCACGGCAGCACCCTACTGATCCGGTCCGCGGGGCGGCGGCCGCCGAGAGGACCTGTTTTCACGCCCGTTACACGGCGAAACGTCACTGAGAACAGACGCCGCCTACGTTCGCTGCATGACGGGACGCCCGGGTCACCGAGCCGCGGAGGAGTGGCAGCCGGTCTGCCGGATGGCCGAGCTGGAGGTCGATCGCGGTGTGACCGCGCTGGTCCACGGGCAGGCCATCGCCATCTTCCGGACCGGCGACGACGCGGTCTACGCGCTCGGCAACCACGACCCGTTCGCGCGACACACGACCGCGGGGATCTCGCGCGGCATCGTCGGCCGGCGTGGGGAGACGCCGTTCGTGGCGTCGGTGGCCCACCGCCACGCCTTCGACCTGCGCAACGGGCGGTGCCTGGACGACCACCACGTCACCGTTCCGGCCTACGACGTCAAGGTGGTCGAGGGCGTCGTGCTGATCGGCAGCCGGAAGGTCCCGGCAGCCTGACCCGGCTGGTCCGGTCTCGCGCTCGACCGGATGTCGGCAGGCCCCGGACTCAGGCGCCTCGCCTGCTCGGTCCACCCGCGCGCACGTGCCGTCCTCGTCCCTCGGGCGCCGCTGCGCGGGCGCGGTCGACCAGCGCGCAGAGCTCGTCGGAGACCAGCTCGCGCCGCTCGAACGGCAGGTAGTGGCCGGCGTCGGGGGCCACGAGCAGCCGCGCGCCGCGGATGCCCTGGGCGATCTTCCCGGCGTGCTCGGGCGGGGTGAGCAGGTCGCGGCTGCCGACCAGCACCGTCGTGGGGATGTCGTCGAAGGCGGCCAGGTTGCCGATCCGGTCGTGCTCCATCATGTCCTTGAAGAAGCCGGACATGGTCTCGGGCCAGGCGTGGATGAGCTGGTCGACCACGTGGCCGACGTCGCGCGGGCGGGCCGGACGGCCGAAGAGGAAGCGCTTCGCGATCTGCCGCTCGATGACCGGGAACTTCTCACGCCGGCTGAGGCTGAGCATCCGCGAGCGGTTCGCGAGCACGAACGGGAGCCGGTCGCGCAGCACCGGGCCGGCCGCCGCGGGCAGGCCCAGCGTCACCTTGGAGAGCTCGCCGCTCGTCGTACTGACGAAGAGCACCCCGACGATGCGCGGCATCAGGTCCGGCCGCTCCTCGGGGATGGCCGTGATGGTCATGCCGCCGACCGAGTGGCCCGCGATGACGAGCGGGCCCTCGGGGGCGTAGGTGTCGACGACGAGGCCGAGGTCGCGGGCGAGGTGCGGGATCGTGCACTGGGCCTCGGTCGCGCGGTCGGAGCGGCCGTGGCCGCGGTGGTCCCACGTGATCAGCCGGATCTCGTGGCCGTAGCGCGCCAGCAGGTCGGTGACCTGGTAGTGCCAGTCCGACTCCTCGGCCGTCCAGCAGTGGGACAGCAGCACCGTCAGTGGCGCGTCGTCGCGCCCGCGCACGGTCACATGGATGCGGAGCCCGTCCTCGGTGATCACGTTGCGGTCGCTCATCGGTCCCCCTCGACTTCGGTGTCGGAGGATCACCCTGCCACGACGACGGTCCGGTGCGACAGCGTGTCGCAGGTCAGGACGACGAGGGGATCACGACGTCAGCAGCGCCGTCGCGATCGCGGCGACACCCTCACCGCGGCCGGTCAGACCCAACCCGTCGGTGGTCGTCGCGGACAGCGACACGGGGGCGTCGAGCACGGCCGAGAGCGCCGCCTCGGCCTCGGCACGACGCGGACCGACCTTCGGCCTGTTGCCGATCACCTGGACGGCGACGTTGACGATCCGGAAGCCCGCCGCCTCGACCCGCCGGCGGGTCTCCCCGAGCAGGGCGGCGCCGCTGGCACCGGACCACTCCGGCTCCGCCGTACCGAAGTTGCTGCCCAGGTCGCCCAGGCCGGACGCCGAGAGCAGGGCGTCGCAGGCCGCATGGGCCGCCACGTCGGCGTCCGAATGACCCTCCAGGACGACGTCCTCGTCGGGCCATGCGAGGCCGCCGAGGGCGAGCGGCGGGGCGTCCGCGGCGCGGGGGACGAGGCGGTGGACGTCGGAGCCGATCCCGACGCGCAACCCGGTGGTGTTCACGCGCCGATCATGCCTGAGGAACAATCGAGGGTGTGAGGACCTCCCGTGCCTGGTGGGCGCTGTCCGGCCTGGTGGCCGGCGCGCTCGGCCTGGCGATGAGCTACGCCGCCGCGGCACTGCTCCACGTGCGCGAGTCGCCGGTCGTCGCGGTCGCCGAGGGATTCACCGCGATCACGCCCGGCGCGGTCGTGAAGTGGGCGATCAACACCTTCGACCGCGACGACAAGAAGGTCCTCGTCGTCGGCATCCTCGTCTTCCTCGCGGTGGCCTTCGCGCTGCTCGGCCGGCTCGCGCGGCAGCGGTGGTGGGCAGCGGTCGCCGGGTACGTCGTGCTGGCCGGGATCGCCGTCGTCGCCGTGGCCACCAAGCCGACGCCCTCGCCCATCGACTTCGCGCCGGTCGTGGTCGGGCTGCTGGTCTGGGTCGTGGCCCTCGCCGTCCTCGCCGAGTGGCTGCGCAACTGGGAGGTCGTCGAGGCGGAGGACCCGGCGGTCGAGCCGGCTCACACCCGCCGGCACTTCTTCGTCGCGATCGGTGGTGCCGCGGCCCTCGCTGCCGCCGCCGGTCTGGTCGGCCGGGTGGCCGGCAGCGCGCGCCGACGGGCAGAGGAGAGCCGCCGCCTGCTGCGGATCGAGGGAGTGACCGCGCCGGCGGTCCCGGACGGCGCGTCCTTCGACATCGAGAACGTCCCGCCCTGGCAGACGCCGAGCGAGAAGTTCTACTTGATCGACACGACCTTCATCAAGCCCGCCATCGAGCCCGCGGACTGGTCGCTGCGCATCCACGGCATGGTGGACCGCGAGCTCACGCTGACCTACGCCGACCTGGTCGACAGCGAGCGCCGGGAGCTCACCCAGGACTGGATCACCCTCAACTGCGTGTCCAACGAGGTCGGCGGCAACCTGATCGGCAATGCCTGGTGGAGCGGCGTCCGGCTGGCCGAGCTGCTGGCCGAGGCCGGACCGCAGGAGGGCGCCGACGCGGTGCTGCAGACCTCCGAGGACGGCTGGACCTGCGGTACCCCGCTGGCAGCCCTGACGGACCGGAGTCGCAACGCGATGCTGGCCGTCGCCATGAACGGCGAGCCGCTGCCGATCGAGCACGGCTTCCCCGTCCGCACCATCGTGCCGGGCCTCTACGGCTACGTGTCGGCCACCAAGTGGGTGGTGGACCTGGAGGTCACCCGCTTCGACAAGATCACGGCGTACTGGACCGACAAGGGCTGGGCCGAGCAGGGGCCGGTCAAGATCGCCTCGCGCATCGACCTCCCGCACGACGGCGACGACGTGCCCGCGGGTGAGCTGCTCTGCGCAGGCACCGCGTGGCTGCAGCACACGGGCATCTCGGGCGTCCAGGTCCAGGTCGACGGCGGCCCGTGGCAGGACGCCGAGCTGGCGACGACCCCCAACATCGACACCTGGGTGCAGTGGCGCGCCACGGTCACCGTCGACGAGGGAGACCACCGGATCCGGGTCCGGGCCATCGACCTCGACGGCAAGGTGCAGACCGGCGCCGTCGCGGACGTGCTGCCCGACGGTGCCACCGGCTGGCACACCATCGACATCACCGCGAAGGGCTAGGGCCAGGGATGGACGACTTCACCGGCCGCGACGGCGGCGCGCTCGTCGTCGGCGGATCGGGTGGTCTCGGCCGTGCGATCGCCGAGCTGCTCGAGGAGCGGGGCGCCCGGGTCGCCGTGACGCACCGGTCGCGTCCGGTCGACATCGGCGTGGCGTCGTACGGGCTGGACCTGGCGGACACCGCCGAGGTCCCGCGCGTCATCGGCCACGCCGCGGCGGAGCTCGGCGGCCTGCACACGGTCGTGTACGCCGCCGGCCCGCACGTGCCGATGGTCCACCTCTCGCGGGTGGCGCCCGCCGACATGGCCACCCAGCTCGCGGTCGACGCCGCCGGCTTCTTCGCGGTCGCGCACGCGGCGCTGCCGTTCCTGCGCGAGGCACGGGGATCGCTGACCGCGGTGACCACGGCCGCGACCTCCCGGTTCCCGATCCGCGACGGCCTCTCGTCCGCGCCCAAGGCCGCCGTCGAGGCACTGGTGCGCGGGCTGGCCGTCGAGGAGGGCCGGTACGGCGTCCGGGTGAACGCGGTCGGTCCCGGCATGCTGACCGACGGGATGGCCGAGCGGCTGATCAGCAGCGGGGAGCTGGACGAGCGCGCGCTGGAGGTCACCCGCGGCAACATCCCGCTGCGCACCTTCGGCTCCGCCGCCGACATCGCCGAGGCGGTCTGCTTCTTCGCCTCGCCTCGCGCCGGGTTCATCACCGGGCAGAAGCTCGACGTCGACGGCGGGTTCGCCTGCTGACCGGCGCGCAAATCGTTCGATCGAACGGTTTGCGCGGGTTGTTGTAGCAAAAGGCTGCGCAAACCGTTCGATCGAACGGAAAGGGCGCCCGCGTCCCGACGATGCGCGGCCAACCCCGCCGGATCCCTAGACTTGGCGGGTGACCATCAGGCTCTACGACACCGCGACCCGCGAAGTCCGTGACTTCGTGCCCCTGCAGGAGGGCAAGGCGGGTCTGTACGTGTGCGGCCTGACGGTGCAGAGCGAGCCCCACGTGGGACACGTGCGGTCCGCGGTGAACTTCGACGTGCTCCAGCGGTGGCTGCGCCACCGCGGCTACGAGGTCACCTTCATCCGCAACATCACCGACATCGACGACAAGATCCTGGTCAAGTCGGCCGAGCAGGGCCGCCCCTGGTACAACCTGGCCTACGCGATGAAGATCGAGCTCGACAAGGCGTACACCGCCCTCAACGTCGCCCCGCCGACGTACGAGCCGGCCGCCACCGGGCACGTCCCGGAGATGATCGTGCTCATCGAGCGTCTCATCGAGCGCGGCCACGCCTACCCGGCGGAGGACGGCAGCGGCGACGTCTACTTCGACGTCCGCTCCTGGCCGTCGTACGGCGAGCTGACCCACCAGGGCGTCGACGACATGGAGCCGGCCGCCGACGCCGACCCGCGGGGCAAGCGCGACCCGCGCGACTTCGCGCTCTGGAAGGGCCGCAAGGACTCCGAGCCGGAGACCGCGAGCTGGCCGAGCCCGTGGGGCCGGGGCCGGCCGGGGTGGCACATCGAGTGCTCCGCGATGGCCGGCAAGTACCTCGGCGACGCGTTCGACATCCACGGTGGCGGCGTCGACCTGCGCTTCCCGCACCACGAGAACGAGCAGGCGCAGTCGCGGGCGGCGGGCGGCGCCTTCGCGTCGTACTGGATGCACAACGCGTGGATCACCACCGCCGGCGAGAAGATGAGCAAGTCGCTCGGCAACACGCTCTCCATCCCGGCCATCCTCGAGCGCTACCGCGGCGCCGAGCTGCGTTTCTACGTCGTGGCGGCGCACTACCGCTCGCACGTGGAGTTCTCCTTCGACGCCCTCGACGAGGCCGCTGTCGGCTACCGGCGGATCGAGGCGTTCCTCGAGCGCGCCGGCTCGCCCGCGTCCGATGGCCTCCCCGAGGCCTTCGCCGCCGCGATGGACGACGACCTCGGTACGCCGGCAGCGGTCGCCGTGCTCTACGACACCGTGCGCGAGGGCAACCGCCAGCTCGCCGCCGGTGAGGACGCGACGGCCACCGCGGGCGCGGTCGCGGCGATGCTCGACGTCCTCGGCGTGCACCCGGCCGACCCGGCCTGGGCCGGCACGGGTGGCTCGGACGCCGAGGAGCGGCTCACCGCCGCGGTCGACGCCCTCGTCGCCGGCCTCCTCGAGGAGCGCGCGCAGGCGCGGGCCGACAAGGACTGGGCTCGGGCGGACGCGATCCGCGACCGGATCAAGGCGGCCGGCATCGAGGTCACCGACACCCCCGACGGACCTACCTGGACGGTGGGCTGACCATGGCGGGGGTCTCGCTACGCCCGCCGCTCGTCTCTCGCGACGGGCCACTCGACCACCGAGAGCAAGGACACTGACGTGGCTGGAAATTCTTCCCGCAAGGGCGCGATCCGCAAGTCGAGCAAGAGGCCGCAGGTCGGCTCGGGCGGGCAGGTCCGTCGTGGGCTGGCCGGCAAGGGCCCCACCCCGAAGGCGACCGAGCGCGAGTACCACAAGGCCCACAAGGTCGCGCAGGCCAAGAAGGCCGCCGAGGCCAAGCGCGGCCGGGGCGGCCCGCGGCGCAAGCCCGGTGACGCCGAGTGGATCGCCGGGCGCAACTCCGTGCTCGAGGCGCTGCGCGAGCGCGTCCCCGTCACCTCCGTCTACGTCGCCGAGGGCGCCGAGCGGGACAACCGGCTCCGCGAGGTGTTCAAGATCGCCGCCGAGAACGGCGTCGGCCTGCTCGAGGTCAGCCGGGGCGAGCTGGACCGGCTCACCGACGGCGCGGTCCACCAGGGACTGGCCGCGAAGATCCCGGCGTACGAGTACGCCCACCCCGACGACCTCCTGGCGCTGGCCGAGGAGGCGGGGCAGGCGCCGCTGGTCGTCGTACTCGACTCGATCACCGATCCACGCAACCTCGGGGCGATCGTGCGCAGCGCAGCCGGGTTCGGCGCGCACGGCGTGGTGATCCCCGAGCGTCGTGCGGCGTCGATGACGGCCGCCGCGTGGAAGACGTCCGCCGGTGCGGCGGCGCGCTGCCCGGTCGCGCAGACGGTCAACCTGACCCGGCAGATCCAGGCCTACCAGGAGGCCGGCTGCTTCGTCGTCGGCCTCGCCGCCGACGGCGACCTGAGCCTGCCGGAGCTGGTCGCCGACGCCGACCTCGCCGGGGGACCGCTCGTCGTCGTGGTCGGCTCGGAGGGTGACGGCCTGTCACGTCTGGTGGCGGAGAACTGCGACCGCCTGCTGTCGATCCCGATGGCCGGCGTGCTGGAGTCGCTGAACGCCGGTGTCGCCGCCTCGGTCGCTCTCTACGCCATCTCCGAGGCCCGCTCCCGGTAGCCGCCGATGTCGCGCGCGTCGCTGCTCCGCCTGCTGGGGATCCTCCTCGGCGTGGTGGCCTGGCTCGCGCTGGCACTCACGATCGCGGCGGTGATCTTCACCGGCAGCGAGCGCACGGTCGACCTCGCCAGCCACGAGGCCGCGGTCAGCCCGGACTTCTCCGGCGACGTCGTGCTGCGCACGGGCCCGGTCCTCCCGGACCTGCGGGCGCCGTCCGGGTCGCGGCTGGGCCTGGAGATCGAGCTCGGCAAGACCGACACCGCCTCGCTCCAGGAGCTCACCGCCCGGTACGCCGCCATCGCGTCCCAGCCCGAGGGCCAGGTCGCCGTCGTGGAGCGGGCGGTCCGCACGATGGCGTGGGCCGCGCTCGTGCAGGGTGCCGTCCTGGCCACGCTGCCGTTCGCGCTGTGGGTGCTGCTCGGCGGCGACCGCCGCGCTGCGCTGCTCGCGCGGCTGCCGTCGGCCCAGGGCGCCATCGCGGGGCTCGTCGTCGTGCTGCTCGTGGCCGGTGTCGTCGCACCGCTGACCTGGGGACGCCAGGAGCCGCTGCCGCAGCAGTGGACGTCGCTGGCCGACTTCGTGGGCGACGACGTGAACCTGCCCGACCAGGCGCGCGACGTCGAGATCATGCGGGACGCGACCACGGCCGAGACGAAGCGCCTGATCGCCAGCGCGGTCAGCAGCTACCAGCAGGGGCAGGCGTTCTACTCGAAGGCGACCGACGACGCCGCCGCCCTGGACCTGCGCGAGCCGGAGGACGGCGAGACCGTCGCCCTGCTCGTCTCCGACCGCCACCTCAACGTCGGCATGGATGCGGTGGCCCGCGCGATCGGCGACCGCGCGGGCGCGACGGCCGTCCTCGACGCGGGTGACGACACCTCGACGGGTGAGCGCTGGGAGGCCTTCTCCCTCGACTCCGTCTCGGCTGCGTTCGACGACCTCGACCAGCGCTGGGCGGTCGCCGGCAACCATGACAACGGCACGTTCGTCCGCAGCCACATGAGCCAGCTGGGCTGGCGCTACTTCGACGGCGAGGTGGTCGACGGTCCCGGCGGCTCGCGGATCCTCGGCGTCGACGACCCGCGCTCGAGCGGCCTGGGCAACTGGCGCGACGAGAAGGGCCTGACCTCCGCCGAGGTCGCCGAGCGGCTGACCGAGGCCGTCTGCGACGCCGACGAGGACGGCGACCGGGTCAACACCCTGCTCGTCCACGACGCCGACTTCGGCGACCAGGCGCTCGCGCGCGGGTGCGTCGACCTCGTGGTCGGCGGCCACGTCCACGTGGAGGACGGCCCGACGGCCGTCGCCGCGACGGACGACCGGTTGGGCTGGACCTACACGGTCGGTACGACGGGCGGGGCGGCGTACGCGATCGCCATCGGCAGCAAGCTGCGGCGCGCCGCCAACGTCGCGCTGATCACCTACCGCGAGGGCCGCCCGGTGGGCATCCAGTCGGTCACGCTCCAGACGAACGGCCGCTACGACGTCGGGCCGTGGACCGAGCTCACCTACTGACGAGGGTGGCGCTCCACGGGGACGCGGCTAGGTTGCTGGCATGGCCACCACCGTCGACCGACTGCTGCCCACCGAGGAGGCCGAGGAGCTGCTCGCCCTCGCTCGCGAGATCGCCACGAAGGAGCTCGCGCCGCAGGTCGCCGAGGCCGAGGAGGCCGCGCTCTTCCCCGAGGCGGCGTACCGGTTGCTCGGGAAGGCGGGACTGCTGAGCCTGCCGTTCGACGAGGAGTACGGCGGAGGGGCACAGCCCTACGAGGTCTACCTCCAGGTCGTCGAGGAGATCGCCACGGCCTGGCCGAGCGTCGGCGTCGGGACCAGCGTGCACGCCCTCACCGCGACGGTGGTCGCCGCGAACGCCTCGGCGGAGGTCCGTGACGCCTGGCTGCCGCGGATGCTCTCCGGCGACTGGCTGGGCGCCTACTGCCTGTCCGAGCCGCAGGCCGGCTCCGACGTCAGCGGGATCCGCACCGCGGCGGTCCGCGACGGCGACGACTACGTCCTCAAGGGCACCAAGCAATGGATCTCCAACGGCTCCTGCGCCGACTACTACATCCTCTTCGCCCGCACCTCCGAGGACCCGAAGCGCGGGCTGTCCGCGTTCATCGTCCCCGACGGCACCGCGGGCATGTCCTTCGGCGCTCCCGAGAAGAAGATGGGCCTGCACTGCGACGTCACCACCCAGGTGCTCTTCGACGGTGCCCGGGTCCCGGCCGGCCAGCTGGTCGGTGAGGAGGGGGCCGGCATGCGGGTGGCGCTGTCGGCGCTCGACGCCGGCCGGCTCGGCATCGCGGCCGTCGCCACCGGCATCGCCCAGGGCGCGCTCGCCCACGCGGTCGACTACGCCAAGGAGCGCGAGCAGTTCGGCCGGCCGATCGGCGAGTTCCAGGGCATGCAGTTCCTGCTCGCGGACATGGCCGCCGAGGTCGAGCGGGCGCGGGCGTCGTACCTCCACGCGGCGCGGCTCAAGGACGCCGGGCGGCCGTTCTCCCGGCAGGCCTCCATCGCGAAGCTCACCGCGACCGACGCCGCGATGCGGGTCACGACCGACGCGGTGCAGGTCCTCGGCGGCAACGGCTACACGCGGGAGTACCCCGTCGAGCGGATGATGCGCGATGCGAAGGTGACCCAGATCTTCGAGGGGACCAACCAGATTCAGCGCATGGTTATCGGACGTGATCTCCTCCGATGAGTTTGGCGAGCCCTCTCTGTGGAAGGGTGATCCTGAAAATTCGCTGAGGGTGACTCGGGACCGCCCTGACTCGGAAAGGGACACCCATGGGCAAGACGTTGCTGGCCAAAGTCGGCGGCATCGGAGTGGCGATCATCGTCGCCATCGCGTTCTACTTCATCCAGGGCAAGGGCCAGGAGAAGATCGCCGAGGCGACCGCTCCCGACGTCGGTGACTGCATCAACGTCTCGGGCACGGTCAATGCGAAGACGACCGACAAGAAGTGCGACGACGCCGACGCCACTTACGAGGTGCGGGGTGACGACGGCAAGTGTGACCCCAACGAGCAGTCGCTGACGCTCTCCGTTGGTGCCACGGACTCAGGAAACGTCGCCAAGCTCTGCATCGGACTCAATGCGCACAAGGGTGACTGCTTCTCCGGGTTCGACACGTCCGACCCGAAGAAGGTCGATTGTGCGGAGGTCAAGGGCGACCCGAGTGGCGCGAAGATTGCTTCGGTCGGCAAGGTCGGGGACAAGTGTGCGAACCCGAGCCAGCCGGTCGCGTACAAGACGCGCAACATCCTCATGTGCGTGGTGCCGACCGCCTGAGCGGCGCTCACCACCATTTCGACGCACCGGCCGGGACCGTATCGGTCCCGGCCGGTGCGTTGTCCGGGCCCTGGTGACGGATCCGCGGGTCGGGGCCCCGGTCGCGCCCCACCCACGGCGGCGTCCGCCGGGCTGTTTTCCGCACGTCGAGTCGTGCGCCCTAGGCTGGGGCCTGCGATCCCCGGTTGCTCTGCTGGCACGGGCGGCCAGACTTTGAATCTGGTTTTCGTTGGTTCGATTCCAACCCGGGGAGCTCAGCCCTCGTCGGTGAACCCGGGGCTCAGGCCGGCCCGGTGCCGTCGAGGATCGCTGCCACCTCGGGTGACGCGTAGAACGGCGCGAGCCGCTCGCGCACGAGCCGCTCGAGGTCGCCGTTGTCGTGCGCGACGCCCACGACGACCGTCGCCATCGAGGTCGCCTGGCCGATGATCGCCACTCCGATGCCGCCGACTTTGGCCAGCAACGTCTTGCCCATGGGTG
>DATLIG010000325.1:0-11501 GCA_035539555.1 Nocardioides sp. | reverse complement strand
GTGGAGGGGCTGCGCGCGGCCGGGACGCTGACGGGCCGGCACCTCGACGACCGCGCGACGCTGAAGGAGGAGGTCCGCACCCCGACCGGCGCCATCGAGGTACGGGGCGCCTCCACGCACAACCTGCGCGACGTCGACGTCGACATCCCCCTCGGCGTGCTGGTGGTCGTGACCGGTGTGGCCGGGTCGGGGAAGAGCTCACTGATCCACGGCTCGGTGGCCGGGCGCGGCGGCGTGGTCGCGGTCGACCAGGCCGCGATCAAGGGCTCGCGCCGCAGCAACCCGGCCACGTACAGCGGACTGCTAGAGCCGATCCGGAAGGCGTTCGCCAAAGCCAACGGGGTCAAGCCGGCGCTGTTCAGCGCGAACTCCGAGGGCGCCTGCCCCAACTGCAACGGGGCCGGAGTGATCTACACCGACCTCGGGATGATGGCGGGGGTGGCCGCGCCGTGCGAGGTGTGCGAGGGCAAGCGGTTCGTCGCCGACGTCCTGGAGTACGAGCGGGGCGGCAAGGACATCAGCGAGGTGCTCGAGATGTCGGTGGCCGAGGCCGAGGTGTTCTTCTCCGACGGCGACGCCGCCCTCCCGGCCGCCCACAAGATCCTCGTCCGGCTGGCCGACGTCGGGCTCGGCTACCTGACGATCGGCCAGCCGCTGCCCACCCTGTCGGGCGGCGAGCGCCAGCGCCTGAAGCTGGCCACCCACATGGCCGAGAAGGGCGGCGTGTACGTCCTCGACGAGCCCACCACCGGCCTCCACCTCGCCGATGTGGAGCAGCTGCTCGGACTCCTCGACCGCCTGGTCGACTCGGGCAAGTCGGTCATCGTCATCGAGCACCACCAGGCCGTCATGGCCCACGCCGACTGGATCATCGATCTCGGTCCCGGCGCCGGCCACGACGGCGGGAGGGTCGTGTTCGAGGGAACTCCGGCCGACCTGGTCGCCGGGGCGGGGACACTGACGGGCCAGCACCTGGCGGAGTACGTCAGCGGTTGACCCGCTCCGCCTCGACGATCCTGACCAGCTCCTCGGCCACGCGCAGCATCGGCTCGCTCGAGTGCTGCGCGAGGCCGACGACGACGGCGCCCTCGACGGCCGCCAGCAGCAGCGTCGCGAGGCTCGCCGACCGTGCCTCGGGCACACCGACGTGGAGCAACCAGGAGGCAACGGCGTCGGTCCAGTCGGCGAACGCCTGGCCCGCCAGCTCGCGGGCGACCGGCTCGCTCTCCCCGCCCAGCGCGGCCGCGACGACCGGGCAGCCGGCCGTGTAGTCGCTCGCCTCGGCCTCGGCCCGCCACACCTCGACGATCAGCGGGATCGCCGCGGCCGGCTCGAGGTCGACCAGTGCGAGGAGTGCCTCCGAGTAGTCCTGGACGGCCTCCCGCACCGCGTCGGCCACCATCTCGGACCGGCCGCCGGGAAAGTAGTGGTAGAGCGAGCCCCGTGAGGCCCCGGCCTCCGCCACGACGTCCAGCATCGTCGTACCAGCGACGCCACGGCGGCGCATCAGCTCCCGGGTGGTGTGGACGATCCGGTCGCGCTTGGCCGGGTCGGGTCGGCGGGCCACGTCACAGCCCGCGGCGGCCGACGCGGACGCTGTCGCGACCGTTGCGCACGAGGTACTGCGCGACGTTGAACGCGGGGTGGCGACGGGGAGCGGGCTCCTTGCCGTCGGCCATCCGCCACATCTGCACGGTGTACGCCGTCAGCTCGGTCAGGCTGTCGATGAGCTTGATGCCGCTGCGGCGCGGCCGGACGAGGCTCTCGGTCGTCGTACCGTCGAGGAGGCCGGCGGTCACGTCGGGGTCGACCGTGAGCGGTCGGCCCAGGCCGACGACGTCGATGGCGCCGCCGGCCACCGCGTCCTCCATCGCCTCGACCGTCCGGAAGCCACCGGTCAGCATCAGCGGCAGGTCGGGGAGCTCCTCGCGGACACGCAGGGCGTAGTCGAGGAAGTACGCCTCGCGCTTGCGGGTGCTCTCCTTGAGAGTCGGGTCGACGCCGAGCATCGCGGCCGACGAGTACGTGCCGCCGGAGACCTCGAGCAGGTCGATGCCCTCGGCCGCGAGAGCGTGGACGACCTCGATCGACTCGTCCTCACTGAAGCCCCCGCGCTGGAAGTCGGCGGAGTTGAGCTTGATCGCCATCGCCTTGTCGGTGCCGATCTCGGCGCGGATCGCGCGGGCGACCTCGAGCACGAAGCGGCGGCGCTTCTCGGGCGTGCCGCCCCAGGCGTCGGTGCGCACGTTCGCGAGCGGGGAGAGGAACTGGCTGACGAGGTAGCCGTGGGCACCGTGGATCTGCACGCCGTCGAAGCCCGCCCGGACCAGGTGCCCGGCCGTCGTGGCGAACCGCGCGATGATGTCCTCGATCTCGGCGGTCGTGAGCTCGCGCGGCTCGGCGAACATGCCGCCGCTCTCCGGCAGTGCGACGGCCGAGGGCGCGACCGGCTTCGGGGTGAGCGTCCGGGGCGCCTGGCGGCCGGGGTGGTTGATCTGCGCCCAGGCGACGGCACCGTCGGCCTTGATGATGTCGGCCCACTCGACCAGGTCCTGCGCGGAGCGATCGTCCTCGACGACCACGTTGCCGGGCTCGCCGATCGCGCGCCGGTCGACCATCACGTTGCCGGTGATGGTCAGGCCGGCGCCGTTGCCCGACCAGCGCCGGTAGAGGGTCTTGATCCGCTCACCGGGGGTGTGGTCACGCCGGGCGAGGCTCTCGCTGAGCGCGGCCTTGGCGAGCCGGTTGGGCAGGACCGAGCCGTTGGGGAGCGTGAACGGCTGGTGGAGGGCGGCGACGGCCGTCGGGGTCTCTGGCATGGCCATAACTATGCAGGACAGCATAGGAATCGGCCAGTGCCGCACCTGAGACGTCGCTCACGGCGCCGACGCGTGGCGCGAGCGGCTCCTAGCGCATCGGAGCGTCGTCGATGCAGAGGATGTTGTCCTCGCTGTCCTTGAACCAGGCGGCGTGTCCCATGCCCTCCATGCTCGCGATCGGCCCGTCCCACGTGAGGCCCGGCATGTCGTAGTGCTCGAAGAGCACACCCCTCGCCTCGAGATCGCTGACCTCGGACGCCACGTCGCTGACATGGAACTGGGCGATCGTGTGACCCGCCTTGCCGGCCTGGTCGGTCTCGTAGAGGAAGAACGCGGTGCCGCCGGCCCGGTAGACGAGTCCGCCCGGGTTCTCGTCGGCGGGGCTGAGCCCGAGCTTCTCCTCGTAGAACCGGCGCGCCCGCCCGAGGTCGGCGGCCGGGATGTTCGCGGTGACCTGGCTGTCCTGCAGCATGGTGATCCTCCGTTCCGGCCGGCCCGTCGCCGCCCTCTCGCAACGTACGCCGATCGGCCCGCCACCACCATGCACGGAACCGGGGGAGGATCAGGGGGCCTGTCGGTGCCCGGCGGTAGAACGGAAGCATGAGCCGACAGGTGCAGATCACGTACGACGCCCACGACCCGCGTGCCCAGTCGAGGTTCTGGGCCGAGGTCCTCGGCTACGCCATCCCGGGCCCACCCGGCGTCGAGCTCGCCGACGACGCCGACCCGCTGGAGGCGTGGGACGGCTTCCTCGAGCGGATCGGCGTTCCGGCCGACCAGCGCAACAGCCGGTCGGCCGTGGAGGACCCCGACGGCGACGGTCCGCGGGTGTTCTTCCAGCAGGTGCCCGAGGACAAGGTCGTCAAGAACCGGGTCCACCTCGACGTCCGGGCCGCTCCGGGCCTGGCGGGGGAGGAGCGGATGGCTGCTCTCGAGGCCGAGTGCGCACGCCTCGTCGCCCTCGGCGCGACCCGGCTCGCGCGGCACGAGCCCGCGCCCCCGATGACGGCCGGTCACCTCGTGCTCGCCGACCCCGAGGGCAACGAGTTCTGCCTCGACTAATCGGCCGTCCGATCAGCTGTCGGCGTACAGGTCCTCGATCACGTCGGCGTACTTCTCACCGATCGGGCGGCGCTTGAGCTTCATCGTCGGGGTGAGCTCGTCGCCGCCGGGCAGCCAGTCCGTCGGCAGGATCCGGTAGCTCTTCACCTGCTCGACCCGCGACAGCCGGGCGTTGGCCTCCTCGATGGCCGTCGCGACCTGCTCCTGCACCTTCGGGTCGACGGCGAGCGCGGCGGGCGAACCGTCGCTCAGCCCCTGCTGCTCCGCGTACGCCGCGCAGACGTCGGGGTCGAGCACGAGGAGCGCGACGTTGTACGGCCGGCGGTCGCCGATGACCACGGCCTGGCCGATCAGCGGGTGGGACGCCTTCACGACCTGCTCGATGTTGGCCGGCGACATGTTCTTGCCGGCCGCGTTGATGATCAGCTCCTTCTTGCGATCGACGATCCGGACGTAGCCGTCCTCGTCGATCGTCGCGACGTCACCGGTGTGCAGCCAGCCGTCCGGGTCGATGGCCTCGGCCGTCTTGTCCGGCTGGTTGCGGTAGCCGCGCATCAGCTGCGGCCCTCGCACGAGCAGCTCGCCGTCGTCGGCGATGCGGACCTCCAGGCCGGGGATCGGCTTGCCCACCGTCCCGATCCGGATGTCCTCGGGCGGGTTGATGATGCCGCAGCAGGAGATCTCCGACATGCCCCACAGCTCGCAGATCGGCACGCCCAGCGCGGCGAAGAACTCCAGCACCTCGGGCGCGATCGGCGCGGCGCCGGACACGGTGAACCGGACGTCGTCGAGGCCGAGCAGCTGGCGCACGGCCGTCCTGTGGTCCTCGGGCAGCGCGCCCGGGTCGGTGACGCCCTTCGCCTCGAGCGCGGCCTTGATCTTCTCCCAGACCCGCGGGACGCCGCCCCAGGCCGTCGGACGCACCTCGGGCAGGGCGGCGACCACGGCCTTGGGGTCGGCAACGTAGGTCGTCGTACCGGTGTAGGCCATGGGGGAGTAGTGCGCCGCCCAGCGGTCGGCGACGTGC
The DNA here is from genome assembly GCA_035539555.1 of Nocardioides sp. Taxonomy (GTDB): domain Bacteria; phylum Actinomycetota; class Actinomycetes; order Propionibacteriales; family Nocardioidaceae; genus Nocardioides. The sequence goes on along the minus strand of DATLIG010000325.1, from coordinate 6,593 downwards.
GCCGAGGGGAGGTACGACGTCGTCCGCTCGCCCGTCGACGCGGGGATCACGGCTTGCACGCCCCGGAGCTGGGCCAGCATGCTGCCGTGGGTGAGCTCGACGCCCTTCGGCGGTCCGGTCGTGCCCGAGGTGTAGATGAGGGTGAGGACGTGGTCGGGGCCGACGGCCCGCCACGACGCGTCGAAGTCGAAGCCGTCGACCGTGCGCTCCTCGAGCTCGGCCAGCGTGATCGCGCCCTCGCCGCCGTCCACGCTCACGATCGTCTGCACGTCGGCGCCCGCCGCCAGCACCAGCGGCAGGAAGGCCTGCTCGGTCACGACCACGCGGTTGCCCGCGTTGCCGAACAGGTAGGCGATCTGTTCCGGCGAGGACGTGTTGTAGATCGAGAAGGGCACCGCGCCGAGGTGCAGTGCGGCCGTGTCGACGAGCGCGAACTCCGGGCGGTTCGTCAGCATGATCCCGACGGTGTCCTCGGGACCGACCCCGACCGATGCCAACCCCTCGGCGATCCGGCGGACCCGTTCGCCGTACTCGGTCCAGGTGATCTCCTGGGCGCCGCCCGGGGTGCGGAGGGCGACCTGGTCGGCGCCGGTCGTGACGGAGTTCTGGAAGGCCTCGCAGAGGCTCGCGACGTCGAGGAGGTCGGTCATGGGCCGATGCTGACAGCGTGACGCGGGTCACGCAACGGAATCGGCCGATCAGGTCGCGTCCGAGAGGACCACCAGCTCCTGGGTGGCCCGGGTCATCGCGACGTAGTGGTCCACCGCCCCCTCGATGCCGTCGCCGAACGCCTCCGGCTCGACGAGGACGACGAGGTCGAACTCCAACCCCTTCGTGAGCTCGGGCGCGAGCGACCGGACCCGGTCGCTCGCCACGAACGTCGGGTCGCCGATGACGCAGGCGATGCCCTCGGGATGCCGCTCCCGCCAGTCGGCGAGGACCGCGTCGCGCTCGGCGCGGGGAAGGTGGCGGACCGGGAGCCCGGTGCTCCTGACGGACGTCGGCACGTTGGCGTCGGGCAGCACGGCGCGGATGACCGGCGCGGCCTCGGCCATCACCTCCTCCGGGGTGCGGTAGTTGACCGTCAGCGACGCGATGGCCACCCGGTCGATCCCCGCCCGAGCGAGACGTTCCTCCCACGACTCGGTGAAGCCGTGGCGGGCCTGGGCGCGGTCGCCGACGATCGTGAAGCTGCGCGACGGGCAGCGGGCGATCAGCATCTGCCACTCGGCGGCGGTGAGCTCCTGGGCCTCGTCGACCACGACGTGGGCGAAGGGACCTGCCAGCGCGTCCGGCGTCGCGCCCGTGGCGGGCCCGGTCAGTGCGCCCTGCAGGTCGGCCCCGCGCAGCATCGACATCAGCATCATCTCGGAGTCGTCGTCGGCGATGAGGTGGTCGACGACGCGGTCCATCTCCTCCTTCTCCGCGGACTGCTCGGCCGCCGCGCGCTGGCGGCGACGCGATGCCTCCGGGTCGCCGAGGCGCCGGTGCGCCGCGTCGAGGAGCGGCAGGTCGGACTCCGTCCACCGCTGTGGAGCGGGCCGGCGCAGCAGCCGGACCTGCTCCTCGTCGAGCCACGGGGCGCACCGGCGCAGGTAGGCGGGCACCTCCCACAGGTCGCCGACCAGCTCCGCCGGGTCGAGGAGCGGCCAGGCCCGCCCCAGCGCGTCCTGCAGCGCCGTCGAGCGGAGCACCGCGCGACGGATCAGCTCGGGGGAGAGGGACTCCTCGTCGTCGTACTTGGCGGCGAGGATCTCGACCAGCGCGTCGACCACCTGCTCACGGCCCTCGTTGTGCGGCGTGCCCGGCTCGACGGCGCCGAACGCCTCCGCCCACTCGGTGCGGCCCACCCACAGGTCACCGACGTCGGTCTCGACGTCGACGCCCGCGGTCGGTGGCTCCTCGTAGAGCGCGGCGGCCGGCTCGATCGCGGCGACCATGCGGGCATCCGCCTTGAGCGCGGCGAGCGTCGGGTCGTCCTCCGGGACCAGGTCATGACCACCGGGGACGAGGTCGCGCAGCGTGCACGTCCGCACGCCGTCCTCACCGAGGCTGGGGAGCACGTCGGCCACGTACGCGAGGTAGGGCTGGTGCGGGCCGATGAAGAGCACACCGCCACGTCCGGAGCCCAGCCTCGGGTCCTCGTAGAGGAGGTACGCCGCCCGGTGCAGCGCCACCACGGTCTTTCCCGTGCCCGGCCCGCCGTCGACGACGAGCGCTCCGCGGGAGGAGGCGCGGATGATCGCGTCCTGGTCGGACTGGATCGTGCCCAGCACGTCCCGCATCCGCGGCGAACGGCTGGCGCCGAGACTGGCGATGAAGGCCGACTGGTCGTCGAGGGCGGCGTGGTGGGAGAGGCCCTCGGGCGTGAAGACCTCGTCCCAGTAGTCACTGATCCGGCCCCGGGTCCAGCGGTAGCGACGTCGGCTCGCCAGTCCCATCGGCTGCGCGTGCGTCGCCGCGAAGAACGGCTCGGCCGCCGGCGAGCGCCAGTCGACGAGCAGTCGGTTGCCGTCGGCATCGGTCAGGCCGAGGCGGCCGATGTAGACCGGCTCGGGGTCGTCGTCGTGCACGATGCGGCCCAGGCACAGGTCGAGGCTGAAGCGGCGCAGCGTCCGCAGGCGTGCGGTGAGCCGGTGCACCTCCAGGTCGCGGTCCATGGCGGCCTGGCCGTGGCTGCCACCGCGTCGGCGTTCGGCCTCGAGCCGCACGGTGAGCTCGTCGATGGTCGTCCGCAGGCTCGCGGCGATGGCCGCGAAGTGGCGCTCGTCGTCGGTGACGAGGGCGGGGTCCGCCTTGGCGGAGAGGTGGTCGGGAAGGGAGAACGCCGTCGGCGCAAGGGTCACGTGTCAGCTCCGTTGGTCGGGTCGGAGCGGCGATTCTGGACCCTCCAGGGGGCCTTGCGGCAAGACCCCCTGTCCGCTATACCTTGAAAATGGAAGAGGCCTTGCCGAGGCGTGGCCGGCGCGTGACGCCGTTGCCGCGGGCGGGTGAGACGTACGACGACCTCCGCGGCGAGGGCCGCCGGCTGCGGGTCGCGTGGCACACCGAGCGCGAGCTCGTGGTGGTGTCCCTGTGGCGCGACAACGTCTGCACCGGCACCTTCCAGCTGACCGCCGCGGACGCGGCCGACCTGGTCGACGTCCTCGGGGCCGGGGGAGACGCGTCGTACACCGCCGCGCTGGGCGCGAGGCGGACCGCGCGCTCGTCCTGACCGCCGCTACGGCGCCGGGCGGATCCAGCCGTGGGCGAGACCGTGGGTGACGAGCGCATCCGTCGCGCCGCCCAGCACCGTCGACCCCGCGACGACGCCGGCCTCCCGTGCCCGGACGGTCGTCTCGTTGGCGCCCGGCATCTGCCACGTGCCGCCGCGGTTGACCCAGTTGAGCAGCATCGGCTCGAGCCGGTCCATCGCCTTGCAGAACCTGGCCTCCGGGGTCTGGCCGGCCTCGAACTCGTCCCACAGCGCGCGGATCCACGTCGCCTGGTCGGCGGGGAGCAACGTGAACAGCCGGTCCGCCGCCGCCTCCTCCCGCTCCTGCTGCCCGACGACCGCAGCCGCGTCGAAGACCGGGCTGTCGCCCGCGTAGATCTCGACCAGGTCGTGGATGACCACCAGCCTCATGGCGTGGCCGACGACGATGGGCTCGTTCGCGTACTCCGCCAGGAGCATCACCATCAGGGCCAGGTGCCACGAGTGCTCGGCATCGTTCTCCCGGCGCTCGGCCGCCGCCAGCGGCGAGGCGCGCAGGACGGTCTTGAGCTTGTCGACCTCCGCGATGAAGCACAGCTGCGCGGCGAGGCGGTCGTCGATCCCGGGCGGCAGCGGGCTCCGGTCGATGATCAGGTCGTCGTCCACGCGGCCAGCCTCTCAGGGACGACCGGCCAGGGCGAGGAGCGGTGCGGGCGCGCCGTCAGGTCCGACGGCCTCGACGAGGAGGCGCGCGTAGCGCGCCTTCCGGCCCGACCGGACGCCGATGAACCGGTGCAGCAGCGCCTCGCGGGACCACCCCTGCTGCGCCGGCATCCCCGCGAGGAGGTCGAGGGACCGGAGCTCGCCCTCGGCCTGCACCACCCGCTCCACGCGCTCGACACCCACGGCGCGGATCAGCTCGTCCTCGAGGTCGTCGGTGCACCGCTGGAAGCCGATGGCCGCCAGGTCGCCGTCGGGCACGGCGATCCCGGCGGCGGCCAGGCCACGCCTGACCCACGACTCGTCCGGGGCGTCGTACAGACCCCGCAGGGTGACGCCCAGCCCGCGCGGCCCGAACCACAGCGCGTGGGCGCGGATGTTGGTGATGCCGCCCATCGCGACGACCAGGACGCCCTCCTCGCCGAGGTCGCGGCCGGCGCAGCGGGCGAGCGTGTGCAGCGCGACGAGGTCGCTCTCACCCTCGACGAGCACCACCATGCTGACCACGCCCCCATCGCACCGGGGGAGGGGAGGGGCGGTCAAGCCGATTGCGCCACCGACGGCGCCGTCAGTCCGGGAGGTCCGGCTCCGGAAGGATCTCCCGGACCTCCTGCGAGCAGCGGCAGGCGACTGCGATCCTCGCTGCCCACTCCAGCGCCTCCGCCCGGGTCGCCACCTCGACGACGGCGAACCCGCCGATGACCTCCTTGGTCTCCGGGAAGGGACCATCGGTCACCACGCCGTCGGTGCCGACGATGCTCGCCTGCTGGCTCTCCAGCCCGGCCCCGAACACCCACACGCCGGCCGCGCGGGCCTCCTCGACCACCGCCACCGAGTCCCGCGTCACCGCGGGCAGCTCGGAGTCGGGAAAGTCCATCCAGCCGTCGTCGAACGAGATCAGGTACCGCGTCATGTCCTGTGCCTCCTTGTCCCGGGCAGCGTCGACCCGCCGCCCCTGACCTGTCCACGAACGGCCGTCACCGGGTACGACAGGTTCCGCCCGGAATTCTCATCGGTCGGCGAGCAGCCGCGCGACCACCTGGGCGACGCCCTCGTCGGAGCACGGGGGAGCGAGGTGGTCCGCGACCCCGACCAGGCTCGGGTGGGCATCGGCCATCGCGTACGACGTCCCGGCCCAGCTGAGCATCGCGATGTCGTTCGGCATGTCGCCGAAGGCCACCACCTCCGCCGGCGCGACACCGATCCGCTCACACAGGCGCGCCAGCGCACTGGCCTTGGTGACGCCGGCGGCGCTGATCTCGGCGACCCCGGCCACCGACCACGTGACGGTGGCCCGGTCGCCGACGGCGGCGACGACGGCGTCGTGGAAGGCGGTGTGCTCGTCGTCGTGGTCGTGGTGGTCGTCGTACCGGACGAGCACCTTGATCGCCGGCACGTCCCACACCGTGTCCAGCGGGCCGCGCGGCGTCGCGTCCGGCACCGGGTACGGCTCGACGAATGCGGGGTCGAGCCGCATCCCGTCCCTGCACTCGAGCGCGAAGGCCGCGCTCGGGACCGTCGCGCTGATGGAGCCGGCGATGGCCAGGCCGGGCTCCGGATCGATGCCAGCGAGTTCGACGACCTCCCCGTTGGCCACGTCGTAGGTCAGCGCGCCGTTCGAGACGATCGCCATCCCGTGCCGGCCGACGTGCGGCCAGAACGGGTCCATCCACCGCAGCGGCCGCGCCGTCACGAAGACGATCGGCACGCCCGCGGCGTCCGCCCGGCCCAGCACCTCCGCCGTGTACGACGGCACGGTGGTGCTGTCGTTCGGCACGAGGGTCCCGTCGAGGTCGGTCGCGATCAGCATCCGGAACACCCTAGTGGCGCGGTGATGCTCGGGTTGGCGACATCAGGCAGAGTCCGGGCATGCTCGAGCTGCGCACGCTGACCCCGGACGACTGGCCGCTGTGGCGTGAGCTTCGGCTCGCCGCACTCGCCGAGGCTCCCGAAGCGTTCGGGTCGACGCTCGCCGAGTGGTCGGGGGACGGCGACCGGGAGGACCGCTGGCGGGCCCGCCTGTCGATCCCTGGCGCGCGCGACTTCGTCGTCCACCTCGACGGCACCGCCGTGGGCATGGTGTCCGGCGTGCCCACCGATGAGGCGCGCGTGGTCGAGCTCATCTCGATGTGGGTGAGCCCTGCGCGACGCGGCAGGGGAGTGGGAGACCTGCTGATCCGGGTCGTCGAACAGTGGGCCGTCGAGCGCGGTGCGACCACCTTGCGGCTCGCCGTGATGCAGGACAACCCGCCCGCGATCGCGCTCTACGAGCGCCACGGGTTCACCCCGGTGGACCACGAGCACGACGCGGCCGGGTCACGGCGGGAGCGGACCTTCCGGAAGGAGCTCTCCGACTAGGTGCACGTGGACGCATCAGGCAGCGAGGCCACCGGCGCTGTTGCCGGTGATGCGTCGTGTTCCGGTCTGGTCGACCAGGTAGTGGGCCCCGTGTGGGTCTCGCCAGATGACGATCCCGGGGAAGGGTTGTCGTAACTCCCAACCTGCATGGGTCTTGATCCGGTGGTGGGTCCTGGTCAGTGGGCCGAGGTTGTCGGTCGACGTGGGTCCGCCCTCGCTGTAGGGGATCTGGTGGTCGAGGTCGACGTTCTTCGTCAGGTTGGCGGCGAAGGGGAAGACGTCTCCGGGGTGGATCAGGTGCACGGCCTCGCGGAGCTTCTGC
>DATLIG010000324.1:0-37058 GCA_035539555.1 Nocardioides sp. | reverse complement strand
CGGGGGTCGGCCAGATGTCGGCGAGGAAGACGTCGTTGCCGTCGGCGTCCTTGCCCAGCGGGTCGTTGAACAGGTCGACGTCCATCGAGCCGGCGAGCGCGTAGGCGACGACCAGCGGCGGGGACGCCAGGTAGTTCATCTTGATGTCGGGGCTGATCCGGCCCTCGAAGTTGCGGTTGCCGGAGAGCACCGAGACGACGGCGAGGTCGTTCTCGTTGACCGCCGCGGAGACCTCGGGGATCAGCGGGCCGGAGTTGCCGATGCAGGTGACGCAGCCGTAGCCGACCAGGTTGAAGCCCAGCTTGTCGAGGTACGGCGTCAGGCCGGCCTTGTCGTAGTAGTCGGAGACGACCTGCGAGCCGGGCGCGAGGGTGGTCTTGACCCACGGCTTGCGGGTCAGGCCCTTCTCGACCGCCTTCTTGGCGAGCAGCGCGGCGCCGATCATGACCGACGGGTTGGACGTGTTGGTGCAGGAGGTGATCGAGGCGATCGTCACCGCACCGTGGTCGAGCGTGAACGTGGTGCCGTCCTCGAGGGTGACCTCGACGGGGGTGGAGGCCCGGCCGCCGTCGGTCGCCGCAGCGGAGAGGTGCGCGTTGGGGGCGTCCTCACCGTTGGACTGCGCCGGGTCGTGCGAGGGGGCGTCCGAGCCCGGGAAGGACTCGTCGACGGCCTCGTCGTAGCCCTTGGTGTCCTGGACCTCGCCGGCGTAGTCGACCAGCGCGGTACGGAAGGACTCCTTGGCCTCGGAGACGAGGACGCGGTCCTGCGGGCGCTTCGGGCCGGCGATCGACGGGACGACGGTCGCGAGGTCGAGCTCGAGCTTCTCGGAGTAGCGCGGCTCGGCTGCGGGGTCGAGCCAGAGGCCCTGCTCCTTGGCGTACTTCTCGACGAGCGCGATCTGCTCCTCGGAGCGACCGGTCAGGCGCAGGTAGGTCGTGGTCTCCTCGTCGATCGGGAAGACCGCGATCGTGGAGCCGAACTCCGGCGACATGTTGCCGATGGTGGCGCGGTTGGCCAGCGGCAGCGCCGAGACGCCCGGGCCGTAGAACTCGACGAACTTGCCGACGACGCCGTGCTTGCGGACCATCTCGGTGATCGTGAGAACCAGGTCGGTGGCGGTCGAGCCCTCGGGCAGCTCGCCGGACAGCTTGAAGCCGACGACCCGCGGGATCAGCATGGAGACCGGCTGGCCGAGCATCGCGGCCTCGGCCTCGATGCCGCCCACGCCCCAGCCGACGACGCCGATGCCGTTGACCATCGTGGTGTGGGAGTCGGTGCCGACGCAGGTGTCGGGGTAGGCCAGCAGCTCGCCGTCGACCTCACGGGTGAAGACCGTGCGCGCGAGGTGCTCGATGTTGACCTGGTGGACGATGCCGGTGCCCGGCGGGACGACCTTGAAGTCGTCGAAGGCGCCCTGGCCCCAGCGGAGGAACTGGTAGCGCTCGCGGTTGCGCTCGTACTCGATCTCGACGTTGCGCTGGAAGGCCTCGGGGGTGCCGAAGACGTCGGCCATGACGGAGTGGTCGATGACCATCTCGGCCGGCGCGAGCGGGTTGATCTTGGTGGCGTCGCCGCCGAGCTCGGCCATCGCCTCGCGCATGGTGGCGAGGTCGACGACGCAGGGCACGCCGGTGAAGTCCTGCATGATCACGCGGGCCGGCGTGAACTGGATCTCCTTGTCGGGCTGGGCGGTCTCGTCCCAGCCGGCCAGGGCCTTGATGTCCTCGGCCGTGATGTCCGCGCCGTCCTCGGTGCGGAGCAGGTTCTCGAGGAGCACCTTGAGCGAGAAGGGCAGGCTCTCGACGTCGAGACCCTCACCCTTGACCGCGTCGAGGCGGAAGATCTCGTAGGACTTGCCGTCCACGTCCAGGGTGCTCTTCGCGCCGAAGCTGTTCTTGCTGGCCATCGCGTCTCCGTCTTCGTCGACTGATCGGTGTCGGATAGGTCTCCACCCCGCATCCTGCCGCCGGTGCCCGGCGTACGGATAGTGAGGCTGACCTAAGTTCTTCAGGTCTCGGGAGTCCCGATATCTCTTGATGTCAAGATACACGACCTGAAGGCAGATCTCCACGTCCGTCCGCGATCGCGTACGGCGTGTCCTCGGCGAACTGGGTCCGGTAGAGCTCCTCGTAGCGACCTCCCGCGTGGACGAGCTCGGCGTGCGTGCCGCGCTCGACGATCCGCCCGTCCTCGACCACCGCGATCAGGTCCGCCGCCCGGATCGTCGACAGGCGGTGGGCGATCACCAGGGCGGTCCGCCCGGTCAACGCCTCGTTCAGCGCGGCCTGCACCGCGGCCTCCGAGGTGGAGTCCAGCGACGCCGTCGCCTCGTCGAGGATCACCACCCGCGGCTGCTTGAGCAGCAGGCGGGCGATCGTCAGCCGCTGGCGCTCGCCGCCGGAGAGCCGGTAGCCGCGCTCCCCCACCACCGTGTCCAGCCCGTCCGGCAGCGACCGGACCAGGTCGGCGAGCCGGGCACGGGTGATCGCGTCCCACAGCTCCTCCTCGCTGGCGCCCGGGCGGGCGAAGAGCAGGTTGCCGCGGATCGAGTCGTGGAACAGGTGCCCGTCCTGGGTCACCATGCCGACGGCGTCGCGGATCGCCGCGGCGGTCAGGTCCCGCACGTCGGTGCCCGCCAGCCGGACGGCGCCACCGTCGACGTCGTACAGGCGCGAGACGAGCTGGGCGATGGTCGACTTCCCGGCGCCGGACGAGCCGACGAGCGCGACCACCTGGCCGGGCTCGGCCCGCAGCGACACCCCGTGCAGGACCTCCTCTCCCCCGCGGGCGTCGAGGACGGCGACGGACTCCAGCGAGGCGAGCGAGACCTTGTCGGCCGACGGGTAGGCGAAGCGGACGTCGTCGAGCTCCACCGCGACCGGTCCGTCGGGCACCCCACCGGCTCCCGGCCGGTCCTTGATCAGCGGCTCGAGGTCGAGCACCTCGAAGACCCGCTCGAAGCTGACCAGCGCGCTCATCACGTCGACGCGGGCACTGGCCAGCGAGGTCAGGGGCGCGTAGAGCCGGGTCAGCAGCAGGGAGAGGGCCACGACGTCACCCGCGTCGAGGCTGCCGCGGATCGCGGCGAGCCCGCCGACGCCGTACACGACCGCGACGGCGAGTGCGGAGACCAGCGTGAGGGCGGTGACGAAGGTGGTCTGGACCATCGCGGTGCGTACGCCGATCTGGGCGACCCGCTCCGCGCGGGCGGCGAACTCCGCCGACTCCTGCTCGGGTCGTCCGAAGAGCTTGACCAAGGTGGCGCCCGGCGCCGAGAACCGCTCGGTCATCTGGTTGCCCATCGCGGCGTTGTGGTCGGCCGCCTCGCGCTGGATGCCGGCGAGCCGACGGCCCATCCGGCGGGCCGGGACCACGAACACGGGCAGCAGCACCAGTGCCAGCAGGGTCACCTGCCACGAGATGCCGAGCATCACCACCAGGGTCAGCGTGAGCGTGACGAGGTTGCCCACGACGCCGGACAGCGTGGTGCTGAAGGCGCGCTGGGCACCGATCACGTCGTTGTTGAGCCGGCTGACCAGGGCACCCGTGCGGGTGCGGCTGAAGAACGCCACCGGCATCCGCTGGACGTGGTCGAAGACGGTCGTGCGCAGGTCGAGGATCAGGCCCTCCCCGATCCGGGAGGAGAGCCAGCGCCCGAGCAGTCCGAACGCGGCATCCGCGACGGCCAGCCCGGCGATCGCGAGCGCGAGGCCGGTCACGAGACCCTCGCGGCCGCCGTCCACGATCGCGTTGACCACCCGGCCGGCGAGCACGGGGGTCGCCACCGCGAGCGCGGACGTGACCACGCTGAGCACCACGAAGCCGATCAGCTTGCCGCGGTGCGGACGCGCGAACTCCAGGATCCGTCGGGCGGTCGCACCGCTGAGTGCCCGCCGCTCGTCCGGCGCGTGCATGCTCCGGTACATCTGGTTCCAGGCGATCTGCTCCATGCTCATCCCATGACGGTAGAACCTCAAGTCGGGTTGAGGACAAGCGGCGGACGACCCCCGGCAAGGAAAATCCGTGGCGGCCTGTCGTATCGGTCGGTCAGCGTTCGTGGAGAGGATGACAAGCGCCCCCAACCCGACCCCAGGAGGTCACCATGCGCACCCTGATCTACACCGCCTTCGTCTCCGTCGACGGCGTCGTCCAGGCCCCCGCCCCGGAGCCCGACTACCGCAACGGCGGCTGGACCTTCCAGGGCATCGACTTCCGCGAGGACGTCTACGAGCTCAAGGGCCGCGAGCAGGAGGAGGCCGGCGCGCTCATGCTCGGCCGGGTCAGCTACCAGGCGTTCGCCCCGGTGTGGCCGACGATGACCGAGGAGTTCCCGAAGTACAACGCGATGCCCAAGTACGTCGTGTCGACCACCCTCAAGGAGGACGACCTCGTCGACAACTGGGGCGACACGACCATCCTGCGCTCCTTCGACGACGTGGCTGCGCTCAAGGAGACCGACGGCGCGCCCATCTCGATCCACGGCTCCGCCAGCCTCGCCCGCGGCCTCGCCGACGCCGGCCTGCTCGACCGCTACCACCTGCTGGTCTTCCCGTGGGTGCTGGGCGCCGGCAAGCGGATGTGGAGCGAGACCGACAAGGACCGCCAGAAGCTGGAGCTCGTCGAGTCCGAGGCGTACGGCAACGGCGTGCAGAAGCTCTGCTACGCGGTCGTGCGCTGAGCCGGGCGCGATCGCGATCAGCCGTGGAGCACGCCGTAGGCGATGCGTCCTGCGTTCCTGACCGAAGGCGGCAGGAGCAGCCAAGCCGGATGGGCATCGTCGAGGAGGCTGCTCGCCATGCGAAGGCGCTGCTTGTCCTTGCGAGTCATCTGGTCGACGAGTTCGAACGGGTCCTCGACGAGCGCACAGAGCAACGCGAGGTCGCGGTAGTGACGGTCCGGACCGGGCAGCCCGGTTGCCGCCGCCTTGGCGACGACTGCGGCCAGCAGGGTGGGCCTCGGCACGGTGCCGCTTCGTCCCTCATGGCGGACCCTGATCCGCTCGGTCGCGAGCCCGTCGGCGCTGATCGGCTCCAGCGCGAAACCCAAGCCCTCCAGACAGCCGACCACTCCGGTCAGGGCGCCGGCGCAGCGCGGATGTCGGCGATCAGGTCGCCGTCCTGGCTGATCTGGGGCGGCACCTGTCCGTGCTCGATCGCGACTGTCATCCGCCCGACCGTCCGCGTTGCCAATCGGCAAGGAGGTCGCCCAGGCGCGAGGCGCCCGCAGCGACAGAACGGGGCTCTGCCGCTTCGAGGAGGTCGGCCGCCAGCGCTGCATCGCCCGGCGCGCCCCGGTCCGGGGACCCGCTGTCGGCGAACGGCCACACCTCCCTGGGGACGCGGATCCTGATGTTCGGCTCGGCTCCCTCGCGCAGGGCGAGGGATTCGGACAGTCCTGGCCACTGCTGCTCGACGACGTAGAACTCGGGGCTCGACTGGCCGAGGTCGACGATGTCGAACCCGCGAGCGACCGCGCCACCCGGTCCGACGGCAAGCACGCCGTCGATGCGGCGCAGGCGCTCGATCGCTGCCGGATGAGCCACGACCTCGAACACGCGGCTGCGTCCTCGAAGCGCAGCCCGCAAGTGATCCGGACACGGATCAACGAGATCGGAGAGGTAGCGGCGCACCTGCGAGCGGGCGGAGTCCGAGAGCCATGCCGCCCGGCCGCCGTCGAGGAGGTCGAGGACCGCCCATGCGCGCTTCGGTGCCAGCGGACGGCCCGGGCGGCGGCTGCTGCGCTGGAGGCGCACCACGTCCTCGTCGGAGATCAACCAGGCGTTGCCGAGGCGCCGTCCACGCAAGTCGCCCGCGCGAAGCAGCTGCCGGACGCGCGAGTCATTGACACCGAGACGGCGCGACGCCTCTTTGACGTCGATCTCCATCAGCACGACCTCCTTTCGACAACCATACCGGATGCGGTAGGTTTGTCGAAAGAAGTCAGGGCAGCGCTTCCTCCAGCAGCGCCACGCACTCGACGTGGTGCGTCATCGGGAACAGGTCGAAGGCCCGCAGCGAGACCAAGTGGTACCCGTGCTCGGCGAAGATGGCGACGTCACGGGCGAGCGCGCCGGGGTCGCAGGCGACGTAGGCGACCGCTCGTGGCGATCGGGCGACGACCTGCTCCACCACGGGGCGCTTCGCACCGGCGCGGGGCGGGTCCAGCACCACCAGGTCCGCGGTGTCCCACTCCGCGGGGAGGCCGCCGGCCAGGACCTCGGCGACGTCTCCGGGCTGGGCGAGGAGGCCCGGGCAGTTCTTGGCGGACAGGGCCGAGGCGGCAGGGTCTCCCTCGACGGCCGCCACCCGGCCGACGGGGCCGACCGCCTCGAGCAGGAAGCGGCTGAACAGGCCGACGCCCGCATAGAGGTCCAGGACCGACTCCCCCGGCTGCGGGCGAAGGGCCCCCATCACGGCGTCGACCAGCGCGGTGGGCGCACCGGGGTGGACCTGCCAGAAGCCACCGTCGGCGACCTCGAAGGCCCGCCCGTGGACGTCGTACGACGGACCGGCGGGTGCCTCGAGGAGGCACTCGTCGACCTCGACCACCTCGTGCGAGCGGTGCTTGCGCATGCCCCGGCCACCGTCGGGCAGCGACACGTAGCGCTGGCGGGTCCGCCAGTGCAGGCCGGCGTCGTCGCCGGGCACGGCCTCGACCACCACGTCGACGTCGAGCCGCGCGACCCGGCGCAGCTGCTCGCGGACGACGTCCGCCTTCAGCCTCCGCTGGGCGGCGAGGTCGACGTGCTGGAGGTCGCAGCCGCCGCAGAGCCCCGGCCCGGCGTACCGGCACGGCGGGGTGACCCGGTCCGGGGACGGCGTGAGCACCTCCACGGCGTCGGCGCGCCAGAACTTGTCGCCCTCGGAGCCGTCGGTGACCTCGAGCACGACCCGCTCGCCGGGCAGGGCGTGCCGGACGAAGACGACCCGCTGCTCGCCGTCCGCGCCGGCAGGGACACGCGCGACGAAGTGCCCGCCGTGCGCGACCGGACCGACCTCGACCTCGAACCTGCGGCCGACCGCCGACGCGCCGCGTGCCTTGCGGGCGCGGGGACGTCGGCCGGACTGGCGGTCGGACTGGCGGCCGGGCTGGCGGCTCACCGGTTGATCTGCCGGTCGCGTTCGTCCTCGACCCGGCCCCGGCGCAGGTCACCGGGCCGCACGCGGTGCTCCTCACGCTCCTCGCGCTCGGCGGCGATCTCGGAGGACCGCAGCTGGTAGGGCACCGAGGTGACCATGACGCCGGGCGTGAAGAGGAGACGACCCTTGAGCCGCAGCGCGGTCTGGTTGTGGAGCAGCTGCTCCCACCAGCGGCCCACGACGTACTCCGGGATGTAGACGGCGACCACTCCGCGGGGGTTGGCCTGGCGGATGGCCGTGGCGTACTCGACGATCGGCCGGATGATCTCGCGGTACGGCGAGTGGAGCACCTTGAGCGGGATGCCGGTGTTGCGGTCGTCCCACTCCTCCAGCAGCTTGGCCGTCTCCTTGTCGTCGACCGAGACGTAGACCCCCTCCAGCGCATTCGGCCGGGTCGCCTTGGCGAACGCCAGCGCCCGCAGGGTCGGCTTGTGCAGCTTGGACACCAGCACGATCGCGTGCACGCGGGTGGGCAGCGCCTTGTCGGTCTCGTCGGCCGCGAGCTCGGCGGACACCCGGTCGTAGTGCTTCTTGATCGCCTGCATCAGCAGGAAGAAGAAGCCCATCGCGAGGATCGTGATCCACGCGCCGGCGAGGAACTTCGTGAGCAGCACGATCACCAGGACGACGGCTGTCAGCCCGAGGCCGAAGGTGTTGATCGCCCGCGCGCGCTGCATGCGGCGCCGCTCGCCCGGGTCCTTCTCGGTCGCCAGGTGCCGCGTCCAGTGCCGGATCATGCCGAGCTGGCTGAGGTTGAAGGAGACGAACACACCGACGATGTAGAGCTGGATCAGCTTCGTGGTCTGGGCGTCGAACAGGACGATCAGGATGATCGCCATGACGGCCAGGAACACGATGCCGTTGCTGTAGGCGAGCCGGTCGCCGCGCGACCCGAGCGCCCGGGGGGCGAAGCCGTCGCGGGCGAGGATCGAGCCGAGGACGGGGAAGCCGTTGAACGCGGTGTTGGCCGCCAGGACGAGGATGATGCCGGTGACGGTGATGACGAAGTAGAAGCCCGGCGAGAAGTCGTGGAAGACGCCGTTGGCGATCTGCGAGATGACCGGGTGCTGCTGGTAGTCCTCGGCGACCGCGCCACCGCCCGCGGTCCGCAGCTGCTCCAGCTTGTGCGGGTCGACGAACCGGATCGCCATCTGGTTGGCCAGCACGATGATGCTCATCATCATGCTGACCGCGATCAGGCCGAGGAGCAGCAGCGTCGTGGCGGCGTTCTTGCTCTTCGGCCGCTTGAACGCCGGGACGCCGTTCGAGATCGCCTCGACGCCCGTGAGTGCCGCGCAGCCCGACGAGAAGGCACGGGCGAGGAGGAACACCAGCGCGATCTGGTTGAGCGGGCCCTCCCAGCCCTCCTCGGGCCGGATGTGGAGCTCCGCGCTCTCCGCGTCGGGCAGGTTGTCGCCCAGCATCAGCACGAACCCGTAGGCGCACATGCCGAGGATCGCGACCATGAAGAGGTACGTCGGGACGGCGAAGAACGAGCCCGACTCCCGGACGCCCCGCAGGTTCATCGCGGTGAGCAGCACGACCGCGATCGTGGCCACCAGGACCTCGTGCCCGATGAGGTCGGGGATCGCGCTGGCGGCGTACTGGGCGGCGTTCGAGATCGACACGGCCACGGTGAGGACGTAGTCCACGAGCAGCGCGCTGGCCACGGTGACGCCGGCGGTCTTGCCGAGGTTGACGGTCGCCACCTCGTAGTCGCCGCCGCCGGACGGGTAGGCGTGGACGGTCTGCCGGTACGACGCCACGACCGTGAACATCACGAGGGCGACGGCCAGGCCGATCTTCCACGACCAGGCGTAGGCGCTGGCGCCGGCGATGCCGAGCATGATGAAGACCTCGTCCGGCGCATAGGCCACGGACGAGAGCGCGTCGCTGGCGAACACGGGAAGCGCGATCCGCTTGGGGAGCAGCGTCTCCCCCAGTTGTGCGCTGCGAAGCTTGCGCCCGAGCAGGATCCGCTTCGAGACGTCACCGACACCCACGAGCGACAACGGTAGGGCATGAGCCGTGGGATAGCGTGCTCACCGTGCACGTCGTGATCATGGGATGCGGCCGGGTCGGCTCGACCTTGGCGCGCAGCCTCGAGGACCGCAACCACACCGTGTCGATCATCGACACCGAACCTGACGCCTTCCGGCGCCTCGGCCCCGGCTTCAACGGGGACAAGATCCCCGGCATGGGCTTCGACCAGGAGGTCCTGGAGAAGGCCGGCATCCGGCGGGCGGACGCGTTCGCCGCCGTCTCCAGCGGCGACAACTCCAACATCATCGCCGCGCGCGTCGCCCGCGAGACGTTCGGGATCCAGCAGGTCGTCGCCCGGATCTACGACCCCGGCCGCGCCGAGGTCTACCAGCGGCTCGGCATCACCACGGTCGCCACCGTGAAGTGGACCGCCGACCAGGTCCTGCGCCGGATCCTGCCGGCCGGCGCCGAGCCGGACTTCCGCGACCCCTCGGGCACGATCCGGGTCGACCACATCCCGGCTCCCGAGGTGTGGGTCGGCGCCAGCGTCGGCCAGCTGCAGGAACAGGGCCGCTGCCGGGTCGCGTGGATCGACCGGCTGGGCGAGGGCATGCTGCCCGACCGCGACAGCGTCATCCAGGAGGGCGACATGCTCCACCTGGTGACCCGCGAGCAGATCGCGGATCTCGCCTACGAGGTGCTCGGGCGTGGTCCCGAGCACTCCGACTGACCCGAGCAGACCGAGGAGACCACCCAGATGCGTGTCGCCATCGCCGGAGCCGGTGCCGTGGGTCGCTCGATCGCCCGCGAGCTGATCGAGAACGGCCACGAGGTCCTGCTCATCGACAAGTCCCCCAGCTCGATCCGTCCCGAGCGCGTCCCGGACGCCGAGTGGCTGCTGGCCGACTCCTGCGAGCTGTCCTCGCTCGAGGAGGCCCGCCTCGACAAGTGCGACGTGGTCATCGCCGCCACCGGCGACGACAAGGCCAACCTGGTGACCTCGCTGCTCGCGAAGACCGAGTTCGGCGTCCCCCGCACGGTCGGCCGGGTCAACCACCCCAACAACGAGTGGCTGTTCACCGAGGCGTGGGGCGTGGACGTCAACGTGTCGACGCCGCGGATCATGTCGGCGCTGGTCGAGGAGGCCGTGAGCGTCGGCGACCTGGTGCGGCTGTTCACCTTCCGCAAGGGCAACGCCAACCTCGTCGAGATGGTGCTGCCGGCGGACTCGCCGTACGTCGGCAAGGCCTCCGGCCTGATTCCGTTGCCCGACAACTGCGCGCTCGTGTCGATCCTGCGCGACGGCCAGGTCTACGTGCCTGCCCCGGAGCAGCCGGTCGAGTCCGGCGACGAGCTCCTGTTCGTCGTACCCGCGGAGGCGGAGGACGAGCTCGAGCGGCTCCTCGCGCCGGGCTCGCACCCGGCGAAGTAGGGCCCGGACTACTCGACCAGCGAGGGAGGCTCGGGCTCGAGCGGGGTCGCGTTGCGCGCGAGCAGCCAGATCATCGCCGACCACGATGCGATCCGCAGGATCCACCCGAGCACGGTGCGCAGCGCGAAGATCAGCGTGACGGCGAGGTCGGCGCTGATGGTGCCCTGGTCGCCCATCAACCAGATCGGGCCCTGGATCAGCACCCCGATCGCTCCGGGCAGCAGCATCACCCAGGTCAGGCGGTTGCACAGCCGGACGACCTGCGGGTTGTCGTGCCAGCCGACGGGGTCCTCCGCGACGGCGCCCAGCATGAAGCCCAGCGCCGGCCAGCCGACGAGGCAGGATCCTCCGAGCACGACGGTGTACGCGAGGCTGATCAGGATGCCGGGGAGGAAGAAGGCGAGCTTCTTCTCGTCCTCGGTCGCCCCCGAGCTCTCGGCCCACTGGACGAAGACCCAGCCGATGCCGATGCCGAAGATCGCGTTGAAGACGTACTGGACCGAGCTGCGCTGGACCAGCCGGAGCACCAGCGCGACGCCGGCGACCCCGAGGCTCGCGATGAGCGCCCACCGCAGGTTGTCGGTCGGCAGCCAGACCGCGGTGAAGATGAGTCCCGGCACGGCCGCCTCGACCATGCCGCGCCGCCCACCGAGGGCCGCCGCCAGCTGGTGGCGCACCAGCGCCTCGACCGTGGCGACACCGATCTCCTGACCGGCGGCGCTGGAGAGAGTGTGCTCGTGGTGGTGCTCGCCGGACTCGTCCACGCCGCTCACAGCAGCTCGTAGCGCGGGTTGTAGAGCATCCGGGTGGAGTCCTGCGTGCCGATCCGGCCGCTGACCTCGATCGCGCGGCCCGGGCCGATGCCGGCGATGCGGCGGCGGCCGAGCCAGATCACGGTGACGGTGCCGGTGCCGTCGTACAGCTCCGCCTCGAGGGCCGGTACGCCGCCGCGGGGCCGCAGGGTCACGGTGCGGAGCGTGCCCCGCAGCCGTACCGGGGCGCGGTCGGGCGCGTCGCCGATGCAGACGACACCCTCGCGCTTGAACGTCTCGCGCAGGTCGCGGGCGTCCGCCTCGTCGTTGTTCGCCCACTTGCTGATGGTCCGCCGCAGGCGGCTCTTGGTGCCCATGAAGCCCTCGCTCAGCTCGCGGGGACGGCCTTCGGCTGCGCGCCGTCGGGCAGCGACAGCGGCAGCTGCTCCCCCACCGGCATCGCATGCGCGCCGCGACGCACGGCCAGCTGCTCGATCGCGCTCTCCCACTCCTGGGCAGCCTCCGGCTCGCGGGCGGGCTCGCCGAGGAAGGTCGCGCGCAGCAGCCAGCGCGGACCGTTGACGCCGATCACGCGGGACGTCTGGGTGCCGGTCTGGCCGTCGGGGCGGGTCATCTGCACCTCGCAGACCAGCTCGGTGCCGAACTTGCCCTCGCGCTCGGTCGCCGTGCCGCCGCGGCGGGCAGCGTCGGCCGCGATCTGCGGGCGGATGTCGCTCCACAGGTCGCCGTTGCGCGGCGCGGCGAAGGCGCGCAGCTCCAGCGCGCCGGCGTCGGTCGCCAGGAGGACCGCGCGGACCGCACCCGACTTCTCGTCCACCTGGACCCGCAGCTCACGGTCCGGCAGCGGGGCGACCAGCAGTGATCCGAGGTCGAGCCGGGCCAGGCCGTCGTCGGGCAGCTCGTCGACGTCGTAGGGACCGGAGGCCCCCGCGGCGGCCGGACCGGTGGGTGCCTCGTCGGTCGTGTCGTCCACCACGGACTCGTCCGTGGCGGCCCCCTTGCGCCGCAACCTCACGTGCTCTCCTCCTCGGGCTCATGCGAGCCGATCGTCAGGTTCCTCCGAACCCGCCGGTAGAACCGTAGCCGCCGCCCCCACGGATGCTGTCCGGAAGGGTGTCGACCGCCACGAACGCGGCCCGCTCGTAGCGCTGGATCACCAGCTGCGCGATCCGGTCTCCACGCCGGAGCACGATCGCCTCGGCCGGGTCGTGGTTGATGAGCAGCACCTTGATCTCTCCACGGTAGCCCGCATCCACGGTGCCCGGGGTGTTCACGATGGACAGCCCGTGGCGGGCAGCCAGGCCGGAGCGGGGATGCACCAGCGCGACGTACCCGTCGGGCAGTGCGATGGCGATCCCGGTGGGCACCAGCGCCCGCTCGCCGGGGGCGAGGGTGAGGTCGACGGTGGACACCAGGTCGGCGCCCGCGTCGCCGGGGTGGGCGTACGCCGGGAGGGGCAGGTCGGGGTCGAGCTGCTGGACGGCGATCTCGAGGTCGTGCGGCACGGGGAGACCCTAGGTCATCACCACTCGGGTGCGGATGGGATCATCCTCCGCGTGACATCGAGTGCAGTGGCCTACAGCGAACGCCTGCGGGTCCCGTTGCGCTGGTGGGCCCAGAGCACCATGTTCATCGCCACCGTGTGGCTGGCCCTGGTCATCCCGCTCCACAAGCAGCCCTGGGTCGCGCACGGCGCCACCCTGGCCCTGCTCGCGCTGCTCGCCCTCTTCCTGCGGTCGTACGGCGACGCGCGGCTCGTCGTCGGCGACGGATGGTTCCGCGCGGGACGCGCCCGGATCGAGGTCGTGCACCTCGGACCGGCCGAGGCGCTGGACGGCGAGGCGACCCGGCACGTCTCCGGGCCGGGTGCCGACGCCCGGGCCTTCCTGGTGCTGCGGCCCTACCTGAAGCAGTCGGTCAAGGTCGAGATCACCGACCCGGCCGACCCGGCGCCGTACTGGCTGGTCAGCTCGCGGCACCCGCAGGCCCTGGCCGGCGCCATCAACGCTGCCCGCGGCGCCCGGGAGTAGCCGCCTCGCGGGACCGATAGGGTCGGTCCCATGGCAAAGGACAGCTCCAAGGTCTGGTCGGCGTTCTCGCTCGTGGCAGCCCTCGGCTCGGCAGCGGTGGCGAAGAAGGCACTCGACGGCGGCTGGAAGGCCGCGACCGGCAAGCAGCCCCCCGCCAACCCGGCGGACCCGGACGTCGACTTCTGGGAGGCGGTGGCCTGGGCGGCGGCCAGCGGCACGTTCGTGGCGCTGGCGAAGATGCTCGCCCAGCGCCGGGCGGCGGGCTACTACGTCAAGTCGACGGGCGAGCTCCCGCCGCCGCTGCGCAAGGACGTCTGAACGGCTGACAAGGACGTCGCGTAGTGCTCAGCGGTGCCCGGTGCGTGCGATGGCAAGGCGGCGCCGCGAAGGCGGCCTTTGAGCGAAGCGGGCCGCCGAGCGGCGCCAACGCAGCCAGCGTGCGTGCCGGGTGCCGCTGAGCGCTACGCGCAGTCGAAGCAGATCATCTTCTTGGAGTCAGCGAGCTGGCTCCGGTGGTGCACGAGGAAGCAGCTCATGCAGGTGAACTCGTCGTCCTGCTTGGGCTTCACCTCGACGGCGAGCTCCTCGTGCGACAGGTCGGCGCCGGGAAGCTCGAACGACTCGGCGGCCTCCGTCTCGTCCTCGTCGACCTTGCCCGAGTTCTTGTCGTGGCGGCGCGCCTTGAGCTCTTCGATGCTCTCCTCGGACTGCTCGTCCTCGTTCTTGCGCGGTGCGTCGTAGTCAGTCGCCATGACGTGTCCTCTCCCCTCAGTGAGCCGCCTCCGGCACTGGTCTGTGTGCGGTACGGCGCGGCAGATTGTGCACCATGGGCGCCGGGTTGCGACAGCCGGGTCGGTGCGAGTCGCCTGAACAGCCCGGGAAGGCCCGCTATTCCCGGACCAGGCCCGCTGTCCGTACGGCGGACAGGAGCTCCTCGAAGCCGTGATCCGGGCCACACACGACAGCCGTCCGGCCGCCCGCCCCGGTGGCCAGCTCGAGGCGTGCACCGGCCAGCCGGGCGATCAGCCCCGCGGCGGCGTGGTCCCAGAGGTTGACCCCCTCCTCGACGTACCCGTCGAGGCTGCCGGAGGCCACCCGGCACAGGTCGATCGCGCAGGACCCGGAGCGCCGGATGTCACGCACCTCGGGCAGCAGCCGGGCCACGGCGGCCGCCTGGATCGCGCGCATGTCGCGGGAGTAGCTGTAGCCGGTGGCGACGAGCCGGTGGGCGAGCGGCGCCGGGCCGCGCACGGCCAGTGCGACGTCGTTGCGGGTGGGCACGCCCCCGCGGCAGCCGGCGTACACGTCCTGCTTGGCGACGTCGACGACGACGCCGGCGACGACCTCGCCGTCGACCTCGGCGGCGATGGAGACGGCGTACTCGGGAATCCCGTAGAGGAAGTTCACGGTGCCGTCGATGGGGTCGACGATCCAGCGCACGCCGGAGCTGCCCTCGATGTCGTCGCCCTCCTCGCCCAGGAACGCGTCGTCGGGTCGTGCCGCCAGGATCCGGGCGCGGATCAGCTCCTCCGAGGCCCGATCGGCAGCGGTGACGACGTCGATGTCGCTGGACTTGGTCGCAGCGACCTCGACCGTGCCGGCAGCACGCTCCCGCACCAGCACGGCGGCCTCGTCGGCGGCCGCCAGCGCGAGCTGGAGGAGCTCCTCGGGACTCGGCGCGCTCACCCCGACGCCCGCTCGCCGAGGCAGCAGCCCGCCGGGCAGCAGTCGTGCGATGGTCCGCGGGACCCGAGCGCGGGACGCGGGGGCTCCTCGCCGCGCTCGACGGCGGCGCGCTCCAGCACGAGGTCACGCAGGGCGGTGACGAACGCGGGGTGGACCCCGGCCGAGGCCGCCCGCCGGGCCTCGATGCCCAGCTTCGCGGCGGTCGCCAGTGCCTCCGTGTCGAGGTCGTAGACGACCTCCATGTGGTCGGAGACGAACCCGACCGGCGCCAGTACGACGGCAGTGACACCTTCGGCGGCCAGCTCCTCGAGCCGGTCGTTGACGTCCGGCTCGAGCCACGGGGTCCGGGGTGAGCCGGACCGGGAGCAGTAGACGAGCTCGTGCTCGTGCTCGACGCCGGTGGTCTCGCGGACGGCCGCAGCGACGGTGGCGGCGACGTCGAGGTGCTGGGCGACGTACGCACTGCCGCCTGCCCGATCCGCGGGCGGACCGCTCTCCTCGCTCATCGCGGTCGGGATCGAGTGGGTGACGAACACCAGCCGGGCCGCGTCGCGCACGTCGTCGGGGAGGTCGGCCAGTGCGGCCAGCACGCCGTCGGTGTTGGCGGCGACGAAGCCGGGGTGGTTGAAGTAGGCGCGCACCTTGTCGATCCGCGGCGCCGCGTCGGCGTCGGGCAGGGCCGCGAGCGCTGCGTCGATGTTGTCCCAGTACTGCCGGCAGCTCGACCAGGAGGAGTATGCCGACGTGGCGATGCACAGCACGCGGCGTCGGCCGTCGGCGGCGAGCTGCGCGACCGTGTCCGGCAGGTAGGGCTCCCAGTTGCGGTTGCCCCAGTAGACGGGCAGGTCCACCCCGGATGCGGCGAGCTCGGTCTCGAGCGCGGCGATCAGCGCCTTGTTCTGGTCGTTGATCGGGGACTTCCCGCCGAAGAGGAAGTAGTGCTGGCCGACCTCCTCGAGTCGCTCGCGCGGGATCCCGCGGCCGCGGGTGACGTTCTCGAGGAAGGGGACGACGTCCTCGGGCTTCTCGGGCCCACCGAAGGAGAGCAGCAGGAGGGCGTCGTAAGGATCGGGATTCGGCACGGACCCATCGTAGGGAGCAGGATGACGGCGCAATGTTGCAGACCTATCGCCAGATCTTCACCCCGGCCACCGCGCTGTTCAGCCTGACCGGTCTCGTCGCACGCCTCCCGATCTCGATGGTGGGCCTCGGCATCGTCCTGCTGGCCGAGCACGAGACCGGCTCGTACGGCTTCGCCGGCTCGGTGTCGGCGGTCGCACTGATCGCCAACGCCGTCTTCGCGATCCCGCAGGGCCGCCTGATCGACCGCCTCGGCCAGGGCCGGGTGCTGGCGGTGGTGATCACGATCTGGGGCGCCGGCCTGGCGCTCGCCATGGGCTCGCTCGAGTGGGACTGGCCGCGATGGTCGACCTATGCCCTGGCGGCGGTCGCCGGCGCGGCGCTCCCCTCGGTCGGGACCTGCGTGCGCGCCCGTTGGTCGCACACGCTGGCCGACCAGCCGGAACGGCTGCACACGGCCTTCTCGTTCGAGGCGGTGGCGGACGAGACCGTCTTCCTGGTCGGCCCGATCGCGGTCACGATGCTCGCCACCGGTGTGCACCCCGCGGCCGGACTCGCCGCGGCGCTCGTCGCCGGCACGGTGGGCACCTTCCTCTTCGCCGCGCAGCGCGGCACCCAGCCGCCGGTCCACCCCCGCACGGCGGAGACGGGCACCCGGCCGCCGATCCCGTGGTCGGCGATCGCTCCGCTCACGGTGGTCGCGGCCGCCCTCGGCGTCCTGTTCGGCGCCGCCGAGGTGGTCACCGTCGCGTTCGCCGAGGAGGAGGGCCACAAGGCCGCCTCCGGCTTCCTGCTGGCGATCTGGGCGCTCGGCAGCCTGCTCGCCGGGCTCGTGTCGGGCGCGATCAGCTGGCGGCGCGGGCCCCTCGTCCGGCTGCGGTACGGCGCCCTGGGGATGCTCGTCGCGATGGCGCCCCTGCCGCTCGTCCCCTCGCTCCCCGTCATGGGCGCCGTGCTGCTGGTCGGTGGCGTGGCCATCTCCCCCACCCTGATCGCGGCCATGTCGCTGGCCGAGCAGGTGCTCCCGCCGGCCCGGCTGACCGAGGGCATGGCGTTCATCCAGACCGGTCTCGCGGCCGGCCTGGCACCCGGCGCCGCGATCGCGGGTGTCGTCATCGACGCGCACGGCGCTTCGCCGGCGTACCTCGTCTGCGCCGCCGGCGGCCTGCTCGCGCTCCTGGGCGCGGTGGCCACCCGGCTCCCGGCGAGCGGCGCTACCCTCCCGGACCATGAGCAGCAGCTGGCGTAACTGGTCCGGCCTGGAGTCGGCGAGCGGCCTGCAGGCGGTCTCCCCCGCCACCGCGGCGGAGGTGGCCGCGGTGGTCACGGACGCCCGTGCTGCCGGCCGGACCGTGAAGGCCGCCGGCACGGGGCACAGCTTCACCGCGATCGCCGCGCCCCAGCACGTCCACCTCCTGCCCGACCGGATGCGCGGGATCGTGGCGGTCGACCGCGACGCGATGACGGTGACCGCCCTGGCCGGCACCCAGCTCAAGGCCTTCAACGCCGAGCTCGAACAGCTCGGGCTGAGCCTGCACAACATGGGCGACATCGCCGAGCAGACCCTCGCCGGCGCCGTGTCGACCGGCACCCACGGCACCGGCGGCCGGGCCGCCGGGCTGGCCGCGCAGGTCGTCGGCCTCGAGATCGTCACCGGCACCGGCGACGTGGTGCGCGCCTCGGCCACCGAGAACGCCGACCTGCTCGCGCTCGGCCGGGTCGGGCTCGGCGCGCTCGGCGTGCTGACGACGCTGACGTTCGCGGTGGAGCCGCTCTTCCTGCTGCGCGCCGAGGAGCAGCCGATGTCGTGGGACGAGGCGATGGCGTCCTTCGACGACCTCACCGCCGCCCACGACCACGTCGACATGTACTGGTTCCCCCACACCGACCGGATGCTGACCAAGCACAACACCCGGGTCGGCACGGACCTGTCCGCGGCCGAGCCGCTCCCCCGCTGGCGGGGCTGGCTCGACGACGACCTGCTGTCCAACACGGTCTTCGGGGCGCAGACCGCCGTCCTCAACCGGGTCCCGCGGGCCATCCCGGCGGCCAACCGGTTCGCGTCGCGGATGCTCGGCGCGCGCTCCTACACCGATGTCGCGCACCGGGTCTTCACCACCGAGCGGCGCGTCGTCTTCCGCGAGATGGAGTACGCCGTCCCGCGCGCCGCCGGCCTCGACGCGCTGCGGGAGTGCCGCACCGCCTTCGAGCGCTCCGGCCTCGGCGTCTCCTTCCCCGTCGAGATCCGGGTCGCGCCCGCCGACGACGTCGCGATGTCGACGTCCTACGGGCGCGACTCCTTCTACCTGGCCTTCCACACGCACCGCGCCGCCGACCACACCGCCTACTTCGCGCTGATGGAGGCGATCATGCGCGACCACGACGGCAGGCCGCACTGGGGCAAGCTGCACCACCTCGACGCCGGCGACCTCGCCGACCGCTACCCGCGCTTCGGCGAGTTCACCGCCCTGCGCGACCGGCTCGACCCCGACCGCGTCTTCACCAACCCCTACCTCGACCGGGTGCTCGGCAGGTGACGCGAGCGGCCTGCCCCTGCGGCTCCGGCCGTGGGTACGACGCCTGCTGCGCCCCGTTCCACCGCGGCACCGCGCTGCCGGCGACCGCCGAGGAGCTCATGCGCTCGCGGTACTCCGCGTTCGTGGCCGGCCTGGCGTCGTACCTGCTGGCGACGTGGCACCCCGCGACCCGCCCCGAGACCCTCGACCTCGACGACCGGGTGCGCTGGACAGGGCTCGAGGTGCTGGCGAGCGAGGGCGGCGGGACCGACGAGCGACGCGGGACGGTCGAGTTCCGGGCGAGCTTCGTCGAGGACGGACGGGAGCGCAGCCTCCACGAGGTGAGCCGGTTCCGACGTGACGGCGAGGGCTGGCAGTACGTGCGGGGACGGGCGACATGGAACTGAAGGCGACCGTGGGCAAATTGTCGACAGATCGCCCACGCCCGGCGCGCGCAGCGGGATCCGGACCGACCGCGGGCGTAGGCTCGGCGGAACCGGAGCAGGCAGCACACCACCGAGGACGACGAGTGACCGAGCAGGACGACGCGGGCGCGGCGGACGACGCCGCCCAGCCCGGCGCCGCGCCGCTCACCCTCACCGGTGCGACCCCGGACCGTCGTCGCCTGCTCCTGGTGGACGACCAGGGCGCCGAGTTCACCCTCGACATCACGCCCGACCTGCGCGCCGCGGTGCGCAGCGAGACCACCCGTGTCGGCCCGTTGGAGACCAAGATGAGCAGCAGCATCCGTCCGCGCGAGATCCAGACCCGCATCCGGGCCGGCGAGTCCGCCGAGACGGTGGCCGAGGCCGCCGGGACCACCGTGGACGCGATCATGCCGTACGTCGCGCCCGTCCTCGCCGAGCGCGAGCACGTGGCCGAGCGCGCCCTGAAGGCGTCGCTGCGCCGGGCACCGGGCGAGGGTCCGGCCGCGCCGACACAGGCCCGCGTGCTCGGCGACGCCGTCGCGGCCCACCTGCGCAGCGTCGGCGCCGACCCCAGCGCCGACGTGGCCTGGGACGCCTACCGGCGCGAGACCGGCCGCTGGGTGCTCACCGGGACCTACCTCTCCTCCGGCCGCAACGGCACCGCCCGGTTCACCTACGACGCTCCCGGCAACTACGCGCTGTCCGACAACGACGACGCCCGCTGGTTGGTCGGCGACGTGCTGCCCGAGCCCGTCGCGCCCGCCCGCGACGACCTCCAGCAGGCCCGCGAGCGCCGGCTCGCCGCCGTTCCGGCCGAGGAGCTCCCGCTGGGGGGCGAGGCACCGGACGACGAGCTGCCCCTGGGCACTGCTGGGGGCACGTCCCTCGAGGCGGGCTACGAGGCGGCGGCGTACGACGTCGACCAGGCGCTCGACCTGACGTCGGGCTCGGACGGCCCGGAGCCCGAGGTGCTCGACGAGCCGATCCGCGCGACGGCCGACCAGCAGGTCGCCGACACGGCCCACCACGACGCCGAGGCAGAGCGTGCGAAGCACCGCCGACCGGTCCAGAAGAAGCGTGGCCGGGCCTCCGTCCCGAGCTGGGACGAGATCATGTTCGGCGGCGGGGACCAGTAGTTCGGCTCGTCCGACCAGTAGGCAACTGACCAGTACGGACCCGCGCAAAAGCGCGTAGCGTTCGCGGCATGGCCTACTTCGTCACCGGCGCCACCGGCTTCATCGGGCGCTTCCTCATCCCCGAGCTGATCGAGAACCGCGAGGGTCCGATCCACGTGCTGTGCCGTGCGTCCTCGCTCGGCCGGATGGACGCGCTGATCCGCCAGTGGGGCTCCGACCGGGTCCAGCCGGTCGTGGGCGACCTGGGCCAGCCCGGACTCGGCGTGGCGCCGGAGTGGGTCGAGGAGCACGCCGGCTCGATCGACCACTTCTTCCACCTGGCGGCGATCTACGACATCACCGCCGACGACGCGACCAACGACGCGATGAACATCGACGGCACCCGCAACGCGCTGGCGCTGGCCGAGGCGCTCGGCGTGGGCTGCTTCCACCAGGTGTCGTCGGTCGCGGCGGCCGGTGACTACCACGGCCGGTTCGACGAGACGATGTTCGAGGAGGGCCAGCCGCTGCCCTCGCCGTACCACCGGACGAAGTACGAGTCGGAGAAGATCGTCCGCGACGAGTCGTCCGTCCCGTGGCGGGTCTACCGGCCGGCCATCGTGGTGGGCCACTCGGAGACGGGCGCGATGGACAAGATCGACGGTCCCTACTACCTCTTCCCGCTGATCAAGCGGCTGCGCGACAACCTGCCGTCCTGGCTGCCCCTCGTGGGCGTCGACCTGGGCGACACGAACGTGGTGCCCGTCGACTACGTCGCCAAGGCGATGGATCACCTCGGCCACCTGCCCGACCGCGACGGCGAGGCCTTCCACCTGGTCAACCCCGAGCCCCAGCCCGTGGTCGACATGGTCAACGCCTTCTGCGCCGCCGCCGGCGCGCCGCGGTTCGCGACGCCGGTGAGCCGCACCGTCACCGCCGGCCCGCTCTCGCTGGTCCCCCGCGCGCTGCGGCCGCTGAACCTGATGACGGCCGTGATCAGGACCGGGCCGGCGCAGCTGATCCTCGACCAGACGCTCGGCCGGCTCGGGCTCCCCGCCGAGGCGCTCGCACACACCTCCTTCCCGTCGGTGTTCGACTCGCGGATCACCGAGAAGGCGCTGGCCGGCTCGGGCATCTCGGTGCCGCCGCTGGAGACCTACGTCCGCACCCTGTGGTCCTACTGGGAGGAGAACCTCGACGACACGGTCGGGCGTGACCCCAAGGCCCGGGCAGCGCTCAAGGACAAGACCGTCGTGATCACCGGCGCGTCGTCCGGCATCGGCAAGGTGGTGGCGCTCAAGGTCGCCCAGGCCGGCGGCATCCCCGTCCTCGTCGCGCGGGGCAAGGAGAAGCTCGAGGAGACGAAGGCGGTCATCGAGGCCCGTGGCGGCCAGGCCCACGTCTTCCCGTGCGACCTGTCCGACCTCGAGGCGATCGACCGGCTCTGCGAGCAGCTCGTCGCCGAGCTGCCGAGCGTCGACTACGTCATCAACAACGCCGGCCGCTCGATCCGCCGCTCGCTGAAGCTGTCCCAGGACCGCTTCCACGACTTCGAGCGCACGATGCAGCTCAACTACTTCGGCGCGATCCGCCTGGTCATGGGCCTGATGCCGCAGCTGCACGCCCAGCGATCGGGCCACATCGTCAACATCTCCTCGATCGGCGTGCAGACCAACCCGCCGCGGTTCTCCGCCTACGTCGCCTCGAAGGCGGCCCTGGACGCGTGGAGCAACGTGGTCTCCTCCGAGGTCGTCGGCCACGGCATCACCTTCACCAACGTGCACATGCCGCTGGTGCGGACGCCGATGATCGCGCCGACCAAGATCTACGACAAGTTCCCCACCATCTCCCCGGCGCAGGCGGCCGACACCGTGATCAAGGCGCTCGTGGAGAAGCCGCACGAGATCAACACCGCCCTCGGTACGGCGGGCGAGCTGGCCCACACGATCGCGCCGCGCACCGCCTTCCGGGTGCTCAACCTGGCCTACCAGGTGTTCCCGGACTCCGCGGCCGCGAAGGGCCACAAGCCGGCGTCCCAGGCCGCGGCCGCCGCCGAGGAGGCACCCGCCGACAACCACCGGGAGACCGAGCAGATGCTGCTCGCCCAGCTCTTCCGCGGCGTGCACTGGTAGGCCGTCAGCGGGTCACCGGGGCCTCGTGACGGTCGCTGCGCGACCCCCTCGACCACCGGCGGGAATCAGCCGGTCTCCACGGGGCGGGCCGGGTCGGCGACCCACTCGCTCCAGCTGCCCGGGTAGAGCGCCGCCGCCACCCCGGCGACCTCGAGCGCGAGAACGTCGTGGGCGGCCGTGACGCCGGAGCCGCAGTAGACCGCCACGTCGGCCCCGGGCCGCGCGCCGACCGCGGCGTAGGTCTCCGCGAGCTCGGCCGACGTCCGGAACCGGCCGTCGGTGCCGAGGTTGCGGGCGGTCGGCACGTTGACCGCGCCCGGGATGTGCCCGGCCACGGGGTCGATCGGCTCGACCTCGCCGCGGTAGCGCTCGGGAGCCCGTGCGTCGACGACGACGCCGCTCCCCTGCACCGTCGCGACGTCGACCACCGGCATCGCGCCCGCTCGCGCCGTGAAGTCACCGGGATCGGCCGCCGGAGCGGGCGGGCCCTGCTCGACCGGCAGGCCGGCCGCCTGCCAGGCCGCCCAGCTGCCGTCGAGGACCCGCACGTCGCGGTGGCCGTGGAAGCGCAGCAGCCACCAGCAGCGCGCGGCCGCGTGGCCCGACCAGTCGTCGTAGACCACGACCGAGCGGGAGTCGCCGACGCCGGCGGCGCGCATGGCCCCGACGAACACGTCCTGGTCCGGCAGGGGGTGCCGGCCACGCGGGCCGGGCGGCCCGGCGAGCGCGGAGTCAAGGTCCACGAAGACGGCTCCGGGGACGTGGCCGGCGGCGTACTCCTCGGGGCCGGGCGGTCCGCCCATCCGGTAGCGGACGTCGAGGACCGTGACCTCCCCGACGCGGGCGGCCAGCTCGTCGACACCGATGAGGGGCGAGGTCATGACGGCAACCTATCCGGACCGGTCCTCCCGGGCGCCTGTGGAGGACGTCCGCACGGGGGGCGCCGATCAGGCAGGCTCACCGCATGGCGACCGGGCCCGGCATCCACGAGCCGCTTCCCACGATGCTCCGGAAGGTGCTGCGGGGAGCGGTCCGCGACCATGCCCTCGCCGAGCACCGGCGGACCTACCCCGCGGTGCTGCACGTCGGGATCCCGCGCGGCGAGGTCCGCCGCCTCGAGCTCCGGCCCGAGGACCGGCTCGACCTCGCGCTGCGCGCCGAGGTCGTGGAGACGATGGCGCGGCACTTCCTCGCCGACGGCACGGTGCCGCTGGTGTGGCTGACCCGGATGCCTGAGGGACCGGACGAGGAGGACCTCGCCTGGGCGGCCGCCGTGGGCGTCGCCTCCGGCGAGCTCGGCGTGCGCCTCGACGTCGTCGTCATCACCCGGCGTTCCTGGCACGACCCGCGCTCCGGTGCCGGGCAGGCGTGGGCGCGGATCCGGCCGGACGCGCCGGTCTGAGGCCGAGGCGCCTACCAGGTGTGGACCGGCTGGTTCTCGTGCATGCGGACGCGGTACTCCCCCAGCACGGCGCGCAGGGCGTCATACCGCTCCTCGTCGCGGTGCTCGCGCATCCGGCGCACGAACCAGTCGGCGCCGTTGGTGCCGGTGAGACAGCGCTGCTCGATCACGTCGAGGTAGCGGTGGGCCTCGTCGGCACCCACGCCCCACGCGGCAAGGCCCTCGTGGGCGAGCGGCAGCAGCCGGCGCAGGACCAGCTCCGTGGCGCGGACCCGCCCGACGC
This sequence comes from Nocardioides sp., assembly GCA_035539555.1. Taxonomy (GTDB): domain Bacteria; phylum Actinomycetota; class Actinomycetes; order Propionibacteriales; family Nocardioidaceae; genus Nocardioides. The sequence goes on along the minus strand of DATLIG010000324.1, from coordinate 13,056 downwards.
CGGGCCAGTAGACCTCCGCGTCGATGCCGTGCTCGGCGGCGGTGTGGAAGTTCTCCTCGGCTGCGCTGAAGGACATCTGCGACCACAGCGGCCGCTCGTTCTCGGCGAGGGCGCGCACCAGGCCGAAGTAGAACGCCGCGTTGGCCACCGTGTCGACCACGGTCGGTCCCGCGGCGAGGATCCGGTTCTCCACGCGCAGGTGCGGCAGGCCGGCGCTGATGTCGTAGACCGGCCGGTTCCAGCGGTAGATGGTGCCGTTGTGGAGCCGGAGCTCGGAGAGGTTCGGCGTGCCGCCGGCCTCCAGGACGGTCAGCGGGTCCTCCTCGTCGATCACCGGGAGCAGCGCCGGGAAGTAGCGGACGTTCTCCTCGAACAGGTCGAAGACCGACGTGATCCACCGCTCGCCGAACCAGACCCGCGGCCGCACCCCCTGCGCCTTGAGCTCCTCCGCGCGGGTGTCGGTCGCCTGCTCGAACAACGGGATCCGGGTCTCGGCCCACAGGTGCTTGCCCAGCAGATAGGGCGCATTCGCACCCACCGCGATCTGCACGCCGGCGATCGCCTGGGATGCGTTCCAGTACGCCGCGAAGCGCTCCGGGCTCACCTGCACGTGGAACTGGGTGCTGGTGCAGGCCGCCTCCGGCATGATCGTGTCGACGGTGGTCTGCAGCCGCTCGACTCCGTGGATGTCGATCATGATGTCCTCGCCACGTGCGCCGAGGATCTGCTCGCTGAGCAGCCGGTAGCGGGGGTTGGCGCTGATCGCGTCGGCCGTGAGGTGCTCGGGCGCCAGGGTCGGCAGGATCCCGATCATGACCTGGTGCGCCCCGACGGCCGCGGCGCGCTCCTCGGCTGCGTTGAGGCTGCTCCGCAGGCGGTCCTCGCAGGTCCTCAGCCCACCGTCGGCGAGCGGGCCCGGCGGCAGGTTGAGCTCGATGTTGAACTGTCCGAGCTCGGTCTGGAAGCCGGGATCGGCGATGGCGTCGAGCACCTCGTCGTTGCGCAGCGCCGGGTCGCCCACCTCGTCGACGAGGTTGAGCTCGACCTCGATCCCGGTCCACGGGTCGTCGGTGTCGAAGGCGGACTCGCGCAGCATCCGCTCGAACACGTCGAGGCAGCGGCGGACCTTCTCCCGGTAGCGGGTCCGGTCGGCAGGCGTGAACTCCTGTGCGGCGACGTCATCACCCATGCACCGACACTAGCGGGGGTCGCCTGCCGCCGGAGGGAGCCCGGACGCCTGGTCCGGCGGCACCGCCTCCTCCAACAGCACGGCGAGGAACTCGGCCAGCCGGCAGTCCGGGTCGGCGCGACGGCACCGGTCGACACCGGCCCAGGCCAGGGCACCGTCGCCCGAGCGCCATGCCGCCAGGCCGAGCAGGACGCCGGGGGCCGCGGCCAGGGAGTCGGGCGTGCGCCGGAGGACCTCGGTCCAGAACCGGACGTGCCGCGGGGCGCTCGGGCCGTCGAGGACCGACCACGCGGCGTCGCGGATCCGCGGCACCTGCAGGGCCCAGAGCAGCCGGGCGACCTCGGCCGGCCGCAGCAGCTCGCCGGTGTCCACGGCCCGCCGGACGGTGGCCGCGACCCAGTTGCCGTGGCGGCGCACGGCCCGCGCGCCGGTGGGCGGGTCGGTGTCGTCCCACCCACCCTCGCGCAGCTGGTCCAGCACCGGCGCGGCGACCGCCGGGTCCAGCTCGAGCGAGGCGACCATGTCGGCGCGGGTGCGGTGGGCGATCCTGCCCTCGACGATGGCCTGCACGACGAACGGGTGCGCCGTCACGTCGTACGACGTCCGGGGCCCCGGCTCTCCATCCCTGCCGAGGACGGAGTACTCGGCGCCGTCGGCCATGACGGCCACCACCATCGCGATGCCGCGGGCCCTGCACCCCTCGCGCAGCGCGTCGTGGACGAGGCCGGCCGCCTCCGGGTCGCCGGTGAAGTACAGGAGCACCACGGCCTGGACGCCGTGGGCCTCGGCCGGGCCGAGCAGGCACTCCTCCACCTCGAGCAGCCCGCACGTGTCGAGCTCGTCGGGCGGCGGCAGCGCAAGCCGTGCGTGGAAGGGACGCAGCGCCCCGAAGGTCATCATCACGACGGAGTCCTCTGGCCAGAAGCCGAGCACCACCGGCGCCATGGCCAGCAGGTCCTCCGGGCTGCGGGCGGTCAGGTGCAGGCCCTGCGGCGGGCGCGGTGTGGGCGGTGTGGGCGGTGTGGTGGTCATGCCCGGGAATCTCGCCGCGGGGCCCGACAGGCACGCAGGGGCCGGATGCGCCCTGTGCAGATCGCCCTCGCGTCGGCACCCTGGGGAGGGTCACCGGCCGGTTCTGGGGGTGGAGCCGACTAGCGTGACGCCGTGCGCGACCGGGCCTCGATCCTCCACCTCGACCTGGACGCGTTCTTCGCGGCCGTCGAGCAGCGGGACAAGCCGTCCCTGCGCGGAAAGCCGGTCGTGGTCGGCGGCACCGGCGGTCGCGGGGTCGTGTCGACGGCGTCCTACGAGGCCCGGAAGTTCGGCGTCCGCTCGGCGATGTCGACCCGCGAGGCCCGGGCCCGGTGCCCGCACGCGGCCTACCTGTCGGGTCGGTTCGAGGCGTACCGCTCGACCAGCGCTGCGGTCATGGGGCTGCTGCGGTCGGTCTCCCCGCTGGTCGAGCCGCTGTCGCTGGACGAGGCGTTCGTCGACCTCGAGCAGGCCGACCTGCCCGACCTGGAGGTGGCGACCGTGACGGCGTTCGCGGAGGACCTGCGGGCGCAGGTGCGCGAGGTGACGGGCGGCCTGACCGCGTCCGTGGGGATCGCCAGCTCGAAGTTCCTCGCCAAGATCGCCAGCGACCTGCGCAAGCCGGACGGCCTGGTCGTCGTCGAGCCCGGTACGGAGGTCGCCCTCCTGCACCCGATGCACGTCTCGGTGATCCCGGGCGTCGGGCCGGCCACCGTCGAGCGGCTCAGGCGCGGCGGGATCCACACGGTCCGGGAGCTGGCCCAGGTCAGCGAGGACGAGCTCGTGCGGCAGGTCGGCAGGTCGCTGGGCCACGCGCTGCACCAGCTGGCGCGCGCCGAGGACGACCGGGCCGTCGTACCGGACCGGGAGACGAAGTCGGTGAGCGTCGAGGGCACCTACGAGCACGACCTCACCGACCGCCGGCAGATGGAGGCGATCGTGGTCCGGCAGGCCGGGGAGGTGGCGCGGCGGATGAAGTCGAGCGGGCTGTCGGGGCGGACGGTCTCGCTGAAGGTCCGGATGTACGACTTCACGACCCTGAGCCGCTCGGCCACGCTGCCCGCGCCCACCGAGGACGCCGCGACCATCGCCCGGCTCGCCCGCACCCTGCTCGCCGACCTCGACACGTCCGGCGGCGTCCGCCTGCTCGGCGTCGGCGTCTCCGGCCTGGCCGACTGGGTGCAGGAGGACCTCTTCGCGGTCCGCGACGGCGGAGGCGACGAGGCCGACGGGCAGGGGGACGAGACGACGACCGACGAGCCCGCCGACCGGCCCGAGGAGGCCGGCGCCCGGCCGCGCGGTGCGACCTGGGCACCGGGCATGGACGTGGTCCACGACGAGCACGGTCGCGGCTGGGTGTGGGGCTCCGGTCGTGGAGTCGTGACGGTCCGGTTCGAGACCGCCGACACACCCCCCGGGCCGGTGCGCTCGTTCCCGGCCGACGACGCCGCCCTGCGACGCTGGCACCCTCCCGCCCCGGACGCCGGGGAGCAACCAGCCGAGCAGTAGCGTTCGGCGCATGCCCGATGGACAGGCCGCACAGCCCCTCCCGCCCCGCGCCGACAAGCGACCGGTCACCACCACGCTGCACGGCCACACCCGCACCGACGAGTACGAGTGGCTGCGCGCGAAGGACGACCCGGAGGTCATCGGCTACCTCGAGGCCGAGAACGAGTACACCCGCGCCCGCACCGCCCACCTCGCCGACCTGCGCGGCCGGATCTACGACGAGATCAAGGCCCGCACGCTGGAGACCGACCTCTCGGTGCCGACCCGCGTGCGCGGGTTCTGGTACTACGGCCGGTCCTTCGAGGGCCGTCAGTACGGCGCCACCTGCCGCGTCCCCGTGGCCGGACCGGATGACTGGACTCCCCCGCAGCCGGCCGCCGACGCGCAGCCCGACGAGCCCGCGCTGCCCGGCGAGGAGACGCTGCTCGACCTCGACGAGCTGGCTGAGGGCCACGAGTTCTTCTCGCTCGGCGGCTCCTCGGTGAGTCCCGACGACCGCCTGCTCGCCTACGCCACCGACGTGGTCGGCGACGAGCGCTACACCGTCCGCGTGCTCGACCTCGCGACCCGCGAGCTGCACGAGGACGTGCTCACGGACGTGATGGGCGGCGTCACGTGGGGCGCCGTGTCGGAGTCCGGCGAGGCCGACCACTTCTACTACACGACCGTCGACGAGGCGTGGCGTCCCGACAAGGTCTGGCGTCACCGCCTCGGCACCGCCCAGGCCGACGACGAGCTGGTCTTCCACGAGCCCGACGGACGCTACTTCGTCGGCGTCGGGCGCACCCGCAGCCGCCGCTACGTCGTCGTCGCGGCCAGCTCGAAGACGACCTCCGAGTTCCACGTCCTCGACGCCCGCGACCCGCACGCGCACCCCGTGCTGTTCGCCGAGCGGACCGACGGCGTCGAGTACTCCCTCGAGCACGCCGTCATCGGCGGCGAGGACCACTTCCTGGTGCTGCACAACGCGAACGGCCCGGAGTTCGAGCTCGGGATCGCACCCGCCGTACCCACGCCGCCGTCGGGGTGGGTGCCGCTGCTCCCCCACGACCCGGCCGTCCGGCTCGAGGACGTCGACGCCTTCGCCGACCACCTCGTCGTGCAGCAGCGCAGCAACGGCTCGACCCAGGTCCGCGTCCTGACCCTGTCCGACGACCCGGCCGCGCCGATCGCCGGTGACCGGTTCGTGGAGTTCCCCGGCGAGCTGGCCACCGTCGGCGCCGGCAACAACCCGGCGTGGGAGCAGCCGACCATCCGGGTCGGCATGGGCAGCCTCGCCCGGCCGTCCGCGGTCTACGACCACGACCTGCGCACGGGCGAGCTGGTCCTGCGCAAGCAGGCGCCCGTCCTGGGCGGCTACGACCCCGACGACTACGAGGAGCACCGGCTCTGGGCGCCGTCCACCGACGGCGCGCAGGTGCCGATCTCGCTGGTCGTCCGCAAGGGCGTGCGTGGCGAGTCCGGCACCGACCCGGTCCCCGTGCACCTCTACGGGTACGGCGCCTACGAGGCCTCGATGGACCCCTACTTCTCGGTCGCGCGGCTCTCCACCCTCGACCGCGGCGCCGCGTTCGCGATCGCGCACATCCGCGGCGGCGGCGAGATGGGCCGCCACTGGTACGACGACGGCAAGCTCGAGCACAAGCAGCACACCTTCGACGACTTCGCCGCCGCGGCCCGCCACCTCGTCGCGACCGGGTGGACGACGGCCGACCGGATCGTCGGCGAGGGCGCCAGCGCCGGCGGCCTGCTGATCGGGGCCGTCGCCAACCAGGCGCCGGAGGCGTTCGGCGGGCTCGTGGCCGGCGTACCGTTCGTCGACACGCTCACCACCATGCTCGACGCGACGCTCCCCCTCACCGTCCCCGAGTACGACGAGTGGGGCAACCCGTCCGACGACCCGGTCGCCTACGAGCGGATCGCCGGGTACGCCCCCTACGAGAACGTCGCCGATCTCCCGTACCCGCCGATCCTGGCCGAGACGTCCCTCAACGACACCCGGGTGCTCTACGTCGAGCCCGCCAAGTGGGTGGCCCGCCTGCGCGACCGGGCACCGCGGGCCGACGTGCTGCTGCGCACCGAGATGGCCGCCGGGCACGGCGGCGTGTCGGGGCGCTACCGCGCCTGGGAGGACCGCGCGTTCAGCCTCGCGTGGATCCTCGACCGGCTCGGTCTGGCCGACGCAGATCTCCTTTCTTGAGAACTGCCTGAGATTCCCCGTTTCGGGCAACTAACGGGGACTGCCGGACGTCATTGCGGATAGAGCAACACCGAGGAACCCGGGAATCCGGGACCGACGCCTGGTGTTGGAACACACGTGCGGACAACCCACATCCGCGCTGAAGGAGGGACGCAATGGCCACGGCAACTGCGAACAGGACGCGCAACACCGGTCGGGAGATCGAGGGACGCGACAGCGTCGGCCTCTACCTCGACGAGATCGCGCGCACCCCCCTGCTGGACGCAGCCCGCGAGGTCGACCTCGCCAAGACCATCGAGGCCGGCCTGCTGGCCGAGCACCTCCTCGCCGAGGGCCGGTACGGCCGACGGAAGGGCGGCGCCCCGAAGCAGGCCACCCGCGAGGAGCTCGAGTGGATCGCCGAGGAGGGCCGCAAGGCCATCACGGAGTTCATCAACGCCAACCTGCGGCTCGTCGTGTCGATCGCCCGCAAGTACGGCCGGGCCCAGATGCCGATGCTCGACCTGATCCAGGAGGGCAACACCGGCCTGATCCGCGCGGTCGAGAAGTTCGACTACGCGAAGGGCTACAAGTTCTCCACCTACGCCACCTGGTGGGTCCGTCAGGCCATCACGCGCGGCATCGCGCAGCAGGCCCGCGTCGTGCGCCTGCCCGTGCACGTGGTCGAGGAGCTCAACCAGGTCGGCGGCGCGCGTCGTACCCTCGAGCGCCAGCTGGGCCGCGACCCGGAGCCCGAGGAGATCGCCGCCGAGCTCGGCATCGAGGTCGAGCGGGTCCTCGACCTGATGGCCTGGGGCCGCGAGCACGTCAGCCTCGACACCCCGGTCGACGAGGACGGCGACACCTCGCTCGGTGACCTGATGGCGCAGGAGACCGCGCCCGGCCCGGACCTGACCGTCCTCGACGTCGAGGCGCGCGACCGGCTCAACAGCCTGGTCGACCAGCTCGACGCCCGCGCGGCCGACATCATCCGGTCCCGCTACGGCCTCACCGACGGTCGCCAGCACAAGCTCGCCGACATCGGCGTCAAGCACGGCATCTCGGCCGAGCGGGTCCGCCAGCTCGAGCGGGAGGCGCTGCAGAAGCTGCGCCGCCTGGGCGACCCGGACCTGGCGTCCGGCTCGGCTGCCTGACCGCTCAGACCGCCGCGTTCCGCAGCTCCGCGAAGACCTCCGTCACCTGGTGGCGGAGGTCTTCGCGCGTCCCGGTGTTGTCGATGACGTACGTCGCCACGGCGCGCCGCTGCTCGCGGGTCGCCTGAGCGGCGATCCGGGCGCGGGCGTCCTCCTCGCTCATGCCTCGGTCGCGCAGCATCCGCTCGACCTGCACCTCGTCGGGCACGTCGACCACGACCACGGCGTCGAACTCCTCGGCGCGGCCGGACTCCACGAGCAACGGGATGTCGTGGACGACGATCCCGCCGACGGGTGCGCTGGCTTCGAGGGCGGCGTACAGCTCGAAGACCCGGGGGTGCACGATCGCCTCGAGCCGGCGGCGCAGCGCCTCGTCGTTGAAGACGAGGCTGCCCATCTTCGGCCGGTCGAGATGGCCGTCCTCGGTGAGGATGTCGGGCCCGAACGCCTCCACGACCTCCGCGAGGCCGGGGGTCCCCTTGGCGACGACCTCACGGGCGAGCTGGTCGGCGTCGATGACGACGGCGCCGAGCTCGCGCAGGATCGCCGACACGGTGCTCTTGCCGGAGGCGATGCCCCCGGTCAGTCCGACGCGCATGGCCCGACCCTACTGTGGCTTCCGTGGAGATCGCGTCCCTGACCGCCGGCGACCGGGTCGCCCTGCTGGTCCCGGGCTCCCATGCGTACGTCGACGCGGTGCATCGGCTGCTCACCGCCGGTGTCTTCCCGATCCCCCTCGACCCGCGGCTGAGCGAGACCGAGCGGGCCCGCATCCTGGCTGGTCTGGACCCCACGCTGGTGGTGACGTCGCAGGCGCAGCTGGCCGACCTCCTCGTCGTACTGCCTCCGGCCGGGCTGCCGCTGGGCCGGCCGATGCACTGCACCAGCGGCACGACCGGCGTCCCGAAGGGCGTCTTCTCGGGCCTGCTGTCGCCGGCCGACGCCGAGGCACTGTGGGCCGAGGAGCGCGACCTGTGGGGCTTCGGTCCCGACGACGTCAACCTCGTGCTGAGCCCGCTCTACCACTCCGCTCCCCTGCGGTTCGCGCTCGGTACGCGGCTCGCCGGCGGCCGGGTGGTGATCCCCGGACCGTTCGACCCGGCGGCCGTCTCCGCCGCGATCGTGCGCGAGCGTCCGAGCACCATGTTCTGCGTCCCCACCCACCTGCAGCGGCTGATCGCGCACTGGGACGTCGTGGGCGTCCCGGACCTGTCGTCCTTCCGGCTCGTCGCCCACGCCGGGGCTCCCTGCCCGACCGACGTGAAGCGGCGCCTTCTCGAGCTCTTCCCGGCCGGCTCGACGTGGGAGTTCTACGGCGCCACCGAGGGCCAGTTCACGGCCTGTCGCAGCGAGGAGTGGCTGCAGCGGCCGGGCACCGTCGGGCGGGCCCGCCCCGGGCGCACCATGAGCGCCGACCCCGACGGCACGCTGTGGTGCGCGGTCCCCGACTTCGCGCGGTTCAGCTACTACGGCGCGCCCGACAAGACCGCCGAGGCCTGGCGCGAGACGCCCGACGGCGCGGCGTTCTCCGTCGGCGACCTCGGCCGCATCGACGACGACGGCTACGTCTTCCTCGACGGCCGCCGCGTCGACCTGGTCATCAGCGGCGGCGTCAACGTCTACCCCACCGAGGTCGAGCAGGTCCTGGAGGAGTGCCCCGGCGTCACCGAGGTCGCCGTGTACGGCGTACCGGACCCCGCCTGGGGCCAGCGGGTCTGCGCCGCGGTCGTCGGCACGGCGAGCGAGGCGGAGCTGGCGGCGTATGCACGCGAGCACCTGGCTCCGCCGAAGCGACCGAAGACGTGGGTGTTCCTGGACGAGCTGCCCCGGACGCTGACGGGGAAGGTGCTGCGCCGCGAGCTGGGCGGTCCCTGACCACCTGCCTGTGATGATCGGGCGCATGATGACCAAGGAGGAGTACCTCGCCCGCGCCGCCGCACAGGGCGACTGGTCGCCGGGGTGGGAGGCGATCGACGAGGCCTTCGCCGCGCTCTACCCCGGGGTCGAGCCCGCGCACCTCGCCACGCTGATGCCGGTCCGTGCGATGTTCGGCGGGCCCGAGCACCTCGACGGGGTCAGCTTCTTCCCGAGCCCGGGCGGCTATCAGCACCTGGTCACGTACGGCATCTCGAACCTGTACGTCGACGAGGAGTCCTTCGGCGGCGAGCACAGCGGCTGGGGCTACGAGCTGACCATCAAGCTGCGCGCCGACAGTCCGGACGACTGCCACTGGGCGGCGCAGTCGATGGGTGCGCTCGCGCGCTACACCGCGACCTCGAGACGCTGGTTCGAGCCGTGGCAGTTCGTCGGCGGCGGCGCCAACCCGCTGCAGGTCGGCAGCGACACGCAGCTGACCAGCTACCTCGTCGTACCTGACACCGAGGTGCCGGGCATCGACACCGTGCACGGGCGCGTGGACTTCCTGCAGCTGGTGGGCGTCACGCAGGCGGAGTTCGACTGGATGGCCGAGGGCGGGCCGGACCGCGCCCGCGAGCTGGCCGGACGGATGGCGGCGGACGGCAACCCGCACCTGGTCACCGACCTCGCGCGGACGACGACCTACGTCTGACGATCGTCAGCGCTCCGCGCACGGGCCGACCGCGCCGCCCGCGAAGCAGACGTAGACCGGCGTGCTGACCGAGCGGGCGCCGCTCGCGTCGGTGACGGTGCCGCGCAGCCGGACCACACCGGCGCCGGGCGCGTGGACGTCGCTGACCGGAAGGGTGCCGGCGAGCTGGCCGTCGATGCGCGTGGACGGGTGGGCGTGGAAGCCCCCGCCTGCGTCATCCCCGGTGTAGTGGAGGAAGTCGACCTCGAGGCGGGTCCGGTCCGCGAGCTCGCTGGGCAGCTCGCCGTCCGGGTCGCTGACCGTGATCTCCCAAGGGACCGTGCCGTCGGTGGCGACGACGCCGTTCGCGGGTGCCTGGACCTCGACGACGGGCGGGCCGCCGACGCGGGTCCAGGTGACCTCGGCCTCGGCGTCGGTCTCGTCCCCGTGCAGCATCTCGGCACGGACGACGTGCTGGCCCGGCCCGAGGACGAGGTCGTGCTGCCGGGACTCCAGCGGCCAGAACCCGTTCGAGTAGAAGTCGTGCACGACCTGGTCGTCCACCCACAGCCGCACCCACTCGCTGCCCGTGACCGTGAACCGCCAGGTGCCCGCGTCGAGGGCGACCCGCCCGCGCCACGCAGTGCCGAACCGGTCGCCCGGGTGCTCCCTGGTGTCGGGGTCCGCAGGTGTCGCCCAGGGCGAGCCGTTGGTGGCGAGCCGGATGCCCGGCTCGCACGTCGCCGGAGCGAGCGCCGACGACGGGAGCTGGACGGCGGCGTACGGGAGGAGCCAGCTGTACGGACCCTCCGGGATCTCCTCGTCGAAGGGCGAGTCCGGACCGTCGAGGTCGTGGAAGGTACGACGGAAGGTGCCCACCGGGCACTGGTCGGCCTGCTGCGTGCCGGTCCAGCGGATCCGCCGCAGCGCGCCGGTCGTGATCGACACCGTCCAGACGAGCCCGTCCGGCCCGGTGAGGAACTTGACCGGGCCTGCCGCGGCGCTGGCGTCCGCGAGCGGGGCGGGGTCGGAGACGGCGCCCCCGTGCGCGACCTCGGCGGTGCGGAGGAAGCCCTGCGCGTAGTCGCCGAAGACGTAGCGCCCGCGCATCGCCGCCGGGTAGGACCCGGAGTCGAGGAAGACGCCACCCGAGATCGAGCCACCGGCGCCCGTGTGCGGATACGAGTACGACGGTCCGCGGGACGTCTCCGCGGTGCGGATCGCCGCGCAGGCGTGCCACGGGCTCTCCTCGTCCGTCACGTCGCCGAGCGCCGTGTCGGCGTCCCCCTCCCGGCACGGCCAGCCGAAGTTCGCGGGGCCGGTGGCCGGGGTGAGGTCGTGGAGCTCGACGACGTCGACCTCCTCGGTGGCGCCCTCGCCGACGTCGCCGAGCACGAGGTGGCCGTCGTGGACCGTGAACCGGAACGGGTTGCGCAGCCCGAGCGCGACGACCCGCGACGCGTTGGTGGAGCCGTCGCCGTCGTACAGCGGATTGCCGGGGACGCCCTGCCCGGTGGCCGGGTCGACGCGGAGCACCTTGCCGGCGAGCACGTCGGGATCCTGCGCGCGCAGGGTCTCGGGGCGGCCGGCGAGGCCGTCGGCGGTGTAGTAGAGGGATCCGTCGCCGATGCCGACGAGGAGGTGGCCGTCGTCGTCGAAGCCGAGGTCGCCGATCGTGTGGGACTCGCCGAGCAGCGGCACGCAGCCGGGGGTCCGCAGGCCGTCCTCGGCGGAGCAGGCGGGACCGGTGACGTCGCCGAGCACCACATGGCGACTGTCTGCGTCGAGGTCCGTGCCGTCCCAGGTGTAGCGCGCGACCTGCTGCGTGCGGCGGACGCCCGCGCCCTCGTCGCCCTCCTCGCCGTCGTCGCGGACGTAGGCGAGGTAGACGAAGCCGGTGTCGGCGAAGCCCGGGTCGACGGCGATGCCGATCAGGCCTGCGTCCCCGCCGTCGTGGACCTCCTCGCGCAGGTCGAGGACCTCGCGCGGGATCGACCAGCCGTCCTCGCCCGGCTCGACCGCCTTCACCACGCCCGCCTTCTCGGTGACCAGCACGGCGCCGGTCGGCAGCGTCGCAGCGCTGGTGGGCAGGTCGAGGCCGTCCTGCACGACCTCGATCGCGTACCCCTCCGCCACTCCGGTGTCCGCAGTGACCGGCGCCGCGGTGGTCACGACATCGGTCGCGGGGCTCAGGACGCTGTCGAGCGGACCGATCGCCCGGGCGACCACGTCGTGCCGGCCCACGCGCGGCGTCCACGTCGTCGTGTACGGCGCCGCGGTGTCCTTCGCGAGCAGGACCCCGTCGACGAAGAAGCGCACCTCCTCGACCGTGCCGGACGTGGCGGCATCGATCCGGACGGCGTCGCCGTCAGGCGCGGTGGCGACGGTCAGGGTGGGCGGCTCCTGGATCGCGGAGACGACGGTGGCCCTGCCCGCGTGGGCAGGCAGGACCGCCCGGAGGTTCCTGCCCTGCGCCGTCGCGAGCGCGGCGGTGAGGACGACGAGGCGCGACGTGGCGGCCGTGCCGTCGGCGATCCTCGTCCAGCCGGTGGCCGTGCGCGCCTGGAGCTGGACCGGCCGTCCGGTGAGCAGGTGCGACGCGGTGATCCGCGCCTCCGCCTTCCCCGCCGCGATCCGGGTGACCAGCGTGACCGTCTCGGTCGCCGCCGAGACCGTCGTGCTCCGGGTGGCGACCGCCGGGACTCGCCGCCCACCCGTGCGGTACGACGGCGCCAGGACCCGCAGCGAGGTGCGGCTGCTGGTGAGCCTGGTCCGGACGCTGACCCGCCCGGTCGTCGTACTCCAGGCGCGGGTGAGGGTCACCCACCGGCCACCGCTGGCACGCTGCAGCTGCACCGGGCGCCGTACCCGGGTGGGCAGGGTGGTCGTCACCTGCACCGTGTCGCCGACGACGGGTGCCTTCGGCGTGACGGTGAGCGAGGGGGTGGCAGCGTCGGCCGGGCCGGCAGGCAGGACCCAGGCCAGCGGCAGGCAGAGCGCGAGCGCGACGAACGCACCCCTCACACGGGAGAGCACCTGTCCACGCTCGCACCGGCGTCGCGCGCGCGGGTCGGGTTGGCGCCGCGGGGGACCTTGGTCCCGACCCTTATGACCGTCCGGCCCCAAGTCCCCGAAAACCAACCTTGGGCCACCCTGATCGGGGGCACGATGGAGCGATGAGCAGCTGGGAGCGCGCAACCGCCCGGCTCCACCACTCCAGGTGGGGCCTCGTCGCCCTGCTCATGGTCATCGTCATCGTGACGCGCGACGAGCGCGGCTGGTGGCTGCTCCCCCTGGCCGTCGTCCTGCTCGCCGGCTTCTGGGTGCCCGGTCTCGTGGCGCTGCGCGAGGGGCCTGCTGGGGTTCGCGCCCGGCGGGACGAGCGGCTCGAACGGCGGCGGATCGCAGCAGCCCGGCGGGAGATCGCCCGGCACCGCGGGCTGTT
>DATLIG010000323.1:0-10907 GCA_035539555.1 Nocardioides sp. | reverse complement strand
GCCGAGGGCTTCTCGCGCGGCCGCAAGCTCGACAAGGTCGGCATGGAGGAGTCGGACACCGCCGAGCTGTTCTTCGAGAACGTCCGGCTGACCGACGCCGAGATCATCGGTGAGCTCAACATGGGCTTCATCCACATGATGCAGAAGCTCCCGCAGGAGCGCCTCGGCTGCGCCGTCGCCAACGTCGCGCACGCGAAGCAGATCCTGCTCGAGACCATCGAGTACGCCAAGGAGCGCCAGGCCTTCGGCGTCCCGATCGGCACCTTCCAGCACAACAAGTTCCTGCTGGCCGACCTGGTCACCCGGATCGAGGCGGCCGAGGCGTACATCGACAAGTGCGTCCTCAACCACTCGCAGAAGACGCTGACCGCGATCGACGCCGCCAAGGCGAAGTGGTTCTCCTCGCAGGTGCAGTCGGAGGTCCTCGACCACTGCGTGCAGATCCACGGCGGCTACGGCTTCATGAACGAGTACCGCGTCGCCCGCGCCTGGCGTGACGCCCGCGTCACGAAGATCTGGGCCGGTTCCAACGAGATCATGAAGGAGCTCATCGGCCGCGAGCTGGGCCTCTGAGTCACCTGCTGGACGCTGCCGCATGAATCCCCGGATAGCCGGGGATTCATGCGCTTCTCAGGTGTTGCAACCCCTGAGAAGCGCATGAACTGCCCGGGCGGTGGGGCGGGAGTGGCGAGAGGGACGCGTCACTCATCCGTGGCGGGACGGGCGCCGGGCGCCCCTGGCCCCGGCACCGAACCCGGCGGCGGCGCTCCGAGCTGGCCGGTGCGGATCCAGTCGACGGCGAAGTCGACCGGGTTGGCCGGGTCCACCATCACGGCGAGCCTCGCCTCCGGCTGGAACCGCGCCAGGTGGAGCCCGGCGACGACCTGGTCGCTCACGACGACGTACGGCTCGGTCCCGTCGGCCCGCTCGACCCGCGCCTGCACGCGCAGCACCGGCGACATGCCGGCGTAGCTGCCGACCTGCTCGGCCGCCATCACGATCGCCACCGCCGGCAGCCCGGCGCCGTTGGTCAACTCGAGGTGCCGGGTCAGGCGCAGGCCGAGCTCGGTGTTGTCGGCGGCCTCGTGCATCCGGTTCGGGATGTCGGCCAGCTGTCCGAGGTACGACGTCGGCCGGCCCTGCCGGGCGAGGTGCTCCTTGTTGGCGCGGCTCATCCGCTGCCAGTCACTGAACAGGCCCATCGCCGGCGACCGGTCAGTACCCGAGGAAGCGGCGGAACTGCTGCCCGACCGCCTGGGACTGGCCCATCCGCGCGATCCAGCCGTCGAGCGCCGCCTTCGTGTCCTCGGCGCTGAACCCCTTCTCCTGCGCGATCGTGAGCATGCCGGCCTCGTCGGTGACGCCCCGGGCCTGCGCGTCGCGGGAGAGGTCCGCGTAGTCCTGCAGGGAGATGCCGTTGATCGGCTCCCAGATCGGGTCGTCCTCGGCGACGGAGCGGGTCGACGGCCCGCCGAACGCGGCGGGATCGACGGATCCGGCGCCCTCGACGTGCACGTAGCCGGGCTGCTGGCCCATCTGCTGCTGCGCCTGCTGGGCGGCAGCGGCGGCCTGCGCCTGCGCCGCTGACTGCTGAGTCGCCTGCTGGGCGGCGTTCATCGCGTCCTTCGCCTTGCCGAAGAGTCCCACGGGGATGCTCCTGTCCGGCCGCGAGCGCGGCCCTTGACGGTCCCCCCTGGTCGTCTGTGAGCGTAGGACGATCGGGGCGTGCCGGACCAGCGCGTCGCGGGAGTCTTTACCTTCAGCCGCCCGTCGAGCGTCGTACGACGAGCTCGGGCTCGAGCACGATGTCGCGCACCTGCACGGCCGGGTCCTCGATCGCGGCCAGCAGGAGGTCGGTGGCGACCTCGCCCATCTCCGCGCGGGGCTGGCGGATCGAGCTGAGCGGGATCGCGGCGGACGCGGCGAAGTCGATGTCGTCGTACCCGAGGATCGCGACGTCGTCGGGCACCCGCACCCCGGCGAGGGTGAGTGCCTGGAGCACGCCCAGCGCGACGAGGTCGTTGGCTGCGAAGATCGCGTCGGGCCGCTCGCGGGCGGGCAGCGCGAGCAGTGACTCCGCGCCCTGGCGGCCGGCATCGGCGTCCATGGTCGCGGTCTCGACGAAGCGCAGCGAGGTGCCCGGGTGGTCGGCGACGACGGACTCCGCGCCCCGGAGGCGGTGCTTGATCTGGGTGAGGCCGTGCGGGCCGCCGATGAAGGCGAGCCGCCGGCGTCCCGTGCCGACCAGGTGCGTGGCCGCCAGCCGGCCCCCGAGCACGTCGTCGACGGCGACGGAGGAGAACTCCCGTGATCCCGTACGACGATCGACGACGACCACCTGCGTGCCGCGCTCGCGCAGCCGTCGCAGCCGGGGGAGGACCTTGCCGACGGGGGAGATCAGCAGGCCGCTGACGCGCTGCTCCTCGAAGAGGTCGAGGTAGGTCGACTCGCGCTCGGCGTCCTGCCCGGAGCTGCCGAGGATGAGCGGGCGGCGGTGCTCGCCGAGGCGCAGCTCGACGCCGCGTGCGACGTCGGTGAAGAACGGGTTGCGGACGTCGAGCACGACCATGCCGATGGCGCGGTTGGTGCCGGCCCGCAGCTGGCGGGCCGCGTCGTTGCGGATGAAGCCGAGCTCGCCGATGACGCGCTGGACGTGCTCGAGGGTCGCGGGGGAGACCTTCTCGGGCCGGTTGAGGACGTTGGACACGGTGCCGACGGACACGCCGGCCGCGGACGCGACGTCCTTGACCGAGACGCTGCGCCCCTGCTCGCCCGCCCGGGCGATCTCGCTGGTGGTCACCGTTCCTCCTCCGTGTGGGCTCACCCTAGATCCGTCCGGCTGCCCGACTGCGTCATTTGATTCGTTTCAAGAAAGTTTCGCCGGGTGCCTTGACGCCTGTGACCACAGTCACCTACTGTCCCGGTATCGCCAATTGAAACCTTTCAATCGCCGATGTCAAGAGAGCTTGAGGAGAAAGATGTCGACAGCAGCGGACCGCGAGGAGCGCATCGCGCCGACCCTCGAGTTGCGTGACGTCGCGAAGTCCTTCGGCGCCGTCGCCGCCCTCCGCTCGGGCACCCTCGAGGTGGAGCCCGGATCGATCCACGCGCTCGTCGGCGAGAACGGCGCGGGCAAGTCGACGCTGGTCAAGATCGTCGCCGGCGTGCACCGCCGCGACGCGGGGGAGTTCCGGCTCCTCGGCCAGGCCGTGGACTTCGGCTCGACGGCCGAGTCGAAGGCTGCGGGCGTCGCGGTGATCTACCAGGAGCCCACGCTCTTCCCCGACCTCTCGGTCGCCGAGAACATCTTCATGGGGCGCCACCCGCTCGGCCGCGGCCGCCGGATCGACCGGACCCGGATGTACGACGAGGCGCACGCCCTCTTCGCACGCCTCGGCGTCGCGATCGACCCCCGCCGGGTCGCCAACGGCCTGTCGATCGCCGACCAGCAGCTCATCGAGATCGCCAAGGCCATCTCGCTCGACGCCAAGCTGCTCGTGATGGACGAGCCGACCGCGGCGCTCAGCGGCAACGAGGTCGCGCGGCTGTTCGCCGTCGCCCGCAGCCTGCGCGACGAGGGCCGTGCGCTCGTCTTCATCTCGCACCGCTTCGACGAGGTCTTCGACCTCTGCGACACCGTCACCGTGATGCGCGACGGCGCCTACGTCTCCACCCACCGCGTCGCCGAGACCACCGAGGCCGAGATCGTCGCCAAGATGGTCGGTCGCGAGGTCGCCGAGCTGTTCCCGAAGACGCCGGCGCCGATCGGTGAGGTCGTCCTCGACGTCGAGGGCCTCAGCTCCGCCGGCGAGTTCCACGACATCTCCTTCCAGGTCCGCGCGGGCGAGATCGTCGGCCTGGCCGGCCTCGTCGGCGCCGGCCGCAGCGAGATCGCCCGGGCCGTCTTCGGTGTCGACGGGTACGACGCCGGGCGGGTCTCCCTCCACGGCAGGACCGTCCCGAAGCGCCAGCCGCGGCGGGCGATCCGGGCCGGCATGGCGTTCGTCCCCGAGGACCGCCGCCAGCAGGGGCTGGTCATCGAGGGCTCGGTCGCGAAGAACGTCGCCTCGGTCATCCGCGGCGGGCTCAGCAGGGCGGGCCTGCTGACCGCGTCGGCCGAGAACAAGGCGGCCGGTCCCTGGGCCGCGAAGCTGCAGGTCAAGACGAGCGCCCTCGACATGCGGGCCGCCACGATGAGCGGCGGCAACCAGCAGAAGGTCGTCATCGCCAAGTGGCTCGCGACCGGCCCGAAGCTGCTGATCATCGACGAGCCGACCCGCGGCATCGACGTCGGCACCAAGGCCGAGGTCCACCGCCTGCTGTCCGACCTCGCCGGGCAGGGCCTCGCGATCCTGATGATCTCCTCCGAGCTGCCCGAGGTCCTGGGCATGGCCGACCGCGTCCTGGTCGTCTGCGAGGGCCGGATCACCGCCGACATCGCCCGCGACGAGGCCACCCCCGAGAACGTCATGGCTGCCGCGACCCGCTCGGCCGCGCCCGCCCCGACCTCCCCGTCCACCAAGGAGCCGGTCGCATGAGCACCGCCACCCTCCACCCCTCGCAGGAGAGCGCTGCGACGCGCGTCGTCCAGACGCTGCTGCGCTCGCGCGAGCTCGCCATCGTCATCGTGCTGGCGCTGATCCTCGTGGTCGCGACCAGCCGTCGCAGCTCGTTCGTGTTCAGCGCCGACGGCTGGCGCGACACCCTGCTCGCACCGTCGATCCTGCTGCTGCTCGCGGTCGGCCAGATGGTCGTCGTGGTCACCCGCAACGTCGACCTGTCCGTCGGCTCGACGCTCGGCATCACCGCCTACGCGACCGGCAAGATCTTCGTCGCCAACCCCGAGACGTCCGTGGTCGTCGTCTTCGTCGCCGGTCTCGCGATCGGCGCCGTGGTGGGCGCGCTCAACGGCTTGCTGGTCACCGTCTTCAAGGTGCCGGCGCTGGTGATCACGCTCGGCACGATGTACGTCCTGCGGGGAGCGCTGACCCACGAGGTCGGCAGCGACCGGATGACCGCCGGCGACTACCCGGCCCACTTCGAGAAGCTCGGCACCCAGCAGGTGCTGACGATCCCGGTCCTCACGATCATCGCGCTGGTCGTGGTGGGCCTGGTCGGCTACTACCTCCACACGGCCCGCGGCGGCCGTGAGCTCTACGCGATCGGCTCCGACCCGGACGCCGCCGACCTCTACGGCCTGCCCTCCGGGCGGCGCGTGTTCGGCGCCTTCGTCCTCTGCGGCGCGCTCGCCGGCCTGGCCGGCGTCTTCTCGGCGGCCCGATACGCCACCGCGTTCTCCGGCACCGGGTCCGGCATCGAGCTCCAGGCCGTCGCCGCCGTCGTCATCGGCGGGGTCGCCATCTTCGGCGGCAGCGGCACCGTCTGGGGAGCGGCCATCGGTGCCTTCCTCCTGATCACGATCAACCGGGCGCTCCCGATCCTCGGCATCAGCGAGTTCTGGCAGGGCGCCGTCGTCGGCGCGCTGATCATCGGCTCGATCGTGCTGGACCGCGTGCTGAGCGTCCGTCGTACGAACAAGCTCGTGGAAGCGAGGGACCACGCATGAGCACCCTGACGAAGGAGCCGACCCCGGCTGCCGCCGCTCCGGCCCGCACCTACCCGTCGTACTCCCGCAACCTCCTGGCCCGCCTCCTGGTCAACCGCGAGGCGGCGGTCATCCTCGGCCTCGTCGCGGTCTACCTCTACGCCCTGGGCAACGTGCCGTTCTTCGACGGCCCGCTGACGATGTACAACCTCAGCAAGGAGTACGCGCCGATCCTGCTGATGGCGCTGCCGATGACGCTGATCATCATCACCGGCGAGATCGACCTGTCCGTCGCGAGCACCCTCGGTGCGAGCGCCGCGATCACCGGTGTGCTGGTGGTGGAGCACGACCTGTCCGTCCCGGTGGCCGCGCTCGTCGCGATCGGCGTGGGTGCCCTGCTCGGTGCGCTCAACGGCTTCTTCGTGGCCTACGTCGGCCTGCCGTCGCTCGCGGTCACGATCGGAAGCCTCGCGCTCTACCGCGGACTCGCCGAGGGACTGATCCAGGACAAGCGGATCGCCGGCTTCCCCGAGGGCTGGCAGGACTGGCCGACCGAGCGGATCGGCGACTCGCAGTACCCCAACATCGTGATCCCGATCGCCGTCCTCATCGTGCTCTTCGCGCTGCTGCTGCACTTCACCAGCTTCGGCCGCGGCGTCTTCGAGATCGGCCTGAGCGACGAGGCCGCCCACTTCTCCGGCGTCAACGTCGCCCGGACCAAGCTCCTGCTGTTCACGCTCAGCGGGGCTGTCGCCGCCCTCGCCGGTGTGTACGTCGCCCTCAAGGCCAACTCGGTCGCGAACGACACCGGCAACGGCTTCGAGCTCAAGGTCATCGCCGGCGTGCTGCTCGGCGGGGTCTCCATCTTCGGCGGCCGCGGCGCGCTGCACGGCGTGGTCGCCGGCGTACTGCTCATCGCCGTCCTCAACTCGGCGCTCCAGCTCGACGGCCAGGGCTCCGAGGTCATCCAGATCATCATCGGCCTCCTGCTGGTCGGCTCGGTGATCGCCTCCAACTTCCTGCCGCGCATCCGGGCTCTGCTTCCGCGGCGGGCCGTGGCCCCCAGTGCCACCACGAAGACGCCGGCCACCGGCGACGCAACCCGAAAGGTAAGTCAATGAGGATCAACTCCAAGCGGTTCGCTGCCGGCGCCGCCCTGGCGCTGGTCGCCTCCCTCGGCCTCGCCGCCTGCGGAAGCAGCGACGACAGCGGCTCGGGCAGCGACGGCGGTGACGTCACGGTCACCTTCCTGCCGAAGAACCTGGGCAACCCGTACTTCGAGACCAGCGACGCCGGCGGCAAGAAGGCCGTCGAGGAGTTCGGCGGCACGTACGACGAGGTGGGCCCCGACACCGCCGGCCCGGACGCGCAGGTCAGCTTCATCGACACCGCCGCCCAGCAGGGCGTGAAGGGCCTCGTCGTGTCGGCGAACGACCCGACGGCGCTCTGCGACTCGCTCGACGCCGCCCGCGAGGCCGGCACCAAGGTCGTCACCTTCGACTCCGACACCGACGCCGAGTGCCGCGACCTGTTCATCAACCAGGCCACCGCCGAGGGCATCGCGAAGGTCCAGGTCGACATGATCGCCGAGCAGATCGGCGACTCCGGCGAGATCGCCATCCTCTCGGCCGCGGCCAACGCGACCAACCAGAACGCCTGGATCAAGCTGATGGAGGAGGAGCTGAAGAGCCACCCCGACATCAAGCTCGTCGACACCGTCTACGGCGACGACGACGACCAGACCTCGTTCGACAAGACGGCCGCGCTGCTCGCCGACCACCCGAACCTCAAGGGCATCATCTCGCCCACGACGGTCGGCATCTCCGCCGCTGCGCGCTACCTCTCGACCTCGGACGCCAAGGGCAAGGTCGCGCTGACCGGCCTGGGCACCCCGAACCAGATGCGTGACTACGTCAAGGACGGCACCGTCAAGGAGTTCGCGCTCTGGAACCCCGAGGACCTGGGCTACCTGGCGGCGTACGCCACCAAGGCGCTGGTCGACGGCGACATCACCGGCGAGGAGGGCGACACCTTCGAGGCCGGCGACCTCGGCGAGTTCACCGTCGGCGAGAACGGCACCGTCCTGCTGGGCGACCCGTTCCGCTACAACGCCGACAACATCGACGACTTCAACTTCTGAGTCGAAGGCGATCCGCACGACCCACGCGCAGGAACAGGGAGAGGAGGTCACCCATGCCCCGCTACTGCTTCAGTCTCCAGGTCCGTCCTGACCGG
Source organism: Nocardioides sp. (assembly GCA_035539555.1). GTDB lineage: Bacteria > Actinomycetota > Actinomycetes > Propionibacteriales > Nocardioidaceae > Nocardioides. The sequence goes on along the minus strand of DATLIG010000323.1, from coordinate 3,127 downwards.
ATGGAGGAGTACGCCGAGCGCCACCGGGCCGTCTGGCCGGAGATGCTCGCCGCGCTCGAGGAGACGGGCTGGCGCAACTACTCCCTGTTCCTGCGGGAGGACGGGCTGCTGGTCGGGTACGTCGAGTCCGACGACCTCGCCGCCGCCCAGGCCGCGATGGCCGCCACCGACGTGAACGCCCGGTGGCAGGCCGAGATGGCGCCGTACTTCACCCAGCTCGAGGGCGCACCCGACGAGGGGTTCGTCCTGCTCCACGAGGTGTTCAACCTCGACGACCAGCTCGAAGGCACACGATCATGACAAGTCACCAGGGATTCGCCGCCATCGCGGCCCAGCTCGAGGGCCAGGCCATCGAGCTCCCCTCCTGGGCGTTCGGCAACTCCGGCACCCGGTTCAAGGTCTTCGGCAGTGCGGGGACACCGCGCTCGGTCGAGGAGAAGATCGCCGACGCCGCCACGGTGCACCGGTTCACCGGCCTCGCGCCGACCGTCGCCCTCCACATCCCGTGGGACAAGGTCGACGACTACGCCGCGCTGCGGTCGTACGCCGGCGAGCAGGGCGTCGCGCTCGGAACCATCAACTCCAACACCTTCCAGGACGACGACTACAAGTTCGGCGCCCTGACCCACGTCGACGCGAAGGTCCGTCAGAAGGCGATCGACCACCACTTCGAGTGCATCGACATCATGCACGCGACCGGCTCGCGCGACCTCAAGATCTGGCTAGCCGAAGGCAGCAACTACCCCGGCCAGGCGGACCTCCGCGGCCGCCAGGACCGGCTCGCCGAGTCGCTGGCCGCGATCTACGACCGGATCGGCGAGGACCAGCGGCTCGTCCTCGAGTACAAGTTCTTCGAGCCGGCGTTCTACCACACCGACGTCCCGGACTGGGGCACGTCGTACGCCCAGGTCAGCGCGCTCGGCGAGCGGGCCGTGGTCTGCCTCGACACCGGTCACCACGCGCCCGGCACCAACATCGAGTTCATCGTGATGCAGCTGCTGCGCCTCGGGAAGCTCGGCTCGTTCGACTTCAACTCGCGCTTCTACGCCGATGACGACCTGATCGTCGGCGCGGCAGACCCGTTCCAGCTCTTCCGCATCCTCTTCGAGGTCATCCGCGGCGGTGGCTACGGGCCGGCCAACGCGGACGGCCGCAGCGAGGTCGCGTTCATGCTCGACCAGTGCCACAACGTCGAGGACAAGATCCCCGGCCAGATCCGCTCCGTGCTCAACGTGCAGGAGATGACGGCCCGCGCGCTGCTCGTCGACCGCGACGCGCTCGACGCCGCGCAGTCGGCCGGCGACGTGCTCGGCGCCCATGCCGTGTTCATGGACGCCTTCTACACCGATGTCCGTGCCGACCTCGCCGCCTGGCGGGAGGAGCGCGGGCTGCCCGGCGACCCGATGAAGGCGTACGCCGCGTCCGGCTACCAGGAGCAGATCGAGGCCGCCCGCGTCGGTGGCACCCAGCTCTCCTGGAACTGACCCCCGCCGGTGACCGACCAGACCGACCCCACCCCGAGAAGGACCTCATGACGAACCCCGCAGCGGCCGCGCTGATCGCGCGCTCCAACCGCCTCGGCGCCGACCCCAAGAACACCAACTACGCGGGCGGCAACACCTCGGCCAAGGGCACCGAGACCGACCCGGTCACCGGCGAGCCCGTGGAGCTGGTCTGGGTGAAGGGCTCCGGCGGCGACCTCGGCACCCTCACCGAGTCGGGCCTCGCGGTCCTCCGCCTCGACCGGATGCGCAGCCTGGTCGACGTCTACCCCGGCATCGAGCGTGAGGACGAGATGGTCGCCGCGTTCGACTACTGCCTGCACGGCAAGGGTGGCGCGGCCCCGTCGATCGACACGGCCATGCACGGCCTCGTCGACGCCGCGCACGTCGACCACCTGCACCCCGACTCCGGCATCGCGATCGCGACCGCCGCGGACGGCGAGGCGCTGACCAAGGAGATCTACGGCGACAAGGTCGTCTGGGTCCCGTGGCGCCGGCCCGGCTTCCAGCTCGGCCTGGACATCGCCGAGATCAAGGCCCAGAACCCGCAGTCGATCGGCTGCATCCTCGGCGGCCACGGCATCACCGCGTGGGGCGACACCAGCGAGGAGGCCGAGGCCAACTCGCTCTGGATCATCGACACGGCGGCGGCGTACATCGCCGAGCACAGCAAGGCGGAGCCCTTCGGCCCCCCGCTCGACGGGTACGACGCCCTGCCGGACACCGAGCGTCGCGCGCGTGCCGCTGCGCTGGCCCCGACGATCCGCGGCATCGCCAGCGCGGACCGGCCGATGGTCGGCCACTTCACCGACAGCGACGTGGTCCTCGACTTCCTCGCGAGCAGCGAGCACCCGCGCCTGGCCGCCCTGGGCACGTCCTGCCCCGACCACTTCCTGCGCACGAAGGTGAAGCCGCTGGTCCTCGACCTGCCGCCGACGGCCTCGGTCGAGGACAGCATCGCCCGCCTGCACGAGCTGGCCGGGGCCTACCGCGAGGACTACCAGGGCTACTACGACCGCAACGCCGTCGCCGACTCGCCCGCCATCCGCGGCAAGGACCCGCTCATCGTGCTGGTGCCCGGCGTCGGCATGTTCAGCTTCGGCAAGGACAAGCAGACCGCCCGCGTGGCCGGTGAGTTCTACGTCAACGCGATCAACGTGATGCGCGGCGCGGAGGGCCTGTCGACGTACGCCCCCATCGACGAGGCGGAGAAGTTCCGCATCGAGTACTGGGCGCTCGAGGAGGCCAAGCTCCAGCGGATGCCGAAGCCGAAGCCGCTCGCCACCCGGGTCGCGCTCGTCACCGGCGCCGCCTCCGGCATCGGCAAGGCCACCGCCGCCAAGCTCGCCGCCGAGGGCGCGTGCGTGGTCATCGCCGACCTCAGCCTGGAGAAGGCGCAGGAGGCCGCCGCGGAGCTGGGCGGGTCCGACGTCGCCGTCGGTGTCCAGGTCGACGTGAGCGACGAGGCCGCCGTCCAGGCCGCGGTCGACGCCGCGGTCCTCGCCTTCGGCGGGGTGGACCTCGTCGTCAACAACGCCGGCCTCTCGCTCTCCCGCTCGCTGCTGGAGACCACCGAGAAGGACTGGGACCTCCAGCACGACGTCATGGCCAAGGGCTCCTTCCTC
>DATLIG010000322.1:0-25956 GCA_035539555.1 Nocardioides sp. | reverse complement strand
GAGGTAGCCGCAGGTCATGGCCGTGGCCAGCCAAGTCAGCAGGACCCGGCGCAGGCGCCGGCGGTGGCGGTCGCTGACGAGCTCGAGGTACATGCCCGCACGGTAGACGCACCTCGCGGTGGTGTCAGGCGATCCGGCGCGGGCCGGGGCGTGTGGGTACTGCCCGAGCGGTTGCTGTGTACGTGGGTGGTCGTCCTGAGGAGCCGGAGGGCGCTCGTGCGCTGACCCGCCTCCCGAAGGACCGCGGAGGCCCCCGCCGGGGCAGGGTGTGGGTCTCCGACCCCTCCGATCGAGGGGGTCACGTGCGTTGCCCTCGACACTAGGGTGGTGGCCGTCACGTCCCGTGCCTGCGCATCCCCAGGAGGACCGCCGTGTTCGTCCCGTTCAGCGTCAATGACTTCCTCGACCGTGCCGTGCAGGTGTACGGCGAGCGCGTCGGTGTCGTGGACGAGCCGGACCAGCCGGCGGCGAGCCTGGGTGGGCTGACCTACGCGCAGGTCGGCGAGCTGGCGCGGCGGCAGGCCGCGAAGCTCGACGAGCTCGGCATCGGCGTGGGGGAGCGGGTGGCGGTGGTCAGCCACAACAGCGCCCGCCTGCTCACGTCGTTCTACGGCGTCACCGGCTGGGGCCGCGTGCTGGTGCCGGTGAACTTCCGGCTCAGCGCCGACGAGGTCCAGTACATCGTCGACCACTCCGGGGCGCGGGTCCTCTACGTCGACCCCGAGATCGAGGAGCACCTCGCCGGGGTGACCTGCGAGCGGAAGTTCGTCCTCGGCGACGACGACGCGCTCTACGCGCCCGAGGGCGCGGAGCCCGAGCCGTGGGAGCACGACGAGGCGGCGACCGCCACGATCAACTACACCTCCGGCACGACCGCCCGGCCCAAGGGCGTGCAGATCACCCACCGCAACATCTGGACCAATGCCCTGACCTTCGGGCTGCACGCCCAGATCGGCGACCGCGACGTCTACCTGCACACGCTGCCGATGTTCCACGCCAACGGGTGGGGGATGCCGTTCGCGATGACCGGCGTCGGCGCCCAGCACGTCGTGCTGCGCAAGGTGGACGGTGCCGAGATCCTGCGTCGGGTCCGGGACCACGGCGTGACGGTGATGTGTGCGGCTCCCGCGGTCGCGGCGGCCGTGCTGGAGGCGGCCCAGTCCTGGGAGGGCGAGATCCCCGGCCGCGACCGGGTGCGGATCATCATGGCCGGCGCGCCGCCGCCGACGAAGACGGTGATCCGGGTGCAGGAGGAGCTGGGCTGGGAGTTCATCCAGATCTACGGCCTCACCGAGACCTCGCCGCTGCTGACCTTCAACCGGACCCGAGCCGAGTGGGACGACCTGCCGGCCGAGGAGCGCGCGGCGAAGCTGACCCGCGCCGGCGCCCCGGCGATCGGCGTACGGCTGCGGATCGACGAGTCGGACAGTCAGGGGGAGGGCGCCGGCGAGGTGCTGGCCCGCTCCAACGTCGTGCTCGAGGGCTACTGGGAGCAGCCCGAGGAGAGCGCCACCGCGCTGGCGGGCGACTGGTTCCACACCGGCGACGGCGGCTTCGTCGGCGACGACGGCTACCTCACGATCGCCGACCGCAAGAAGGACGTGATCATCACCGGCGGCGAGAACGTCACCTCGATCGAGGTCGAGGACACCCTCTTCTCCCACCCGGCCGTGGCCGAGGTCGCCGTGATCGGCGTTCCCAGCGAGAAGTGGGGCGAGACGATCAAGGCGCTCGTCGTGCTCACCGCTGACGCCGCCGACCAGGCCGGGCCCGACATGGAGGCCGAGCTGATCCGCTGGTGCAAGGACCGGCTCGCGGGCTACAAGTCCCCGACGACGGTGGAGTTCCGCGACGAGCTGGCCCGCACGGCGACCGGCAAGCTGCAGAAGTTCAAGCTGCGGGCGCCCTACTGGGAGGGGTTCACCCGCCAGGTGAACTGAGCCCTCGGCACCAGCGTCGCTGCCCACCCGGCGTCCTGCCAGGCCAGGACGGTCGTGCGCGCCCAGTCGCCGCCCGACTCGACGACGTCCACGGCGGTCTCGACCGGAGCCGGCGTCGGCTCGGGGAGGAGCTGTCCGCTGATCGGGTCGGGCGTGTCCGGGCCGCCGTCGACGCAGGTCACCCGGGTCAGGCCGATCCCGAGGCGGCGCTGGTTCAGGGCCAGGCTGAGCGCGGCGATGCCGGCGGCGTCGTACCCGACGACGGAGAGGCCGTCGGGCGGGTGCACCGACGACTCCCGCGCGAAGCGCACCGAGCGGAGCAGGTCGCGCCCGGCGGACTCGGCGGTCCAGACGGGCACGACGACACGCACCTTGCTGCGGGTCGCGATCCGGCTCGCGAGGGCCGCCACGCCGTCCGGGTCGGAGGCGGCGGCCGGGTGCCAGAGGAGCAGGGTGTCGGCGTTCGGATGTCCGTGCACCGAGACCTGGAGGCCGGCCTGCTGTTGCTGCATGCCACCACCGTAGGCTGAGCCCCCACAGGTCCGTGAGGCAGGAACCCGGTGTGAGACCGGGGCGGTTCCGCCACTGTGATCCCGGCCGAAGGCGGCCGGGAGAGCCAGACACTGCGCTCGGACGACACCTGCCGATGAGGGGCGAGAACCCCCAGGAGGAACTCGTGCGCATCGCACTCCTTTCCACGTCCGACACCGACCTGCTGTCGGCCCGCGCGAGCGGCGCCGACTTCACCTGGGCGAACCCGTCGCGCACCGACCTCGACGCGCTCGTCGCGCTCGCGAGCGGCGCGGACCTGGTCGTCATCCGGCTGCTCGGCTCCCCGAAGCAGTACGACGCCGAGCTGGCCGCGCTGCGCGGCACGGGTCGTCCGCTCGTGGTGCTCGGCGGCGAGCTCACGCCCAGCGCGGAGCTGATGGAGGCCTCGACCGTCCCGGTCGGGGTCGCGGCGGAGGCACACCGCTACCTCGCCGAGGGCGGACCGCGGAACCTGGGCCAGCTGCACGCGTTCCTGTCCGACACGGTGCTGCTGACGGGTGAGGGCTTCGAGGCGCCGGAGGAGATCCCGGCCTGGGGCGTGCTGGAGCGGCCGGAGTCTCGTGACGGTCGCTGCGCGACCTCCTCGACCACCGGGGAGGCCGCGAAGGTGGGGGTGCTCTTCTACCGGGCGCACCACGCGAGCGGGAACACCGACTTCGTGCACGCCCTGTGCGACGCGATCGACGCGACGGGCGAGGCAGTCGGCGTACCGGTCTTCGCGGGGTCGCTGCGGTCCGCGCCGGACGAGTTGTTCACCGCGCTCGGCGAGCTGGATGCACTCGTGGTCACGGTGCTGGCGGCCGGGGGGAGCACGCCGGCGGCGGCGAGCGCCGGCGGCGACGACGAGACGTGGGACGTGGAACGGGTCGCCGCGCTGGACATCCCGGTGCTGCAGGGCCTGTGCCTGACCAGCAGCCGCGAGGAGTGGGAGGCGTCCGACGACGGCGTCAGCCCGCTCGACTACGCCAACCAGGTCGCGATCCCGGAGTTCGACGGCCGGATCAGCACGGCACCGTTCTCGTTCAAGGAGCTCGACCCGGCCGGCCTGCCGTCGTACGTCGCAGACCCCGAGCGCGCGGCCCGTGTCGCCGGCCTCGCGGTGGGCTACGCGCGGCTGCGGCACGTGCCCAACAGCGAGAAGAAGCTGGCGCTGATGCTGAGCGCGTACCCGACCAAGCACTCGCGGATCGGCAACGCGGTCGGCCTCGACACCCCCGTCTCGGCAGTGCGGATGCTGCGCCGACTGCGCGACGCCGGGTACGACGTCGGCGACGGCTTCGGGGTGCTCGACCTCGACGACGACACGGTCGCGGGCGACACCCTCATCCACGCGCTCATCGCCGCGGGCGGCCAGGACGAGGAGTGGCTGACGTCGGCGCAGCTGACCGACGCCCACGTCCGGGTGACCAAGGCCGACTACGACGCGTGGACCGCCGACCTGCCGGCCGACCTGCGCGAGCAGATGGTCGAGGCCTGGGGCGAGTCGCCCGGCTCGCTGTTCGTCAACGACGACGGCGAGATCGTGCTGGCGACGCTGCAGGCCGGCAATGTCGTCGTGATGATCCAGCCGCCGCGCGGCTTCGGCGAGAACCCGGTCGCGATCTACCACGACCCCGACCTCGCACCGTCGCACCACTACCTGGCGGCGTACCGCTGGGTGCAGAGCGGCTTCGGCGCGCACGCCGTGGTCCATCTCGGCAAGCACGGCTCGATGGAGTGGCTGCCGGGCAAGAACGCCGCCCTGTCCGCGTCCTGCGCGACCGACGCCGCGATCGGCAGCATGCCGCTGATCTACCCGTTCCTCGTCAACGACCCGGGCGAGGGCGCGCAGGCCAAGCGCCGGGCGCACGCCACGATCATCGACCACCTCATCCCCCCGATGGCGCGCGCCGAGGCGTACGGCGACATCGCGCGGCTCGAGGGCCTGCTCGAGGAGTACGACAAGATCTCCGCGATGGACCCGGCCAAGCTGGCGGCGATCCGCGGTGAGATCTGGCAGCTGATGCACGCCGCCGAGCTGCACCGCGACCTCGGCATGGACGAGCAGCCCGGGGACGACGACTTCGACGACTTCCTGCTCCACGTCGACGGCTGGCTCTGCGAGATCAAGGACGTCCAGATCCGCGACGGCCTGCACGTGCTCGGCCAGGCGCCCGAGGGGGAGGCGCGGGTCAACCTGGTCCTCGCGATCCTGCGCGCCGCGCAGGTCTGGGGAGGTACGGCGCACGCCGTGCCCGGTCTCCGCGCCGCGCTCGGGCTCGCGGCCGACGCCCCGACCGCCGAGGTGGACCGGGTCGAGGCCGAGGCCCGCGAGCTGGTCGAGGCGATGGAGAAGGCGGGCTGGGACCCGGCCCGGGTCGACGACCTGCACGCCTCGGCCGAGGTCCGCACGGTGCTGTCCTTCGCCGCCACCGAGGTCGTACCGCGGCTCGCCCGCACGACGGACGAGCTCGACCACACGCTGCACGCGCTGGCCGGCGGCTACGTCCCGGCCGGCCCGTCGGGCTCGCCCCTGCGCGGCCTGGTCAACGTGCTCCCGACCGGCCGGAACTTCTACACCGTCGACCCGCGGGCGGTCCCGTCGCGGCTGGCCTGGCAGACCGGGCAGGCCATGGCGGACTCGCTGATCGAGCGCTACCTGACCGAGGAGGGCAGCTATCCGGAGTCGGTGGGCCTGTCGGTGTGGGGCACGTCGGCGATGCGCACCTCCGGCGACGACATCGCCGAGGTGCTCGCCCTGCTCGGCGTGCGACCCGAGTGGGACGAGGCGTCGAAGCGGGTGCACACGCTGACCGTCGTACCCCTCGAGGAGCTCGGGCGCCCGCGCATCGACGTGACCGTACGGATCTCCGGCTTCTTCCGCGATGCCTTCCCGCACGTCGTCGCCATGCTCGACGACGCCGTGCGGATGGTGGCCGAGCTCGACGAGCCGGCCGACCAGAACTTCGTGCGCGCCCACGCGCAGGCCGACGTCGCCGAGCACGGTGACGAGCGCCGGGCGACCACGCGGATCTTCGGCTCCAAGCCGGGCTCCTACGGCGCGGGCATCCTGCAGGCCGTCGAGTCGGGCACGTGGCGCGACGACGCCGACCTCGCCGAGGTCTACACCGCGTGGGGTGGCTTCGCCTACGGCCGCGACCTCGACGGTGTCCCGGCCGCCGACGACATGCGCGCCAACTACAAGCGGATCAAGGTCGCGGCGAAGAACATCGACACCCGCGAGCACGACATCGCCGACAGCGACGACTACTTCCAGTACCACGGCGGCATGGTCGCCACGGTCCGCGCGCTGACCGGCGGAGACCCGAAGGCGTACGTCGGCGACTCGACCACGCCCGACGCGGTGCGCACCCGCACGCTGCAGGAGGAGACCAACCGCGTCTTCCGGGCGCGCGTGGTCAACCCGCGCTGGATCGGCGCGATGCAGCGCCACGGCTACAAGGGCGCCTTCGAGCTGGCCGCCACGGTCGACTACCTCTTCGGCTTCGACGCGACCGCGGGCGTGGTGCACGACTGGATGTACGAGTCCCTGGCGAAGTCCTACGTGCTGGACGAGGAGAACCAGGCGTTCCTCCGGAAGTCCAACCCCTGGGCGCTGCGGAGCATCGTCGAGCGGCTGCACGAGGCCAAGGACCGTGGACTGTGGGAGTCGCCCGATCCCGAGGTGCTGGCCGCGCTGCAGGCGGCCTACCTCGAGGTCGAGGGCGACCTGGAGGACCAGTGACCGCGACCGTCCGGGTGCTCGGCTTCGGGATGGGGCCCCAGCACGTCACGCCCGAGGTCGCCGCGGCGCTGGCCGGGTGCGACTACGCCCTGGCGGTGCAGAAGGGCGACGACGACCCGCTGCTCGAGGTCCGGCGCGCGGTCGCCGCGGCGCACGGGGTCGAGCTGGTCGTCGTACGCGATCCCGAGCGGGACCGTTCGCCCGGCCTGGACCGGGCGGGCTACGAGGGCGCCGTCGCCGACTGGTACGCCGCCCGGCTGGCCGCCTACCGCGCGGTGATCGAGTCGCGGGGCGGGACCTGTGCGTTCCTCGTCTGGGGCGACCCCTCCCTGTACGACGGCACGATCCGCATCGTGCGCGAGCTCGGCGTCGACTTCGACGTGCTCCCCGGCATCAGCGCCCCGCAGGTGCTCGCCGCCCGCCACCGGGTGGTGCTGCACGAGGTCGGCCAGCCGATGCACGTGACGACCGCGCGGCGGCTGCGCGCCGACGTGGCTGCCGGACAGCGCAATGTCGTCGTGATGCTCACCGCCGGGGTCGACCTGGACGGCTTCGAGGACTGGTCGATCTGGTGGGGCGCGAACCTGGGCGGGGTGGGCGAGCGGATCGTCGCCGGCCGCGTCGGGTCGGTCGTCGCCGAGATCGAGGCCGCGCGGGAGGCCGCGAAGGCCGAGGCCGGCTGGGTGATGGACCTGTTCCTGCTGCGGGCGCCCGCCGAGGGAGCCGACGATGGCGCTGCCTGAGCGGGACGTGCTGCTGTGCCGCGACTGCTGCTGCGGCACCACGAAGAAGCACCCCGACGCCGACCACCGCGCGCAGCGCGACGAGATCGAGGCGCTCGACGACCCCGCCGGGCGGCGGGGGCCGCGGGTGCGGGTGCGCGTGGTCGACTGCCTCGACGAGTGCGACCGCTCCAACGTCGTACTCGTGCGCGACTTCACGTGGAATCCCGGGGGCCGGCGGCCGAAGGACTTCTGGCTGGGGGGAGTGCTGTCCGAGGAGTCGACCGAGGCGGTCGTCGACTGGGTGCGCGAGGGCGGTCCCGTGCCGCGGTCACTCGAGCGTCATGTGTTCCGGGGGAAGCGAGGGTGAGTCACATGGGCCCCATGGGTCACGGTGCCGATGCAGTTCATGCGCTTCTCAGGGGTTGCAACCCCCAAGAAGCGCATGAATCCCCGGATCTCCGGGGATTCATGCAGCCCGCGAGCCCCCGATGACCGGCGCGGCCCTCCTGGTCGCGGGGATGACCTCGGACGCCGGCAAGAGCGTGGTCACGACCGGCCTGTGCCGGGCGTTCGCGCGGCGCGGGATCCGGGTGGCGCCGTACAAGGCGCAGAACATGTCGAACAACTCGATGGTCGTGCCGCTGGGGTCTCGTGACGGTCGCTGCGCGACCTCCTCGACCACCGGAGACGACAGTCGCTGCGCGAACTCCTCGACCACCTCGACCTCCTCGGCCACCGGCTTCGGCGAGATCGGGCGCGCGCAGTGGGTGCAGGCGATCGCCGCGGGCGTCGAGCCCGAGGTCGCGATGAACCCGGTGCTGCTCAAGCCCGGCAGCGACCGGCGCAGCCACGTGGTGCGGATGGGGCTGCCCGACGGCGAGGTGTCGGCGCGCAACTGGCACGACGGCCGCGCCCGGCTCGCCACGACCGCGTTCGAGGCCTTCGACGACCTCCGCTCGCGCTTCGACCTGGTCGTCGCCGAGGGCGCCGGCAGCCCGGCCGAGATCAACCTGCGGGCCAGCGACTACGTCAACATGGGCCTCGCCCGGCACGGCGACGTCCCGACGGTCGTGGTGGGCGACATCGACCGCGGCGGCTGGTTCGCCGCCGCCTACGGCACCCTGATGCTGCTGGAGCCGGCCGACCAGGCGCTGGTGAAGGGGTACGTCGTCAACAAGTTCCGCGGCGACGTGGACCTGCTGCGGCCGGGCCTGGCCGACCTCGAGCAGCGCACCGGCCGCCCGACGTACGGCGTCCTCCCGTGGCACCCGGACCTCTGGCTGGACTCCGAGGACGCGCTCGACCTGGCCGGCCGGCGGGCGGAGGCCGGTGCCGGCGTACGCCGCGTCGCGGTCGTGCGACTGCCCCGCATCAGCAACTTCACCGACGTCGACGCGCTCGGGCTGGAGCCCGGGCTCGACGTCGAGTTCGTCTCCGACGCGGCTCGGCTCGCCGACGCCGACCTCGTCGTGCTGCCGGGGTCGCGGGCGACGCTGGCTGATCTCGCCTGGCTGCGGGAGCGCGGCCTGGACACCGCGATCCTGCGCCACGCGGCCGCGGGTCGCCCGGTGCTGGGGATCTGTGGTGGCTGCCAGATGCTCGGCCGGCGGATCGAGGACCCCGACGGGGTCGAGGGGACGCCCGGCGCGGCCGTCGACGGGCTCGGCCTGTTGGACCTGGTCACCCGGTTCGCCCCGGAGAAGCGGCTGGTGCTGCACGAGCCGGCGGGCTACGAGATCCACCACGGCCGGATCACCGGCGCGACGGTCGACGGCAACGTCAGCGGGACGATGGTGCACGGCAGCCTGGAGGACGACGCGACGCGGGCGGCGTACCTCCGCGACGCGCTCGGGGTGGAGTCGGGTGCGTCCTTCCCCGCCGCGCGGGCTGCACGCCTGGACCTGCTCGGCGACCTGGTCGAGGAGCACCTCGACGTCGACGCGCTGCTGGAGCTCGCGCGGTGACCGGGCCGAGGGTCCTGCTGCTCGGCGGAACCGGCGAGGCGCGCGACCTGGCGGAGCGGCTCGTCGCCGAGCGTGTCCCGGTGGTGTCCTCACTGGCCGGCCGGGTCGCCCGGCCGCGGCTGCCCGTGGGCGAGGTCCGGATCGGCGGCTTCGGCGGCGTGGACGGCCTGCGTGCGGCCCTCGCCGGCGTCGACGTCGTGGTCGACGCCACCCACCCCTTCGCCGCCGGCATCTCCCGCAACGCGGCGGAGGCCTGCGCCGCGGCGGGTGTCCCACTGCTGCGTCTGCAGCGCCCGGGCTGGGCCGACCGCGCGACGCCCTCGTGGATCTGGGTGGACACCCACGAGCAGGCGGCCGTCGTCGCCGGCGAGCTCGGCAGCCGGCCGTTCGTGACGGTCGGGCGCCAGGAGCTGGCGAGGTTCGTCCCCGCGCTGGAGGAGCGCGAGGTGCTGGCGCGGGTGGTCGACGTCCCCGACCTCGACATCCCGCGCGACTGGGAGATCCTCACCTCCCGCGGCCCCTACACCCTCGACGGCGAGCGGGCCGTGATGGCGGACCGCGACGTGCTGGTCACCAAGGACTCCGGCGGCGAGCTGACCTGGCCGAAGATGGCCGTCGCCGCCGAGCTGGGCATCCCCGTCGTGCTGGTACGGCGACCGGCGGCCCCGGCAGGCGTGGAGACCGTGAGCGACGTCGACGCCGTGATGGCCTGGCTGGGCTCGCTCTGACCCCCTGGGCGACTACGGCGTCGCCTCGTGGCCGGAGCGGCCGTCCGTGCGGCGCTCGTCCTTCATCTCCGCCTCGTAGAGGTGCCGCTTGCCCGCGACCAGCTCGTCGCGGGCTGCCCGCTCGAGGCGCTGGAAGTCGGCGTAGTAGCCGTCGTCGTACTCCTCGACGACCTGGAAGGTCCACCGGCCCTGCAGGACGTTGCGGCCGACCAGCTCGGTCTGGATCCGGTCGGCCAGGTCGGTGTGTCCGGCCGCGCGGAGCTGGTCGACTCCCTTGCCGAGGGTCAGGTCGGCGGTGCCGCTGAGCCGGTGGAACGCGTAGAGGTGGCCGCGCGCGATCTCGACCGCCTCCAGGGCCTCGGAGATGTTGCCGAGCGCCTCGACGGTCAGGTCGTCGACGCCGGCGGGACGGGTGTGCTCCTCATCGATCGCCATGGCTCGACGATGCCCACGACCGACGAGGAGCACACGGGTCGGACCCTCAGAGCGCCGCGCGCAGCGCCTCGGCGAGAGAGGTGGCCGGGCGGCCGAGCAGGCCCTCCAGGTCCGCGCGGTCGACGTACAGGTCGCCGCGGCCCAGGCCGAGGTCGGCGTCGGCGAGCACGGCGGCGTACCCCTCGGGCAGGCCGGCGCCGACGAGGACCTTGGTCAGCTCCTCGGCGGGGACGTCGGTGTGGCTGACGTCCGTGCCGGTGACCTCGCTGACCGTCGCGGCCAGCTCCTTGAGGCTGAACGCGGCGCCACCGAGCTCGTAGACCTCGGCCGGCTGCTCGAGGAGCAGTGCGGCGGCAGCCGCCTCCGCGAAGTCGGCGCGGGTGGCCGCGCTGACCTGGCCGTCGCCCGCGGCGCCGAGGACCGTGCCGTGCTCCGTGTACGTCGCGAGCTGGCCGCTGTAGTTCTCGAGGTACCAGCTGTTGCGGAGGAAGGTGTGGGGCAGGCCGGCGGCGACGATCGCCTCCTCGGTGGCCTTGTGCTCGGCGGCGAGGATGATGCCGCTGGTCTCGGCGTTGGCGATGCTCGTGTAGGCGAGCAGCTGCACGCCGGCGGCCGCGGCCGCGTCGATGACGTTCTGGTGCTGGGGGAGGCGCTGGCCGACCTCGCTGCCGGAGATCAGCAGCACGCGCTCGGCGCCGTCGAACGCGGCGGCGAGAGCGGCGGTGTCGGCGTAGTCGACCTTGCGGGTGGTGACGCCGAGCGCGGCGAGGCCGGCGAGGCGCTCCTCGTCGCGGCCGAGGGCCACGACCTGGTCGGCGGGGACGCCCTTGGCGAGGAGGGAGTCGACGACGAGGCGGCCGAGCTGGCCGGTGGCACCGGTGATGACGAACGACATGGTGGGGACCTTCCGTGGTGGGTGGGGATCGTGCTTGTCGCTGTCCTCAACGGGTCGTCCGGAAGGTAACTTCCCCATGGAGAGTACGCACTTTGAAGTAAGGTACTTCCGTGGCAGAAAGTATGAGCCCGGCCGAGGCGCCGAGCATCTTCGAGCAGTTCCCCGGTGGGGTGTTCCCGGCCGCCTGCTCCAGCCGGGTGCTGCTCGACCACGTGATGAGCAAGTGGGGCGTGCTCGTCCTGGTCTCGCTCACCGAGGGACCGCAGCGCTGGAGCGAGCTGCGCCGGAGGGCCCAGGGCATCAGCGAGAAGATGCTCGCCCAGACCCTCAAGACGCTCGAGGCCGACGGCCTGGTGCACCGCGAGCAGCAGCCGGTCATGCCGCCGCGCGTCGACTACAGCCTGACCCCGCTGGGGGAGGACCTCGCCGAGGTGATGGTGCCGCTGCTGCGCTGGGTGGGGCGCAACGCCGACGCGATCATCGGGACGTAGCACCGTCGCACCGGACGTCCCGGTCGTGGATCACGCGATTCCACGACCGTTTCGCCCGGTACGACGCGGCCAGGGTGCTACTTCGGCGGGGCCGGGACCAGGCACGCCACCGGGGCGGAGACGTTGCCCGAGAAGTCCGCCGCGTACAGCTCGGCGTCGCCGGTGCCGGTCAGGTGCAGGATGCCGCTGTCACCCAGCTCCTTCTCCGACGGACCGGAGTTCGCCTCGGTGTACTTGATCCGCTGGCCGCTGGAGAACGGCCCCCAGACGTGGCCACTGCCGGTGTCGCGCAGGAAGACCTCCGGGTCGGTGTCGACGACGTCGGTCGCGTCGAGCCGGTAGAAGCCGTCCTGGTTCTGCCCCTGCGGGTTCGGCCGGGTCCCGCCCGCCTTCGGCACGGTGCCGCCGGGGTTGGTCGACTCCGCGCAGGCGACGCTCGGCGGGGTCGTGTCGACGACCTCGATCGTGCCCGAGCCGTGGCCGGTGTTGCCGGCGGCGTCGGTCGCCTCGCAGTCGACGGGGGTGACGCCCAGCGGGAACTGCGAGCCGGAGGGCGGCTCACAGGTCGGGGTGATGGGCCCGTCGACGTTGTCGACCGCGCTGGCGTCGTACTCGACCACGGCGCCGTCGGGGCCGGTCGCCTCGACGGTCTTGCTCTCGACCGTGACCACCGGCGGCGTCACGTCCTCGACGTCGATCTCGACGGTCTGGACGAACTCCGGTCCGGGCACCTGGCCGTTGACCTTGAACGAGACGGTGCAGGAGACGGTCTCGCCCTGCGGTGCGTCGTCGCCGAGCGTGATCGTCTCGTCGAAGGTGACGGTCCCGCCGCTGGTGACGTTGGTCGGCGACGTCGCCGTCAACGAGGCGGTCACGCCCGCGTCGCAGGTGACCTCGTGGGTGACCTCGGCCGGCAGGTTCTGCAGCTGGCTGAGGATCACGGCCGAGACCTGGTCGGGGTTGGCGCTGGCGAGGGTGCCACCGGTCTGGGAGGTCACGTACGACGCCTGCCCCTCCGAGTCCAGGCCGTCCCACAGGTAGCCGTCGGCTCCCGGCACCGAGATCGCGATGACCCGGATGCCGGCTGCCTGGAGTGCGGCCGTGGTGGGCGCCAGGGAGTGACCGGCGGACGGGTCCTCGCTGCTCGAGTCGCCGAACATGACGACGATCGGAGCGCCGTCGTCGCGGAAGTCGATCGCCGACGGGATCTCCGCCAGCGCGCCGATCCAGTCCTCCTCCGCGTCCGAGCCACCGCCCGACAGCGGCGTCCAGGAGTTGATGCCGGCGGTGATGGCGCCGGTGTCGGCCGTCAGCTGCTGCCGGAGCAGGAAGTAGCCGGTCGCGTCCTCCTGGTCCTTGTAGTCGGCGACGGCGAACTGGGCGGTCGGCTGCGCCGCCTTCACCTGGTTGACGATGCTGGCCGCGTTGGACTGCACGTTGCCGATGCTCGCGCCCATGCTCGTGGTGGTGTCCGCCAGGAGCACGATGTCGGGGTTGGGCGGGATGGGCGGTGTCTCCACCGTCTTGGTGATGGTCACCGATGCGCCCGGGGCGAGCGCATCGGTGTAGTGCTGCGGGCTGACGCCCGGGTCGCCGGCCGCGGCGACCGTGGCGGCCGCCCCGAGGGCGAGGGAGAGCACGCCGACCGGTACGGCCCGGGCGAGTGTGCTGCTGGGGGGTTGGAGACGCATGTCAGTTCCTTTCCGAGGGGTGTTGCTGACACCCCACGGAGTCGGGAACCGGAGCCGCTGATACGTCGGACTTCTCGTCAGTCGCGGCGGCGCACCACGGCGAGCGCGGCGGTGAGGGCCGCGGCGCCGAGGCCGATCCGGCCGGCGAGGGTGCGCGCCCGGTCCAGGGCCGCGCGGTCCGGGAGGGGACCCTCGCCCATCACCGCGCGGTGCTCGATCCGTCCGGCGTAGTCGTTGGTGCCGCCGAGCCGGATGCCGAGCGCGCCGGCGAAGGCGGCCTCGACCGGTCCGGCGTTGGGGCTCGGGTGGCCGGCGGCGTCGCGGCGCCAGGCGCGCCAGGCACCGGCGCGGCCAGGGCCGATCGCCGTCGCCAGCGCGGCGGTGAGCCGCGACCCGGGCAGGTTGAGCAGGTCGTCGAAGCGGGCCGCGGCCCAGCCGAACCGCTCGTAACGGGGGCTGCGGTGGCCCACCATCGCGTCGAGCGTGTTGGCGGCGCGGTAGCCGAGCAGTCCCGGTACGCCGGCGACCGCACCCCACACGAGCGGGGCGACGACGGCGTCGCTGGTGTTCTCGGCGAGCGACTCCAGGGTGGCCCGGACGACCTCGCCCTCGTCGAGCTGCGAGGTGTCGCGGCCGACGAGGTGCGTCAGCTGCACGCGCGCCTCGGTGAGCCGGCCGGCGGCGAGCAGGCCGCTCACGGCGGCGGCCTCGCGATCGAGCGAGGTGCCGCCGACGACCATCCACGTGGCGGCCGCCGTGACCAGCGTGCGGCCGATCGGTCGTCGTACGACGGCCTCGGTGGTGGCTCCCAGCGCCACCACGCCGCCGACGAGCACCGCCACGTGCACGGCGCCGGCGGTCCGGTCGTCGCGCCAGGTGCGGCGCTCGAGGGCGGCGGCGAGCTGGCCGAACCCGGCGACGGGGTGGAGCCGCCGCGGATCGGCCAGCAGCCGGTCCGCGGCGTACCCGAGCAGCAGCCCGGCGGCCCGGGCCGTGCTCGCCGAGGTCACAGGCTGGCGGCGAGCTGGCGGCGCGCGTTGTCGGCCGCGACGCGGTCGTACATCCGGCCGACCAGTGCGGTGAGACCGACCCCGATCACTGCCCACAGCGTGGCGAGGGTGATCAGCGAGGCACGCCGGAAGTACCAGAGCGTGTCGGCCGGGAAGTCGCCCAGCTCGTTGACGCTCGGCAGCAGGTAGCCGGTGGCCGTCACGACGACGAGGTAGGCGCCGGCCCCGATCAGCGCGGTCGTCCAGCCGTCGAGGCGGGCGAGCAGCCGGTTGGCCAGCACGACCACCGCGATCGCGGCGAGCACGGAGACCAGCAGCAGCCCGAAGTACGACGCCGTGCGGCCCCCGATCGTGTCCCCGCTCCCGACCGCGGGCGGCGTGGCGGGGTACTTCGCGAACGGCACGAGTGCGACCGCGACGAAGCCGAGCAGGCCGACCAGCGCGGTCGACCCACGGGCGGACAGGCGGCCGAGACGGCCCAGGACGGCGGCGGCCGCGAGCGAGGCCAGGCCGCCGAGGGCCGCGCCGATCGCGAGCATGCCGGTCAGCAGGCCCCAGCTCTTCTGGTTCTCGCGGGAGATCTCGACCATGCCCGAGTGGTCCTCCTCGGCAGCCGCGGCCTCCTCGGCCGCGACCTCCTCGGGGGTCATCTGGGCGGCTGCGGACTCCTCGAGCGCGATGGCGTCGTCGACCTGGGGCTCACCGAGGGCGAAGGCGACGACGAAGGCGATCAGTCCGGCGACGATGCCGACGGCGAGACCCCGGATCAGGAAGGCCGCCGGGCTGAGGACAGACGTGTCCCTTGGAACGGTGCCCATGGCGGGGATCCCGCTCAGTGGCAGGGGTAGCCGAGCAGGTGACGCGCGTCGTGCACCCACTCGTGGACGGCGTTGCCGGCGGGGAGCGAGAGGGCGCCCTGGTCGGCGCTCACGAAGAAGATGGCGAGCATCGCGAGCAGGCCGAAGAAGACGACCCAGGTGCCCAGCTTGAGCAGCGGGACGACCGGGACGACGACCGGAGCGACGGGGGTGGCAGTGGTCTGCGACATGGTGCCTCCTCAGGGATTCAGCGTCCCTGTTCAGTGGGTTGAGGTGGTGCAGGCACTCGTTCCTGACTTCACCACTCCCGGCCCACGAGGGCGGAGGCGGTGTCACAGTAGCGCGACTGTGCCGGAGTCCCACCGGCTTCCTCGTGCCTGCAGGGCGAGCCTAGGGCATCGCGGCCCCGATCGGGGAGGGGACTCGTCGGGATGGACTCCTCTGCCCACGTGGACGGCCTGAGCGTGCCGCTCAGACCTCGGCAGGGATCGGGAAGGCGTACACGACCGTCCCCGGCGGTACGTTGCGGCTGTCGTCAGCAGTGAGCAGGTAGGCGGTCCGGCACTCTCCGGTGTCGGGCGGGGGACACGACGACGCTGCCCACGTCACGACGTAGGCGAGCGTGTCCTCGAACATCTGATGCCCCCCGATGACCGCATTGCCCGGACCGGTGACGACCGCCAGGGACACCTCGGCCTCGCCCGTTGCGACGCACCCGAGCGCTCCGGTGAAGCACTGGGCGAAGGCGTCGGTCCACGACAGGTCGGCGCGCTGCCCGGGGCGCGGTGGCACCAGCTGGACGCCGGGCGGGTCGTGGAGGGTCGTCGTGGTCACCGGCCCGACATAGCGCGCCCGGTGTCCCTGGACCTCGGTCGTCGTGGCTGTGGAACTCGCTGCCGAGACCGGGTCCGAGGGGTCTGCCTCCGGTGGCGCCGTGTCCGCCGTGTCGCCATTGCAGCCGGCCAGGAGCAGGGTGAGCGCGAACGCGGCGGACACGAGCGAGGTCGGGCGAAGCACGGAGGACATCGTGGCACGCCTCAGGGGTGGGGGGACGACAGCGCCGCGAACAGCCGGTCCGTCACCTCCGGCGCGCGCACGGCGATCCGGACCCAGGAGTCGTCGAGGCCGGGGAAGGTGTCGGCGCGACGCACCGCGATGCCCTGCCTGCGGAGCTCCTCGTGCACGCCCGGACCGGGGCGCGCCAGCACGAAGGAGGCCGCCGACGGCAGGAAGTCCATGCCGATGTCGGCGAGGCCCTTCTCCAGGTGCTCGCGCCAGTCCCGGATCTCCTCGGCGCGGCGCCGGGCCTCGGCCGCGGCGACGGGCGTGGTGCATGCCTCGACGGCCGCGGCGGCGGTGGTGCCGACCGACCACGGCGTCTGGTTGAGCGCCAGGCCGGTGACCACCATGGCGTCGCCGACGAGATAGCCCGCGCGGATGCCGGGGATGCCCCAGTGCTTGGTGAGGGAGCGGATCACGACGAGGCCCGAGAGGCGGACGTCGGCCAGCGACTCGGTCTCGCCGGGCACGCAGTCCATGAACGCCTCGTCGACGACCACCACGCGCCCCGGGCGCAGCAGCGCCCGGATCTCGTCGGCCGGGTGGAGCACGCCGGTCGGGTTCGTCGGGTTGCCGATGACCACGAGGTCCGCGTCGTCCGGGACCAGCGCCGCATCCAGCGTGTACGGTGCCGGCAGCACCACCGGCGTCACCCGGTGTCCGGCCTGCTCGAGCGCGGCGTGGGGCTCGGTGAACTGCGGGTGGACGACCACGGGGCGCCGCCACGGTCGCAGCCGCGCGACCAGGGTGAACGCCTCGGCGGCACCGGCCGTGACGAGCACGCCGTCCTGCGGTCGCCCGTGGTGGCGGGCAGCTGCGGCCCGCGCCCGATCGGCGCTCGGGTAGGCGCCGGCCGCGTCGATCGAGGCGTGCAGGGCGTCGTCGAGCCACGACGGCCGCGGGCCGTCGTACACGTTGACGGCGAAGTCGAGCTCGGCGTCGCGCGCCTCGGCGTCGCCGTGGTGGCGCAGGGGGTCATCCATGGCCGTGCACCGCTTCCGAGAATCGTGCAGCCAGCTGCGGGTGGCCGGCCCAGTGGGTGTGGAGGTACGACGCATGCAGCGTAGGCGATCCGAAGCCGACCTCCTCTCCGTCGACCGTCCACGCGGCGGTTCCCCGGGTCGTGGGGGTGACCGTCGTGCGGTGGAACTCGTGGCCGGTGACCTGCTCGCCGACGCGCGTGAGCAGGGTGTCGGCGGCGCCGGTCGCGACCGGGTAGCGCAGGGTGAGACGGCCGGTCATCACGGCGTCGGCGTCGAGCACGCCGGCCATGGGCACGCCGTCGAGGGAGCGGCACAGGTAGAGCAGGCCCGCGCACTCGGCCACCGTGGGGAGCCCGTCGAGGACGGCACCCCGGATCTCTTGCAGCAGGGAGGTGTTGGCCGCGAGGTCGGCGGCGTGGACCTCGGGGAAGCCGCCGCCGAGGTAGAGGCCCGAGGTGCCGTCGGGCAGGGCCGGATCGGTGGCCGGGTCGAAGGGCGCGACGTCGCAGCCGTGGGCGGCGAGGAGCTCGGCGGTCTCGGCGTACTGGAAGGTGAAGGCGCGGCCGGCCGCGACGGCGACGCGGGGCCTCGGCCGGACCGGGGGTCTCGATGCGTCACCGACGGCGAGGGTCGGGCTCCATGCGGTTGCGCCGAGGTCGGGTGCGGTGCGCGCGATCGCCAGCACGGCGTCGAGGTCGACGTGCTCGGTGACCACCTCCGCGAGTCGGGCCACGACCTCGGCGGCGCCGCCGCGCTCGGCGGCGGTGACGAGGCCGAGGTGGCGTGAAGGCGTCGCGATCGAGGAGTCGCGGGGGAGCACCCCCAGCACGGGCAGGGAGATCGAGGAGCGGACCTCGTCGGCGTGCCGGGCCGAGCCCGCCTGGTTGAGGATGACCCCGGCCACGGTGACCGACGGGTCCCAGGTCGCCATCCCGTGCACGAGCGCCCCGATCGAGCGGGACGAGCGGGAGATGTCGACGACGAGCACGACCGGCGTGCGGGTCAGGGCCGCGACGTGGGCGGTGGAGGAGAAGCCGTCGCCGCCGATCCGGCCGTCGTACAGGCCCATCACGCCCTCGACGACGGCGACGTCGGCGCCGCGGGCGCCGTGCAGCAGCAGCGGCGCGACGAGGTCCTCGCCGACGAGGTGGGGGTCGAGGTTGCGGCCCGGTCGCCCGCAGGCGAGGGCGTGGTAGCCGGGATCGATGTAGTCGGGGCCGACCTTGTGGCCGCTGACCGCGTGCCCCGCCGCCACCAGCGCGGCCATCAGGCCGGTGGCGACGGTCGTCTTGCCCTGGCCGGTGGCCGGGGCGGCGACGACGAAGCGGGGCAGCTCAGTCATGGCAGGTCACCACTCGATGCCCTTCTGGCCCTTCTGGCCGGCGTCCATCGGGTGCTTGACCTTGGTCATCTCGGTGACCAGGTCGGCGAGCTCGACGAGCTTCGGGTCGGCGCGGCGGCCGGTGATGACGACGTGCTGGTGGCCGGGCCGGTTGGCCAGGGTCTCCACGACGTCGTCGATGTCGATCCAGCCCCAGTTGACCGGGTAGGTGAACTCGTCGAGGAGGTAGAGGTCGTGCTGCTCGGCGGCCATGCGGCGCTTGATCTCGGCCCAGCCCTCGGCGGCATCGGCGGCGTGGTCCTCCTCGGACCCGGCCTTGCGCGACCACGACCAGCCGGAGCCCATCTTGTGCCACTCGACCGTGCCGAACCCGTCCTCGGGCAGCTGCTCGAAGGCGGTCTGCTCGCCGAGGCGCCACTTCGCGGACTTCACGAACTGGAACACCCCGATGTCCCAGCCCTGGTTCCAGCCACGCAGCGCCAGCCCGAAGGCCGCCGTCGACTTCCCCTTGCCGTCACCGGTGTGCACCATCACCAGCGGCCGGTTGCGGCGCTGGCGGGTGGTCAGCCCGTCGTTGGGTACGACGAGCGGCTGGCCCTCAGGCACGGTTCCTCCAGGTGTCCTCGTGGATGGCGTCGGCGAGCGGCCGGCGGGATCGCCACCCGTGGCGCTCGAGGTCGGGCACGGTCTCCAGGTGGCTCACGGTGCCGAGGCAGAGCCAGGCGACCGGCCGCACGTCGGCGGGGATGCCGAGCAGCTCGCGCAGGTGGTCCTCGCGGTAGAACGAGACCCAGCCCTGGCCGAGGCCCTCGGCGGTCGCGGCCAGCCAGAGGTTCTGGATCGCCAGCACCGTCGAGTAGAGGCCGGCGTCGGCGATCGCGTGGCGGCCGAGCACGTGCGGCCCGCCGCGGGCCTGGCTGTGCGTGACGACGACACCCATCGAGGACTCGCAGATGCCCTCGACCTTGATCCGGTCGAAGGTGCTGCGGCGCTCGGGCGGCAGGCTCGCCGCGAAGGTGTCGCGCTCGTGGGCGACGTGGTCACGGAAGGCCTGCCGGGTGGCGAGGTCGCGGACCACGACGAAGTCCCACGGCTGGCTCATGCCGACGCTGGGGGCGCGGTGGGCCGCGCCGAGGACGCGCATCAGGACGTCGTCGGCAACGGGGGCTCCGGTGAACTCGGCCCGTACGTCGCGGCGGCGTTCGATGACGTCGTACAGGTCGGCGGTGAGGGTGCTCATGCGGCCCGCCCCCTCGTGCTCCGGGCGGCGTCGACGAGCGCCTCGGCGCTCACCTCGCCGACCGGGACGTGCTCGGCCCCGAGGTGGTCGGCGAGCGTGCCGGCCAGGCCCATCCGCATCGGCCCGGACTCGCAGTCGACCACGACGGCGGTGACCCCGGCTCCGGCGAGCAGCTCCGCGGCGGTCCGGGAGCGGGCGACCGCGTCGGCGCCGGCGGTGGCCCGGCCGTCCGTGACGACGACCAGCAGTGCGCGGCGGTGGGGGTCGCGGGTGCGCTCGACCGCCAGCAGGTGCGCCGCCTCGAGCAGCCCCTCGGCCAGGGGGGTGCGACCGCCGGCGGGCAGCTCCTCCAGCCGTTGGGCGGCTGCGTCGACCGAGTGGGTCGGTGGCAGCGCCACCTCGGCGGTGGCGCCCCGGAAGGTGACCAGGCCGACCTTGTCGCGGCGCTGGTAGGCGTCGAGCAGCAGGCTCAGCACGGCGGTCTTCACCTGCTCCATCCGCTTGCGCGCGGCCATCGACCCGGACGCGTCGACGCAGAAGAGCACCAGGTTCGACTCGCGCCCCTCGCGCACCGCGACCCGCAGGTCCTGCGGGCGGAGCACCAGCTGTCCCGACGTCCGGCCCCGGACGCCCTGGTGCGGCGCGGCCGCGCGGATCGTCTCGGTCAGGTGGATCGCCCCGCTGTGGTCGCCGGTCGGCACCGTCGCGCCGATCCGGCGCCCGTTGCTCGTCCGTGCCCGGCTGCGGCGCCCGGCCGTCCCGGTCCCGACGCCGCGGACCGTCAGCAGCCGGGTCCGGTACGTCGCGCCGGTCTCCGCCACCGCCGAGTTGCCGGTTTCGCCCGCCGAGTTGCCGGTTTCGCCCGTCGAGTCGGGGGTTTCGTCCGTCGAGTCGGGGGTTTCGTCCGTCGAGTTGGGGGTTTCGCCCGTCGAGTTGGGGGTTTCGTCGGTCGGGCCGCTCTCCGGGGTGTCGTCGGGGCCCTCAGGGCCGGGGCCCTCGGGGCCGGGGCCCTCAGGACCGGGGCCCTCGGGCTCCGGCTCCGGGTCGTCGTCCGGCGGCAGCTCCTCGTTGCCGAGCACCTGGTCGAGCAGGTCCTCGTCCAGGCCCGGCGCGTCGAAGGGCTTGCGCCGGCGCCGGTGCGGGAGCGCGAGGGTCGCGGCGACCCGGATGTCGTCGAGGGTGACCTGGGTCCGGCCCGACCACGCGGCGTGCGCGACGGCGGTCCGGGCGGTGACGATGTCGGCGCGCAGGCCGTCGACGTCGAACGCCGCGCAGACCTCGGCGATCTTGAGCAGCCCCGCGTCGGTCAGCCGTACGACGCCCACGAGCGCCTGCGCGTCGGCGATCCGGGTCCGCAGCGCGGTCTCCGCGTCGGCGTAGCGCTCGGTGAAGCCGGCCGGGTCGGCGTCGTACGCCATCCGGCGGCGCACGACCTCGGCCCGCAGCGCCGGCTCGCGAGGTGCGGCGACCTCGACGGTGAGGCCGAAGCGGTCGAGCAGCTGCGGACGCAGCTCGCCCTCCTCGGGGTTCATCGTCCCGACGAGGACGAAGCGCGCGGCGTGCTCGACCGAGACCCCGTCACGCTCGACCGTCGAACGTCCCATGGCCGCCGCGTCGAGCAGCAGGTCGACGAGGTGGTCGTGGAGCAGGTTGACCTCGTCGACGTACAGGATCCCGCGGTGGGCGCGGGCCAGCAGCCCGGGCTCGTACTCGGCCTTGCCCTCGGAGAGGGCACGCTCGAGGTGCAGCGAGCCGAGCACGCGGTCCTCGGTGGCGCCGACCGGGAGCTCGACCAGACGGACCGGACGCGACTCGACGGCCGCGTCGGGCCCGAACGGGCCGTCGGGGGAGAGCCCCGCGTCGCGGGGGTCGGAGGAGAACCGGTCGCCGGCCACGACCTCGATCGGCGGCAGGACCGCCGCGAGGGCACGCACGATGGTCGACTTGGCGGTGCCCTTCTCGCCGCGGACGAGGACGCCGCCCACGTCGGGCGCGATCGTCGTGAGGAGCAGCGCGAGGGCCATCGGGTCGGGTCCGTCGGGACCGTCCGCCCCGACCACCGCGCTGAACGGGAACTGCTGCGTCATCGCAGACGCTCCTTCCGGGCGACTCGTTCGGTGGAGTAGAGGTAGGACTCGGCATCCGACGCGGAGGCGAGGGCTGGGCCGACGAGGATCACGGCCGCCTGTCGCAGCCCTGCCTCCTCGACCAGGCCGGGGACGGTCGCCACCGTGCCCCGCAGCACGAGCTCCTCGGGCTGCGAGGCCCGCGACACGACCGCGACCGGGCAGTCCTCGCCGTAGAACGGCGCGACCTCGGCCATCAGCTCGCGGGTCCGGGTGATCGCCAGGTGCAGGACGAGCGTGGCGCCGGTCGCGGCGAAGGCCGCCAGCGACTCGCGCTCGGGCATCGCCGTCGAACGGGCCTGGGTGCGGGTCAGCACCACCGACTGGGCGACAAGCGGCACCGTCAGCTCACGGCCGACGATCGCGGCGGCTGCGGCATAGGCGGGTACGCCGGGGGTGACGTCCCACGGTACGCCCGCCGCGTCGAGGCGGCGGGTCTGCTCGTGCAGCGCGGAGTAGAGCGACGGGTCGCCGGACGTCAGCCGTACGACGTCGCGGTCGGCCGCGTGCGCCTCGGCCATCACCTCCGTGATCCGGTCGAGGTCCAGGTCCTGGGTGTCGACGAGGTCGGCGTCGTCACGGCAGTGGGACAACAGCTGAGAGTCGATGTAGGTGCCGGGGTAGAGGACGACGTCCGCGACGCCGAGCAGGGAGGCGGCGCGCAGGGTGATCAGGTCGGCGGCGCCGGGACCGGCGCCCACGAAGTGCACGGTCACGGGGTCTCCTTCGTCCAGGCCCACTGCGTGACCGCACGGGCCGGGGTCCAGCCGGTGAACCGTCCACCGAGCGGCGTCACGTGCTCGACGGACAGCCGGGTCAGCTCGCCGCCGTGCGTGTGGAGGGCCGCGACCAGCAGCTGCTCGGTCTCCAGGGTGACGCCGTGCGCGACCAGCCGGCCGCCGGGGGCGAGGCGTTCGCGGCACAGGTCGAGCAGGCCGGGGGCGGTGGCGCCGCCGCCGACGAAGACGGCGTTGGGCTGAGGCAGGTCGGCCAGGGCGTCGGGGGCCTTCCCCTCCACGACCCGCAGTCGCGGGACGCCGAGGACCTCCGCATTGCGGTGGATCCGTGCCGCACGCTCGGGGTCGGCCTCGACCGCGACGGCGTCGGTGCGTGGGTGCGCGCGCAGCCACTCGATGCCGACCGAGCCGGCTCCCGCACCCACGTCCCAGAGCAGCTCACCGGGCGCCGGAGCGAGCCGGGACAGTGCGCTCGCGCGGACGTCGCGCTTGGTGAGCTGGCCGTCGTGCTCGAAGGCATCGTCGGGCAGTCCGGGCGCCCACGAGGCGGGGCCGCTGCCGGTCACCTCGATCGCGAGGACGTGCAGCCGCGGCACGGGGCACGGGAAGGTGTCCCGCGTCTCGCTGGCGCCGCCCAGGTCTCCGAGGACGTGGATGGTGCTGGCGCCGAAGCCAGCCTGCTCGATCAGCGTGGCGACCACGGCCGGCGTCGCCTCGTCGGAGGACAGCACGATGATCCGTGCGCCCGCGACCAGCTCGCGCCGCAGCGCCGCGGGGTCGCGACCGACCAGCGTCACCACCGTCGACTCCTCCGCCGACCAGCCCATCCGGGCCCGCGCGAGTGCCACCGACGACACCGCCGGTACGACGTCGACCGCATCGGCGCCGAGCAGCCGGATGAGCGTCGTACCGATCCCGGAGACCAGCGGGTCACCCGAGGCCAGCGCGACGACCCGCCGGCCGTCGTACTCACCGAGGAAGGTGGCGAGCGACGACAGCGGGCGCGGCCAGGCACGGCGCTCCTGGCCCTCGGCGGGCGCGACCAGCGCGAGGTGGCGCTCGCCACCGAGCAGGACCTCGGCACCGGCCACGAGGTCGGCGGCCGCGGGTGGGAGATGGCCGTCGGCGCCGATGCCGACGACGGTGATCCGCGGGTCGCCCATCAGTCGACCCATCGCGGCGTCCAGACGGTGCCGTTGGGCTCCACGCGGGTGGAGGAGGCGCCGATGATCAGCAGGCACTTCATGTCGACCGCGTCGGTGTCGAGCTCGCCCAGGGTGGTCACGGTCAGCGACTCCTCCGCGCGGCCGACGTCGCGGCCCACCACGACGACGGTGTCGGGGGAGCGGTGCTCCAGCAGGATCTTCTGGGTCTCGACGACCTGCTCGCGGCGTGAGCGGGAGGCCGGGTTGTAGATGCCGAGCACCAGGTCGGCCTCGGCAACGGCGCGCAGCCGGCGCTCCACGACGGGCCAGGGCTTGAGGCGGTCGGACAGGCTCATCACCGCGAAGTCGGCGCCGATCGGGGCGCCCGCGCGGGCGGCCACCGCCTGGATCGCGCTGACCCCGGGCAGCACCCGCACCGGGACTCCGGCGTGCTCGGGGTGGGCCGGGTCGGCCGCGGCCTCGAAGACCGCGGCGGCCATGCCGAAGACGCCCGCGTCGCCGCCCGAGACCACGGCCACCCGCTCGCCGCGCAGCGCGAGGTCGAGCGCGAACCGGGCCCGGTCGACCTCGACGGTGTTGCCGGAGGCGTGCCGCTGGAGGCCGCGGCGCTGCGGGACGCGGTTGACGTACGGCGCGTAGCCGACCACGTGCGCGACCACGGCCAGCGCCGCCGACGCCTCGGGGGTGTGCCAGCCGGCGGGGCCCGGGCCGAGGCCGATGACGAGGAGCTCGGCGGCCCGGGGGTCCCGTGACGGTCGCTGCGCGACCTCCTCGACCACCGGGAGTCGCTGCGCGACCTCCTCGACCGGCGTCGTCGCGCGGAGGCGGGCCGCCGTGGCGGGCCGGGCCGAGTCGCCAGGGACGACGATCAGCGAGAAGTACGGCACCGAGGCCTCGTCGACGTCCGCGACGGGCAGCCACCGCTCCTCGGGCTGGGAGGCGCGCTCGACGTACAGCGCTCCCTCGAGCCTCCCGGCCTGCTCCAGCGCGGAGCGGACGGCGGGGAAGGTGCGGCCGAGCTTCATGATCACGGCGCCGTCGGTGTCGGCGAGGCGGCGGGCGAGCTCGGGCTCGGGCAGCGTGCCGGGGAGGACGGTGAGCACGTCGTCCTGCCGCACCAGCGGGGCCGGGATGGTCGCGGTGGCGGCCGCGAAGGCCGGCACCCCGGGGACGACGTCGACCGAGAAGCGGTCACGGAACCGGTCGACGAGGTACATCGAGGAGCCGTAGAAGAGCGGGTCCCCCTCGGCCAGGAGCACGACGTCGCGGCCGGCCTCGAGGTGGAGGGCCAGCCGCGCCTCGCAGTCGTCGTAGAAGTCGGCCAGCGCGCCGACGTACCCGCCCGGGTGCTCGGTGGTCCCGGTCGTCACGGGGTAGCGCAGCTCCTCCTCGACGGCGCCGGCCGGGATCAGGTGGGCGGCGATGCGGCGTGCGTGGGACGTCGTGCGCACGCCTGCGTGGAAGGCCACCACCGACGCGGCGCCGATCAGGCGCTCGGCCTTGCGGGTGATCAGCTCGGGGTCGCCCGGTCCGATGCCGACGACGTGGAAGCTGCCGGTCATTCCGTCTCCTGGGCCAGTGCGTTCACGGCCGACGACGCCATCGCGGAGCCGCCGCGGCGACCACGGACGGTGACGAACGGGATGTCGATGCCGTGGTCGTCGGCGAAGGAGGCGAGCGCGTCCTTGGACTCCGCGGCGCCGATGAACCCGACCGGACAGCCGACGATCGCCGCCGGGCGGGGACCGCCGTCGAGGATCATCTCGAGCAGGTGGAAGAGCGCCGTCGGGGCGTTGCCGATCGCGACCACGGCCCCTTCGAGCAGCGGCTCCCAGAGCGAGACCGCCGCCGCGGTGCGCGTCGTCGACCACCGCGCGGCGAGCGCCGGGACCTGCGGGTCGGTGAGGAAGCAGTGCACCGGGTTGTCGGCCGGCAGACGGCCGGCCGTGATGCCCATCGCGACCATCCGGGCGTCGCAGAGGATCGGCGCCCCGGCCGACAGGGCGCCGCGGGCCGCGGCCACCAGGCCGGGGTGCACGACGAGGTCGCGGACCAGGTCGGTCTGGCCACTGCCGTGGATCATCCGCACCGCGACCTTCTCGGCTTCGGTGGGGATGCCGGAGAGGTCGGACTCCCGGCGGATGGTGGCGAAGGAGTCGACGTAGATCGCCGGTCCGTCGGCGATGTAGTCGTACCGACGCGGCGGAGCGGTCAGGTCGGTCATCAGTTCTCCTCGGGGATGAGCACGCCGTGCCACGGGGTGACGACGACGGTGGCGGCGGTCCAGCCGGCGATGGTCGCCAGATCCAGGCCCTCGTCCGGGCACGCAC
>DATLIG010000321.1:0-4467 GCA_035539555.1 Nocardioides sp. | reverse complement strand
GCCCTGCTACCTGCAGAAGTGACCGACCGGTGGGACGCGAGCTTGCTCGCGTCCCACCGCTGGGTCGGGCAGATCGAGTAGCGCCGCGGCCGAGGCACGAGGTCGCGACGCGCGTATCGAGATCGCCGGAGTGAGGCGGGCTACTCGACCAGCGGAGGGGTCAGGCGGGCTTCACCTCAAGGACGACCTCGAACTCGAGGAGGTCCGCGCCGGTCGCGACCGGCTTGCGCGGCGCCTCGCCGGGCTTCTCCGCGTGGGCGGCCTTGCCCTGGCCGTCGCGCCATGCGGCGAACGACTCCTCGTCGGCCCACTGGGTGACGACGAAGTAGCGGTCCTCGCCGGCGGTCGGCCGGAGCAGCTGGAAGCCGAGGAACCCGGGGGAGCCCTCGACGGCGCCGGCCCGGGCGGCGAACCGCTCCTCGAGCTGGGCTCCGGCGCCCTCGGGCACGTGGATGGCGTTGATCTTCACGACCGACATGGCAGCCTCCTCAGGCGCGGGCGTCGCCGCCCCAGTTGGCGAGCTTCGTGGCGACGTCGTGGAGCTGGGCGTCGGTGACGCCGGCAACCTCGAACGTCAGCCGGACGTGGCCACCGGGCACGCGGCCCAGGGTGACGCTGCCGGCCTCCGGCAGGTGCTCGATGATCCGGACCAGCCGGTTGCCGATGCGGCCCAGCTGCGATGCGTGCTCGTCGGACAGCTGGCCCAGGCCCTCGTCCTCGCGGTGGTGCAGGGTCAGGCCGAGCAGGTCGCCCGCATCGTGCTGGGCGAGGATCCAGACCTCGTCCTCCCAGACCACGGGACCGTGGGCGAGCGTGCTGTCGGGGGTCGGTGCGGACTCCGTCATGGCGATACTGTGCCACCCGCCTCCCGTGCCTCGCGCAGCGACCCCCAATGTCGAGTCATTCGGTCGAGTATCATCGGCGCATGAGCCTGGCTGCCCTCACCGTGCCCACGTACGACGACGCGCGGGTCGTCGTACCCGCGCCGGCGCCGGGCGCCGGCAACTGGGCGGGGGCGGCGAGCGCCGTGCTGGTCGACGGCACCTTCTGGTTGACCTACCGGGTCCGTCGGCCGCTGGACGCGGGCCGCGGTGTCAGCGTGGTCGTCGCGCGCTCGGACGACGGCGAGCACTTCACGCCGGTCGCCGAGGTCCACCGCGACGCGTTCGGCTGCGAGTCCTTCGAGCGGCCCGTCCTGGTCCCGGTGCCGGGTGTGGGCTGGCGGCTCTACCTGTCCTGCGCGACGCCCCACTCGAAGCACTGGTGGGTCGAGAGCCTCACTGCCGCGACGCCGGAGGAGCTGCCGGGTGGGGAGCGGCACCGCGTGCTCCCGGGCGACGCCACGGTCGCGGTCAAGGACCCCGTCGTCACCCACGGGCCCGACGGCTGGGAGATGCTGCTGTGCTGTCATCCGCTCACCGAGGCCGGGCACGAGGACCGGATGACCAGTCGCCTGCTGAGCAGCCCCGACGGCCTCGTGTGGACCGACCACGGCGAGGTGCTCGCCGGCCGGCCGGGCGCGTGGGACGCCCGCGGCGCCCGCGCCACCGCCGTCCTGCCCGTCGCCGAGGGCCGTCCGCGCACGATCCTGTACGACGGCCGCCCCGACGCCGCCTCGAACTGGTTCGAGACCACCGGCATCGCGACGTGGGACGGCGCACGCTACGTCGCGGCCGAGGGCCCGCCGGTCTCGTCGCCGTACGGCGACGGCGCGTGGCGCTACGCCTCCGCCGTGCCTCTTCCGGACGGCCGCACGCGCTTCTACGTCGAGGCCGCCCGCCCGGACGGCGCGCACGACCTGGTCACGGTCGTGCGCTGACCCGTTCGGCGAAGGACCCGCGGTCGCGGGTCGAGAGCCAGTCGGAGAAGTCCTCACCGGTCAGGTCGGACAGCAGCTCGATGTCGTCGGCGAAGGCGGGCAGCAGCCGCTCGCGCTGGGCCGGGGTCAGCGAGGGCCGGAGCGCCTCGGCGGTCTGGAGCCGCGCGACCACGGGGACGCTGAGCCGCCGCCACACCTGCGGTGGCGCGAACTGCCCGGCCCAGGCGCCGGCTCGGACGGCGGGCCCGAAGACGCGCGGACGCCAGCCCGGCGCGACGTAGGGCCGTGAGTTGTCGCGGGGGATGCCGGTGACCTGGCCCTCGCGGATGCCGAGGAAGCGGCAGGTGCGGTCGACGGTCTCGACGGGGTGGTCGACGATGTCGCGGTAGCGCACGATCAGCACCCGCGCCGGGTCGACCAGCTTGAAGAGGTCGCGCAGCTGCTCGCCGTACAGGCCGAGGTCGCGGTAGCGCCAGAACGGCGCGAACCCGGCTGCGATGCGCTCGGCCTGCCGCGCGAACGCGGTCTCGAAGTCCGCCTCCGGCTCGAGGCCGTCGGACCACAGGTGCATCCAGTTGCTGTAGGCCCGGTCGATCGGATCGCGTACGACGGCGACGAGCCTCACGTCCGGAAGGGCATCCGCGATCCGCCGCTGGGCGCCGCGATGCCAGAGGTAGAAGGGCGTCGACTCGCCCCGCAGGCTGCCCGGTGGCGCGGGGCGGAACAGGTCGGCGTAGGCGTCCTCGTGCCAGACCCACTCCTGCTGAGAGTGGCGGTCGCCGGGGCCGCCCCAGTGCGGGGGCGGTGCGCCCTCGCAGAGCCAGAACTTCGGCTCCTTCGGCGTCGTCACGAAGACGTCGGGATGGGCGGCGAGCGCGAGGTGGAGTGCGCTCGTGCCGGCCTTCGGGGCGCCGACGAGGAGGAAGTCGGGTCGCGGTTCGCGGTTCATCGGCGTCTCCGGTCACTAAGTGTTGTAATCCAGTTTAGTTACACGTGAAGGACGAGTGCAACGATCGCCCTCGAACCGGACATGGGAGGGGCATGAGGGAGACCGCCGTCCGCGAGGACGACTTCCGACGGCTCTATGCCGCCCACTTCGACGCCGTCCTCGGCTTCACGCTGCGTCGTACCGACCGGCCGGAGGACGCCGCCGACGCGACCGCGGACACCTTCCTCGTGGCGTGGCGTCGCCTGGCGCACGTGCCCGTCGGCGACGCGGCCCGTCCCTGGCTCTACGGCGTGGCCCGCCGCACGCTCGCCAACCAGCGTCGTGGAGACGGCCGCCGCGCCGCCCTCGGCCAGCGGCTCCGGGTCCAGGTCGCCCAGGCCATGGCCGACCTCGCCGACGAGGTGGTGCACCGAGCGGACGTGACCGCGGCGATGCAGCGGCTCAGCGCCCGCGACGAGGAGGTGCTGCAGCTCCACCTGTGGGAGGGGCTCGAGCCGCGCGAGATCGGCGAGGTGCTCGGGCTGCCCGGCACCGTCGTACGTCCCCGGCTGTCGCGGGCGAAGGCCCGGCTGCGCGACCTGCTCGGCAACGATCCGCCTCCGCCCGGACATCTCCCTGGTGAACCCGTCCCGACGAGCCCGAAGGAGGAGCTCCGATGAACCGCAGCATCACCGACGCCGACGTCGCCCGGCTCCCCATCCGCGAGGGCCGCGCCGAGCTGTTGGAGGAGATCATGAGCCTGTCCACCGAGACCGTCCCCGAGGTCACCGCGGGTGAGCCCGCCGCGCGCCGGCGCTGGTTGTTGCCGGCCGCCGGAGCCGCGGCAGCCGCGGTCGTGATCGCCGGTGCCATCGGTCTGCCGCGCCTGCTCGCGGACAGCCCCGACCTGGTCACCGAGCCTCCGTTCGCCGCCCCCGGCAGGGGGAGCCTCGCGGTCCTCGACGAGCCCGGTTGGAAGCTCGAGTCGGCCACCGTGCAGCCCGGCTACGGCTCGCTGGACTACGAGAACGGCGGTGAGCAGGTGGAGATCACCTGGAAGGAGGCGGACCTCCACCAGCAGTACGTCGCCGACCGCGAGCGGATCGACAACCCGAAGGTGGACCCCGGTGAGCAGGTCAGCTTGCTGGGCCTCCCCGCCCTGCTGTGGGCCTACGACGTCACCGACCACACCGTCATCCGCCAGCCCGACGGCGACGTCTTCCTCGAGGTCCGCGGCTCGGGCATGGACGAGACCGCCTTCCGCGCGCTGCTCTCCCGGCTCACCGCGATCGATGCCGCCGACCTGGACGACCACCTGCCGGCCAGGTTCGTGACCGGCGCGGAGCGCGACGACGCGATCGGGCAGGCGCTGGCCGGCGTCCCCCTCCCGCCGGGCCTGGCCGCTGGTGACATCGAGTCCACCGAGGCTGATCCCTACCACCTGGGCGCCGACGTGGCCGGTGCCGTGGTCTGCGGCTGGATCGAGTCCTTCGCCGAGGCGAGGGAACGCGACGACGCGGCCGGCGTGCAGCGTGCGCAGGACGCGCTCGCCACCAGCCGGCAGTGGCCGGTCCTACGAGCGATGAACGCTGATGGCGACTACCCCGAGGTGGTCTGGGAGATGTCCGCGGAGGTGGGTCGGGGCCGGGTGCCGGTGGAGTACCAGCAGGGGCTCGGCTGTGACTGAGGCGGCGGGCGGTCAATAGGCTGTCGCCCGTGA
>DATLIG010000320.1:0-5681 GCA_035539555.1 Nocardioides sp. | reverse complement strand
TCATCAGACTGCGCGAAGCCCGTGGCTGGGGCCAGAGTCAGCGCCAATGCCAAGAGGAAGTAGGGGAGTGGGCGAACCAGAACCCCTCCGAGCGTCTGCATGCGCGCATCCTACACAGCGGGCTGCGGCGGGATAGCCGTGCGCGCGGGCCCTCGCCGCGCGGCGTTTCAAAAGGGCATGAATTTCAGACGCTTGCGCGCCGGGGCAGCCGGCACTCGTCCCACACTGTATGCTCGCCCAGGACCTGCCGGGGACCGTTGTAAGGGGTCAGACGTAGTGTGAGCTCATGAGTCTCGAGATCGGCCAAATCATCGAAAGCAAGTATCGGATCCACCGGCTGATCGGCGAGGGCGGCATGGGTGCCGTCTACGAGGGCGAGAACGTCCGCATCAATCGCCGCGTCGCGATCAAGGTGCTGCACGCGGCCTTCACCGGCAACGCCGAGGTGATGCAGCGCTTCGAGCGGGAAGCGCAGGCGGCCGGCCGCATCGGCAATGATCACATCCTCGAGGTTCTGGATCTCGGCGGGCTCGACGACGGCGATCGCTACATCGTGATGGAGTTCCTCGACGGCGAGTCGCTGTCGAGTCGGATCAAGAACGCCGGACGCCTGAGCGCGGCGCAGCTCGCGCCGCTCATCCGTCAGGTGCTGGTGGGGCTCGGCGCCGCGCACCGCGCCGGCATCGTCCACCGCGATCTCAAGCCCGACAACATCTTCGTGCTGCGCGAGAAGGCGGGCAAAGCCGACTTCGTCAAGCTGATCGACTTCGGCATCTCGAAGTTTCAGCCGCTCGCGGGCGACGGCATGAAGATGACGCGCACGGCTCGGCCCTCGGCGCGGACGAGGTGGCCGCGACCAAGGTCGTGCTCGGCTTCGACCCCGAGAAGCACTTCGAGGTGCCCGAGGACGTCCTCACCCACACCCGCGGGCTCGTCGCCCGCGGCAAGGAGTGGGCCGCCGAGTGGAACGAGCAGTTCCACGCCTGGGCCGCCGCCCACCCCGAGGGCGCAGCCACCTTCCACCGGCTCAAGGAGCGGCGCCTGCCCGACGGCATCGAAGCCGCGCTGCCGGTCTTCGAGGCCGACGCCAAGGGCGTCGCGACCCGTGCCGCCTCCGGCAAGGTGATCAACGCCCTCGCCCCGGTCATGCCGGAGCTGTGGGGCGGCTCGGCCGACCTCGCCGGCTCGAACAACACGACGATCAAGGACGCCAAGTCGTTCCTGCCGGTCGACCGCTCCGTCGAGGAGTGGCAGGGCGACCCGTACCAGGGCCGCGTGCTGCACTTCGGCATCCGCGAGCACGGCATGGGCGCGATCATGAACGGCATCGCCGTCCACGGCGGCACCCGCGTCTTCGGAGGCACCTTCCTCACCTTCTCGGACTACATGCGTGGCGCCGTCCGCGTGGCCTCCCTGATGAAGGTGCCGGTCACCTATGTGTGGACGCATGACTCGATCGGACTCGGCGAGGACGGTCCCACCCACCAGCCGATCGAGCACCTCTGGGCGCTGCGCGGCATCCCCGGCCTCGACATCATCCGCCCGGCCGACGCCAACGAGACCGCCGCCGCGTGGCTGCAGGTGCTGCGCAACAACGACCGCCCGGCCGGCCTGATCCTCAGCCGCCAGAACGTCCCGACGTTCCCCCGCGGCACCGACGGCTTCGCCACGACCGACGACGTCGCCAAGGGCGGCTACGTGCTGATCGACTCCGAGGGCGGCGAGCCCGACGTCGTACTCCTGGCCACCGGCTCCGAGGTGCAGCTGGCCGTCGCGGCCCGCGAGCAGCTCGCGGCGGACGGCATCGGCGCCCGCGTGGTGTCGCTCCCCTGCCTGGAGTGGTTCGAGGCGCAGACCCAGGCCTACCGCGACGCGGTCATCCCGCCGATCGTGAAGGCCCGTGTCTCCGTCGAGGCCGGCACGAAGACCGGATGGCGCGAGTACGTCGGCGACGCCGGCCGCATCGTGAGCATCGACCACTACGGAGCGAGCGCCGACGCCGGCACCCTGTTCCGCGAGTTCGGATTCACCCCCGAGGCCGTGGCGGCGGCCGCCAAGGAAAGCATCGCTGCAGCGGGAGCCTGACCGGCCGCCCGCCGTACCACGCATCTCTCACAAGGAGGACTCATGACTGACCGACTCAAGGCACTGGCGGACGCCGGCGTCTCCATCTGGCTGGACGACCTGTCCCGCGAGCGGATCGAGACCGGCAACCTCGCCGAGCTCGTCGCGGGCTCGTCGGTCGTCGGCGTGACGACCAACCCCACGATCTTCGCCAGCGCCATCTCCAACGGCGAGCGGTACGACGACCAGGTGCGCAGCCTGGTCGCGGACGGCGCCGACGCCGACGGCGTGATCTTCGCGCTGACCACCGACGACGTGCGCAACGCCTGCGACGTGCTCGCACCGGTCGCCGCGGCGACGAAGGACGACGGCCGGGTCTCGATCGAGGTCGAGCCCACGCTCGCCAACGACACCGACGCCACCATCGCCTCGGCGAAGGCGCTGTGGGCCGCCGTCGACCGCCCCAACGCGCTGATCAAGATCCCCGCCACCCTCGAGGGCCTGCCGGCCATCACCGAGGTGATCGCTGCGGGGATCAGCGTCAACGTCACCCTGATCTTCTCCACCGAGCGCTACCGCGCCGTCATGGACGCCTATGTCGCCGGTCTCGAGAAGGCCCAGGCCGCCGGGATCGATCTGTCGACGATCCGCTCGGTCGCGTCCTTCTTCGTGTCGCGCGTGGACACCGAGATCGACGCCCGCCTGGAGAAGATCGGGTCGGACGAGGCGCTGGCGCTGCGCGGCCGGGCCGCGGTCGCCAACGCCCGGCTCGCGTACGCCGCCTTCGAGGAGGTCATCGCCTCCGACCGCTGGCAGTCGCTCGCCGCCGCCGGCGCCCACGCGCAGCGTCCGCTGTGGGCCTCGACCGGCGTCAAGAACCCTGCCTACCCGGACACGCTCTACGTGAGCGACCTGGTCGTCGCCGACACCGTCAACACGATGCCGGAGAAGACGATGCAGGCCTTCGCCGACCACGGCGAGGTCACCGGCGACGAGGTCACCGGGAAGGCCGCCGAGGCACAGGGGGTCTTCGACCAGCTCGCTGCCGCCGGGATCGACCTCGACGACGTGTTCGCCGTGCTCGAGACCGAGGGCGTCGACAAGTTCAAGGCGTCCTGGACCGAGCTGATCGACACGGTCAGGACGCAGATGGCCGCCGTCGCTGGTCCCACCCAGGGCTGAGGCCATGGGCGCGGCGCCGGTCGACCCCCGTTCCACAGCCGCCTGGACGACGCTCACCAAGGTCGCCGACGGCTTCACCCCCGACCTGCGGCGGTGGTTCGCCGAGGACGCGGAGCGCGCCTCCCGGCTCACCTACGACGCCGGCGAGCTCCACGTCGACCTGTCGAAGAACCTCGTCGACCACGTCATCCTGACCGCGCTCGTCGAGCTGGGCCGCGAGGTCGGGCTCGAGGCACGCCGCGACGCGATGCTGCGCGGCGACCACATCAACGTCACCGAGGACCGGGCGGTCCTGCACACCGCCCTGCGGCAACCAGCCGACGCCGACCTCGAGGTCGGCGGCCACGACGTCGTCGACGACGTGCGCGACGTACTGCGTCGGGTCTACGCCTTCGCCGACGAGGTGCGCTCCGGTGCGTGGACCGGCGTCACCGGTGAGCGGATCCGCACCGTCGTCAACATCGGCATCGGCGGCTCCGACCTCGGTCCGGTGATGGCCTACGAGGCGCTGGCGCCGTACGTCCAGGACGGGCTCGAGTGCCGGTTCATCAGCAACATCGACCCGACGGATGCGGCCACCACCCTTGCCGGCCTCGACCCGGCGACGACGCTGTTCATCGTGTCGAGCAAGACGTTCGGGACGCTCGAGACACTGACCAACGCCCGGTTGTGCCGGACCTGGCTGCTCGACGCCCTGCGCTCGGCCGGAGCGATCGAGGCCGGGGACGAGGCCGCCTCCGCCGCCGTTGCGCGCCACTTCGTCGCCGTGTCGACGGCACTCGACAAGGTCGCCGCCTTCGGCATCGATCCCGCGAACGCCTTCGGGTTCTGGGACTGGGTCGGTGGACGCTACTCCGTCGACTCCGCCATCGGCACCTCACTCGTGGTCGCCATCGGGCCGGAGCGGTTCGAGGAGTTCCTCGCGGGCTTCCACGCCATGGACGAGCACTTCCGGACCGCCCCGCTGGAGCAGAACGTCCCGGCCCTGATGGGCCTGCTGAACATCTGGTACGTCAACTTCCTCGACGCGCAGACCCACGCCGTGCTGCCCTACGCCCAGCTGCTGCACCGATTCCCGGCGTACCTCCAGCAGCTGACGATGGAGTCCAACGGCAAGGGCGTGCGCTGGGACGGCACGCCGGTGACCACGGACACCGGCGAGGTCTTCTGGGGTGAGCCGGGCACCAACGGCCAACACGCCTTCTACCAGCTGATCCACCAGGGAACCCGGCTCATCCCCGCGGACTTCATCGCGTTCGCGGAGCCCGCCTACCCGCTGGTCGACGGCGACACGGACGTCCACGAGCTCCTGTTGGCCAACTTCCTGGCCCAGACCAAGGCGCTGGCGTTCGGCAAGACGGCCGACGAGGTCCGCGCCGAGGGCACGGCCGAGGCACTCGTCCCGGCGCGCGTCTTCACCGGCAACCGGCCCACCACGTCGATCATGGCGCCGTCGCTGACGCCGGGAGTGCTCGGCCAGCTGATCGCGCTCTACGAGCACATCACCTTCACCCAGGGGGTGGTGTGGGGCATCGACAGCTTCGACCAGTGGGGAGTCGAGCTCGGCAAGCAGCTCGCCCTCCAGGTCGCGCCCGCGATCGACGGCGACGAGTCCGTGCTCGCCGGGCAGGACGCCTCCACGCAGGCCCTCATCCGCTACTACCGGGAGCACCGCTCACGATGACCTCCGACCGCCCTGCTCCCCTCGTCGAGGTCCACGCCGACGCCACCGCGCTCGCCACCGCCGTCGCCGGCGAACTGCTCAACCGGATCGCCGACTCCCAGGCCGCCGGGCACGTCCCCGACATCGGCCTGACCGGCGGCACCATCGCCGAGGCCGTCCACCGAGAGATCGCCCGGCTCGCGGACGCGTCGGGCGTCGACTGGGGTGCCGTGCAGTTCTACTTCGGCGACGAGCGGTTCGTGCCGTCCGACTCCCCCGACCGCAATGTCGGTCAGGCCCGGGCTGCCTTCCTCGACGAGGTCGGCGCCCGCCGGGTGCACCCCGCCCCGGCGTCCGACGAGGTGGCGACGGCCGAGGAGGCCGCCGACGCGTACGCCGCCACGATCCGCTCGACCGGCAGCGGCGACTTCGACGTGCTGATGCTCGGCGTCGGCCCGGACGGCCACATCGCCTCGCTCTTCCCCGGCCACCCCGGCCTGGAGGCGGTCGACGCCATCGCCATCGGTGTCCACGACTCCCCCAAGCCGCCGCCGGACCGGGTGTCGCTGACGTTCGAGGCACTCAACAGGGCGCAGGCGGTGTGGTTCCTCGTCAGTGGCGAGGGCAAGGCCGACGCCGTGCGCCGCGGCCTCGCCGCGGTGGCACCCGAGGACGAGGCGGGTGCACTGCGGGAGACGCCGGCACGGGGCGTCCGCGGGACCGCCGAGACGGTGTGGTTCCTCGACAGCCCGGCTGCTTCGCTCCTCTGACC
>DATLIG010000319.1:0-43210 GCA_035539555.1 Nocardioides sp. | reverse complement strand
ATCCTGCTGTCCGGCAACCGCGACGAGGGCGTGCTGCTCGGCAACATCCGGCCGGGCCCGGCCCAGCCGGGTCGGGGCCGGGTCGTCTCGCGCGACCGCGGCGCCGAGGTGGTCCAGCTGGCGTGGACGGATCCCTCGCTCTGAGGGAGCGATCTGCTTCGCGCTTCGGTCGGGCGGGGCGTCCGAACGTCATGCGAAGTGGTCGTCCGGGCGCTCGATCCGTATGACGCAATCCGACGGCGCCCCGGCGGGAGCGGTGAAGTGAGCTCCGTGACGGCAGGTGTCGGGCGGTGGGGCGCGCGTCCGCCCGAGACCGAGCAGGAAGCCCGGTCACCGCGCGAGCGGAGGGCTAACCCTTCGGCTTCGCCTGCAGGGTCAGCAGCGTCGAGGGGTTGAGCGGGTTGCGCAGGGAGTCGTAGTCGAAGAGGACGTCCTCGACCTCCCAGTCGCGGGGCTTGAGGCCGTCGACCAGCTCGAGCAGGTTGAGGTTGTAGCGGCGGGTGAAGGACCACCATGCGGCACCGCGGACCTGGGCCTCGACGGTGGTGATGTCGAGGTCGGAGCGCGGCGCGTTGCGGACCCGCTTGGGGTACATGCCGAGGTCGTGGGCGACCTTGCGGTAGTAGTCGGCGTCGTCCGCGATCCGGCGCTCGAGGAGCTCGGCGTCGCGCTGCCAGCCGACCGGCTCGAAGTGGACGACCGTGAGCTCGTCGGCGATGTCGCGCAGCCCCGGGTGGAACCTCTCACTGATCCGCTCGACCTGCTCGATGGAGTGGTGCGAGAAGGCGACCACGTTGAGCGGGCGCGGCAGGGAGGCGAGGAACGAGAAGTCCGGCTGCGTCCAGTCGAAGGGCACGGCGGTGTAGTCGATGCGGCCGTCGTGGGCGGCCAGCACGCTGCCGGCGCCACGGCCGGCCTCGGTGTACTCGGCGCCGACGTACTTCAGGCCCTCGCTGCGCTGGTTGCCGAGCAGCAGGTAGAGCTGGAACAGGTTGGCCGACCAGCCCGAGCCGAACTCGACCACGACGTTGGCGTCGCCGATCCGTTCCGCGAGGTAGCGCATCGGGCTGAAGGCCGTCCGGACGCCGTACCGGCCGTTGATGACCGCGGGGATGTAGGGGCTGCGGCGTTCGTCGACGTCGACGTCCCACGCGTCGAGGACGCGGCGGGACAACGGCGCGACGCCGGGCTGCTTGCGCCAGAAGTCGACCTCGTGGTCGCCCAGCGCGAGCCGGTTCATCCGGGCGAGGATCGAGAACAGGGAGTCCCCGGTGGCGATCTCGCGGTCGATCCGGGCGCGCGTGCGCTCCCAGGCGGTCTCGTAGCTGGCCTTGACGGCCTCACCGGTCCCCTTGGCGGTCCGGTGCTCCAGCATCCTCATCAGCGTTCTCCCGAAAGTCGTCGGCTGAGGTCCGCCCACACCGTAGCCGGGAGACGGCCGTCACGCGGGAGGCGAGGACACCGCCGCGTCGGCAGGAGCGGTGCGGGGCGAGGCGACGAGCGCGGCCAGACCCGTGGTGACCGGGACGGCGAGCACCAGGCCGATCGAGGTGACCAGGGTGCGCACGACCTCCTCGGCGAGCTGCTCGGTGGACAGCAGCTCGAGCAGCGGGCGGTCGTAGACGCGCAGCAGCATCAGCAGGGTCAGGGCGGTCCCGACGTAGGCGAAGACGATCGTGTAGATCGTCGAGGCGATGTGGTCGCGTCCGATCCGCATGGCGCCGGCGAAGACCTCTGCGCGGCTCGCGTGCGGGCTCACGGCCCGCAGCTCCCAGACAGCCGAGGCCTGGGTGATCGTGACGTCGTTGAGGACACCGAGGCCGGCGATCACCATGACGCA
Organism: Nocardioides sp.; assembly: GCA_035539555.1. Taxonomy (GTDB): domain Bacteria; phylum Actinomycetota; class Actinomycetes; order Propionibacteriales; family Nocardioidaceae; genus Nocardioides. The sequence goes on along the minus strand of DATLIG010000319.1, from coordinate 41,370 downwards.
GCCGAGCAGTGACTGGAAGTCGAGCGCGCCGAAGGTGGCCAGGATCGAGCCGCCCTCGTCGCTGATCCCGGTCAGCCGGGCGTCGCCGATCGCGACGACTCCGATGCCGGCGGTGAGGACGATGCCGACCAGGGTGCCGGCGAGCGCCGTGCTGGTGCGCAGCGAGAAGCCGTGGGTCGTGTAGAGGACGACGAACATGATCGCCGCCGCGCTGGTCAGCGCGACGCCGACGCCGGGAGCGCCGTCGAGCAGGGCGGGCAGCATCCACCACCACACCACCGCGCCGCCGACCGCGAGGCCGAGCAGCGCGAACAGGCCCCGCAGGCGGGCGACCGCGAGCACGACGAGGACGAAGAAGACGGTGAGCCAGACCAGCGTGCCGTCGCGGTCCGTCGCGAAGTAGGAGTACGACGCCGTCTGGATCTCGGCGTCGGGCGCCGGCGGCGTGCGCAGCAGCTCGACCGAGTCGCCCTCGCCGAGACCCGAGTCGATGACCTCGGGCGGAACGGGGACCACGACCGGGTCGTCCTCGCCGTCGACCCGCACGGTCAGTGTGCTGCACCCGGAGCCGTCCGGCAGGCCCTGGCCGGCGCACTTCGGGGCGACCGACACGATCTCGCCACGGGGGAAGGTCACGCCGGGCGCAGCGAACTGGGCGGCGGCGCCGCCGTTCTCCGCCGCCTTGTCGACGGCGTCGCCGGCCGGCAGCCACACGCCCAGTCCGACGAGCGTGAGCAGGAACGCGATCCCGAGGCCGGCGAGCAACGCCGTGCGGGCCGTCGTACCGATCCGGATCTCGTCGTCGATGCCGTTGGTGGCGCGGTGGGAGTGGCCGTGACCCATGCGGCCCACCCTCTCAGGTCACCAGCTCGACTTCGTCACCCCGGGCAGCTCGCCGCGGTGCGCCATCTCCCGGAACCGGATCCGCGACAGGCCGGCCTTGCGGAGGTACCCACGCGGCCGGCCGTCGACCTGGTCGCGGTTGCGCAACCGGACCGGGGAGGCGTCGCGCGGGAGCCGGTCGAGCGCCTGCACCGCCTCGGCGAGCTCGGGCGTCCCGGGCTCGGCCCGGCGGACCGCGTCCTTGAGCGCGGCCCGCCGGGCGGCGTACCTCTCGACCGTCGCGCGCCGCCGCGCCTCGGCGGCGATCTTCGACTGCTTCGCCACGTCCTCAGCGCTCCTCGCGGAAGTCGACGTGGCGACGGACGACGGGGTCGTACTTGCTGAGCACGAGCCGGTCGGGGTCGTTGCGCCTGTTCTTGCGGGTGACGTAGGTGTAGCCGGTGCCTGCGGTGGACCGCAGCTTCACGATCGGCCGCACGTCGCTGCCCTTCTTCGCCATGTCAGAACCTCTCTCCTCGGGCGCGGAGGTCGGCCACGACGGCCTCGATCCCCCGCTGGTCGATGGTCTTGATGCCGCGGGCGCTCACCCGCAACGTCACGTGCCGCCCCAGCGACGGCACCCAGAAGCGCTTGCGCTGGATGTTGACGTCGAAGCGCCGCCGCGTCCGGCGGTGCGAGTGGGACACGTTGTTGCCGAACGCCGGCCGGGCGCCGGTCACCTGGCAGGTGCGTGCCATGTCTTCTCCTCCCGTTCCTGCATGTGTCATGATTGAGAACGATTCTCATTCTAACAACACGAGAGGGCAACACCGTGAAGCCAGGAATCCATCCCGACCACGGACCGGTGGCGTTCCGCGACCGCGCGACGGGCGACCTCGTCCTCACCCGGTCGACACTGGCCGCCCGGCCGGCCGCCGAGACGGTCGAGGTCGACGGCCGCACCTACCCGGTCGTCGACGTCGACGTCTCGGTGCACAGCCACCCGTTCTGGACCGGCAAGGGTCGCGTCCTCGACAGCGAGGGTCGCGTGGAGGCGTTCGAGCGGCGGTACGGCAGGGGTGCGCGATGAGGGTTCCCGTCGTCCTGATCGCCGGCGTCGACCCCGACGCGATGGCCTCGACGATGGTCGGCCTGCAGTTCGACCTGCCGGGTGCGGTCGCCGTACGCCACCACATCGACGTCGAACGCGGCGTGCTCACCCGCACGGTCAGCGACCTGACCGGCGTCGTCGAGTCGCACGAGACCCTGCTCGAGCACGCCTGCGTGAGCTGTGCGATCCGTGAGGACATCCTGCCCACGCTGGAGCGGCTCGCCCGCGACGGCCGCTGGCAGAGCATCGTCGCCCACCTCCCGGTCGGCGCCGAGGCCGCACACCTGTGCTCGGTGCTGACCTGGGACACCCGCCTGGCCCGCTTCCTGCGCGTGTCCGCCGTCGTCGCCGCGGTCAGCGCCCGGCACCCGGTCCGCGACCTGCTCGGCGACGACCTGCTCGCGGACCGCGGTCGCCAGTGCTCGCACGACGACCGCCGCGGCGTCGGCGAGGTGCTCGCCGCGATGGTGGAGTACGCCGACGTGGTGGCCTTCGACGACGCCGTCGACCCGGCGGCGGCCGGCCTGGTCGGTGCCCTGGCACGTCCGGGCGTGGCCGTGGTGCAGGGCGGGCACGGGCTCGACGGCGCATCGCTCACCGGTCGGCTGCACCAGCACGAGCGCACGGACGCGTGGACCGACCCCGCCCGCAGCGACGCACTGCCGGAGATCGCGACCGAGGGCGTGTGGCGCCTCGACCTGCAGTCCACGCGCGCCTTCCACCCCGAGCGGCTGCTCGAGTCGCTGGAGAGCCTGGGCTCCGGTGCCCACCGCTCGCGCGGGTGCTTCTGGCTCCCCACGCGGCCGGGGCGCATCCTCGAGTGGGACGGCGCCGGCGGCCAGCTCAGCATCGGGGACCGCGGCGCGTGGGGGCGGCGTACTCCCTTCACGCGGGTGGTGCTCACCGGCGTCGGCGCGGCGCCGGACCACCTGCGGCCGGCGTTCGACGGACTCCTGGCGGGCCCGGACGACACCGGCCGCCTCGCCACCGAGGACGGCTTCGAGCCGTGGCTCGGCCCGATCCGGGAGGTGGCGTGATGGCGGTCCCGAAGCGGCGCACGTCGCGCAGCAACACCCGGCACCGGCGGGCGCAGTGGAAGGCGACCGCGACGGACCTCGTGCCGGTCACCATCGACGGCGAGCGGTTCCGGGTGCCGCGCCGCCTCGTCGGCGCGGTGATGGACGGCCTCGTCGACCCCCGGACCGGACGTCCCGGGAAGAGGAATCCCCGATGAAGGTCCGCAACTCGATCCGCTCCCTCAAGAACCAGCCCGGCGCCCAGGTCGTGCGCCGGCGCGGGCGGATCCACGTGATCAACAAGCAGAACCCGCGGATGAAGGGACGTCAGGGCTGACCGGTCCGGCCCGGCGACGGGGGTCCTACGATGCCGCGGTGCCCCGTGTCCCCGTCGTCGCCCTGACCGGCCACCTCGGCGCCGGCAAGACCACCCTGCTCAACCACCTGCTCCGCCAGCCCGGCGCGCGCGTCGGCGTCGTCGTCAACGACTTCGGCGCGATCAACGTCGACGCGGCGCTGGTCAGCGGGCAGGTGGACGAGCCCGCTTCGATCGCCGGCGGCTGCCTCTGCTGCCTCGAGGACGCCGGCGGCCTCGACGCCGCACTCGAGCGGCTGGCCCAGCCGCGGCGCGGCCTGGACGTCATCGTCGTCGAGGCCAGCGGCATCGCCGAGCCCGGCGCACTCGCGCAGATGATCCGCGCCAGTGCGGCGCCCAACGTGCGACCCGGCGGGGTGGTCGACGTGATCGACGCGGTGGAGTACTTCGACACCGTCGACGGCGGCGGCCTCCCGCCGGCCCGGTTCAGCGTCGCCACCCTCGTGGTGCTCAACAAGTGCGACCTCGCCGACGAGGACACGCTGCGCCGGATCGAGGGTCGCGTGCGGGAGATCAACCCGCACGTGCACGTCGTACGGACGACGGGCGGGCAGGTCGACCCCGCCCTCGTGTACGACGTCGCGAGCATCGACGAGCCCGAGGACGAGCTGCCGCTGGCTGCCCTGCTCCGCGCCGAGCGTCCGGCGGCGGACGGGCACGCGCACGCCGCGTCGGTCACCGTGACCGCGGACGAGCCGGTCGACCCGGCCGCGCTCGACGCCCTGCTCGCCGCACCACCCGAGGGCGCCTACCGGATCAAGGGCACGGTCGCCACACGCCACGGCCGTCGGCTGCGCGGGCACGTGGTGCACGTGGTCGGCCGGCAGGTGCACGTGGAGCCGTGCCCGCCGCCGGAGCGGAGCACGCTGGTCGCCATCGGGCTCCACCTCGATCCCGAGGCGGCTCGGCCGGCGCTGGCAGCGGGACTGAGCCCTGCCCAAGGGAACTAGAACACGTTATCGTTTCGCCATGAGCGAGACCGCCGCCGCACCCACCCCGCTCCTCCCCGAGTACGACGTCGTCGTGGTCGGCTCCGGAGGGGGCGCCCTGACCGGGGCCGCCCTGGCAGCGAAGGCCGGACTCCGGACACTGGTCCTCGAGCGGACGCCGCTGATCGGCGGGACGTCGGCGTACTCGGGCGGCGCCTGCTGGCTGCCGGGCACCGAGGTCCAGCAGCGCGCCGGCCTGCCGGACTCGACGGAGGGCGCGCGGGCGTACCTCGCCGCGGTGCTCGACAAGCCCGACCACGACCGGGTCGAGGCCCTGCTCGCGCAGGCACCGAGGCTGGTCGCCGCCCTCGAGGCGGACCCGCTGATGGAGTTCGAGTGGATCCCGTTCTCCGAGTACTACGACGCCCCCGGGCGGGTGCCGATGGGCCGCTCCATCCAGCCGAAGGCGATCCGGCGCGACGAGCTCGACCCACGGGTCGACGCGATCCTGCGCCCGCCGGTCGAGCGCGACCGCGCCGGCCGACCGGGCCGCTCGACGCTGTCCGGCGGGCAGGCGCTGATCGGCCGGCTCGCGGCCATGGTGCTGCGGGACGGGGGGACGATCGCCGTGGGCCACGACGTCACCGGCTTCGGCCGCGACGACTCCGGCCGCGTGACGACGGTCCTCGCGACCGGCCCCGACGGCCCGCTCGAGGTGCGCGCGACGCGCGGCATCCTGGTCGCCGCCGGCGGGTTCGAGGGCAGCCCGGAGCGCCGCTCCCTGCACGGCACGCCCGGTCGGACCGAGTGGTCGATGGCGCCGCGCGGCACCAACACGGGCGCGGTCATCGACGCGGCGGCCGCGGTCGGCGCGGCGACCGACTGGTCCGGCGAGGGCTGGTTCTGCCCCGGCCTGCTCCAGCCCGACGGCAGCGGCACCTTCACGCTCGGCTTCCGCAGCGGCCTGATGGTCGACCAGACCGGGCAGCGCTACGGCAACGAGTGCCTGCCCTACGTCCGGTTCGGCCGGATCATGGCCGCTGCGCCGGAGCGCACGCCGTCGTGGTTCGTCTTCGACTCCAGCGAGGGCGGCCGGCTCCCGGCGATCGCGATGCCCGAGGGCGAGCCGGCCGAGCACCTCGCCGCCGGCACCTGGGTGCAGGCCGACACCGTCGAGGAGCTCGCGGTCGCGGCGGGTCTCGACCCCGTCGTACTCACCGCGACGGTGGAGCGCTTCAACGGCTTCGCCACCGCCGGCGTCGACGAGGACTTCGGCCGCGGCACCGACGAGTACGACACCTTCTTCGCCTCCGCCGGCAGCCCCAACAAGGCACTCGTTCCGCTCACGCAGGGCCCCTTCTTCGCCGCGCAGTTCGTGCTGTCCGACCTCGGCACGAAGGGCGGCCTCGTCACGGATCCGGCCGGCCGCGTGCTCGACGAGGCGGGCGAGCCCCTCCCCGGCCTGTACGCCGCCAGCAACTCCACGGCATCGGTCTTCGGGTCGGCCTACCCCGGCCCGGGTGCGCCGCTGGGTGCGGCGATGGCGTTCGCCTCACTGGCCGTCGAGGCCGTCATGGCCGAGGCACGAGGCCACGCATAGCGGCCGAAGGGCGAGGAGCTTCAGAAAGCTCGCGGACCGGATCGGTGTCACCTACGTCAACCGTTGGCCTGAAGAACAACCGGGCCCCGTGAGGCCCAGTCCTCTACACACACGGGCACTTGCGATGTCGTCGGATGTGTCATCCGGGATCTGGTCGCGGACTTCCTGGAACCACACACACGTGCCGCAACGTCTAGTTGCCGTGGCCGCACGCGTGATGAAGGCCGAACAGGGACCGCCGACCAAGGGAGTACCCAGGTGGAGGTCAAGGCAAAGGCTCATCGGTCGCGCTCGGGGCCGTCTTGTGCGGTCTTGTAGCGGTGGTCTCGCTGCTGAGCGTCCCCGCGAACTCCTACGACACCTTTGACGATCACACGCTCCTCGGCGGTGTCAGCAGCCGCCAGTACTACCTCACGGCCAGCGCGGTCGCGAACATCGAGACCGCCACTCTTGCCGGTGTCGGCAACTGGAACGCGAGCGCCGCACCAGTCAACTGGACCATAGCGTCCGAGGCGAACGGCGAGGTTGTCTTCAACTGGGTGCAGAGCAACGCAACGGATGCCTGCGCTCTCACATACTGGTGGTACGACGGGGTGTTCCACTCGTACCCCGAGCAGAACTGGAACTGGTCGAAGGTCAACATCCGCTCGCTCATCAAGAACCCGGACTACTGCGGTCCTACCGGTCACCGGCAGGGCATCGTGGCGCACGAGCTAGGCCACGCGATGGGCTTGGCCCACGTCTTCAGCCGGCCGGCCATGATCATGTACGTGTGGGTCGCGGACACCTCCGTCAACGACCCCGGCGACGACGACATCGAGGGCATCAAGCACCTCTACCAGGTCCGTCCCCCCAAGCTCGAGCAGCTCATACCCGGGAGCCCCCATGAACAAGCCGATCCGCACCCGCCTCAGCACAGCCGGCGCCGTGGGCGCAGTCTGCGCAACCTTTCTCTTGTCGTCCTGCAGCGGCAACAACACCGAGAGCACCTCCCCGGACAGTAGGCCCACGAGCGCGGCGAGCTCGACCCCGAAAGTCTCCGACCCGATCGTGATGCGGGGCGAGGGCACCCTGAGCCGACCGTACGCCGCACCATCGCTGGGCGAGTTCGCGAAGCAAGACTTCATCGTGAATGTAGTCATCGGGACGGTGAGCTCAACCCGAGTCGTCTACGACGCCGACACAGGCGGCGAGCCGGCGACGATCACCACACTCCTGGTCGAGTCCACACAGGACCCGACGACGATCAAGGACGGCACCATGACCGTGGTCGAGTCTGGCGGCGTGATTTCGTTCCGCGACGCCCGAAGCCAATTCGCCGCCCACCTTTCGACTGAAGAGCTGGCCGAGTATGACCGCGTCAACCCGGACGTCGACTTCCAGCCCGGTGGACAGAAGCACAGCGCCGTCGGGCAGCGACAACTCGTATTCGTGGCACACGGCGCCGACGGCACCGGCAGCTACGCGGCGGTCCGACTGGTTGCCAACGCCGAGGGCGTGTTTGGTTGGTACGGCGAACCTCTGGTCGCGCAATGGCCCGATGTGGACCTCACCAACCGTGCCGCGACGACGGCATTCCAGTTGGTCGACTACAAGTAGAAGATCTGCTCATCGGTCCGCAGGACCGGCCCCGATCCGTCAGCGGGAGCTGATCCGCCCGAGCACCCGCTCGGTGAAGTTGCCGAGCGCGAGCACCTGCTCGCGGCTCGCACCCTCGAAGAACAGCTCGCGGACCAGCTCGACGTGGGCGGGGGCGGCCGCCTCGATCGCCGCGCGCCCCTCGGGGGTGAGGTCGACGAACGCACCCCGGCGGTCGTCGGCGCAGTGGCGGCGCTCGACGAGGCCGCGGGCCTCCATCCGGGACACCTGCTTGGAGACCCGGCTCTTCTCCCACTGGAGGCGCTCGCCGAGCTCGAACATCCGCAGGGATCCGTCATCAGCCAGCTCGGAGGTGAGCTCGACGAGGATGGCGTAGTCGGAGAGCGAGAGCCCCGTCGTCGACTGCAGCTGGCGGTTGATCACCGCGTTGAGCTGCGCGTGCACGTCGAGGAAGCCGCGCCATGCGCGCGCCTCGTCGTCGTCCAGCCAGTTCGTCGTTCCCATCGTGGCCATTCTAGCCGAGAATGTTGACATATCCACGACTTCGGGAGCATGGTGGTTGACATGGCAACTATCGACATCGACGCGATCACCCGGGACCGTCAGCGGATCAAGAAGGAGTACCTGGCACCGGAGGGCGAGCGCCCCGCCAGCAGCGCCCGCGGGATCCACCATGCGGCACTGCTCTCGTCGGACGTGCGGCGTACCGTCGAGTTCTACCAGGGGCTGCTGGAGTTCCCCCTCACGGAGATCTTCGAGAACCGCGACTACGCCGGCTCGGACCACTTCTTCTTCGACGTCGGCGTCGGCAACCTGCTTGCCTTCTTCACGCTCCCGGGCCTCGACCTCGGGCCGTACCAGGAGGTCCTCGGCGGGCACCACCACATCGCCATCTCGGTCACGCGGGAGAAGTGGGACCACCTGCGCGCCAAGCTCGACGACGCCGGGATCGACTACCACCTCGAGTCGAACGCGTCGCTCTACTTCCCCGGCCCCGACGGCGAGCGGCTCGAGCTCCTCGCCGACCCTCTCGGCGAGATGTACGGCACCAAGGTGTTGTGACCAATTCCACTCGTCCCAGAGGGCGGCCGGATTGGGCACCCCCGGGGTCGACGGGCCTACGATCGAGCGCCTTTTGTCGACTGCTATAGGGGATTTCGTTGAGCGTCATCGAGGACAAGTTCGACCGCTGGAAGCACCACGAGGAGCTCGCGGAGGCGATGATCCCGGTCGTCGGCAAGCTGCACCGCGAGAAGGACGTCACGATCCTGCTCCACAGCCGCTCGCTGGTGAACAAGTCGGTCATCGACATCCTGAAGACGCACCGCTACGCGCGCCAGATCGACGGCGTCGAGCTGTCGGTCACCGACACCTTCCCCTTCCTCGAGGCGATCGCCGGGCTCGACCTCGGCGCCGCGAAGATCGACCTCGCCCTGCTGATCCGCGCCTACCGCGCCGCCGGCGAGCCGGCCGCGATCGCCGAGTTCACCGCCGAGGCGCTGGCCGAGGCGACCGGTGACAACAAGGTCCCCGGCCCCGGCTCGCAGGACGTCGTCCTCTACGGCTTCGGCCGCATCGGCCGCCTCGTCGCGCGCCTGCTCGTCGAGAAGTCCGGCTCGGGCAACGGCCTGCGCCTGCGCGCCGTCGTGGTCCGCAAGGCCAAGGGCGACGACCTCAAGAAGCGCGCCTCGCTGCTGCGCCGCGACTCGATCCACGGGGCCTTCAACGGCTCGATCACGGTGGACGAGGAGAAGAACCAGATCATCGCCAACGGCAACGTGATCCAGGTGATCTACTCGAACTCGCCCGCCGAGATCGACTACACCGAGTACGGCATCGACAACGCCATCCTCATCGACAACACCGGCATCTGGCGCGACCGCGAGGGCCTCTCCGAGCACCTGCGCCCGGGCATCGCCAAGGTCCTGCTCACCGCACCGGGCAAGGGCGACGTCCCGAACATCGTCCACGGCGTCAACCACCTCACCGTCGACCTCGACGAGAAGGTGCTCTCCTGTGCCTCCTGCACCACCAACGCGATCGTCCCGCCGCTGAAGGCGATGGAGGACGCGTTCGGCATCAGCCGCGGCCACGTCGAGACCGTCCACTCGTTCACCAACGACCAGAACCTGCTGGACAACTACCACAAGGCCGACCGCCGCGGCCGCTCCGCGCCGCTCAACCTGGTCATCACCGAGACCGGCGCCGCCTCGGCCGTCGCCAAGGTGCTCCCCGACCTCGACGCCAAGATCACCGGCAACTCGATCCGCGTCCCCACCCCGGACGTCTCGATCGCCATCCTGAGCCTGCAGCTCAAGCGCGAGACCACCCGCGAGGAGGTCAACGAGCACCTGCGCCAGGCCTCGCTCGTCGGCCCGCTGGCCCGCAACCTCGACTACACGACCGCGACCGACGCGGTGTCGACCGACTTCATCGGCGCCCGCGCGGCCTCGATCGTCGACGGCGGCGCCTCGATCGTCGACGGCGACTCGGCCATCCTCTACGTCTGGTACGACAACGAGTTCGGCTACTCCTGCCAGGTGCTGCGCACCGTGCAGTACATCTCCGGCGTCGAGTACCGCACCTTCCCGAACGCCTGATCCCTCACCGACCCGTCGCGTCCCGCGCGACGGGTCGGTGCATTTTTCGGGCTCTTGTGACCGGTCCGTGACGGAATCCACCTGACCCACGGATGCGTCGGGGGCCCGTTCTTCCAGGGAACTGTCGGGTCAGACGCCGCCGATGTGCGTCACGAGCTCCACCTGCAGCTCGCCGACCAGGAAGCCCAGCAGGGCGCCGACGCTGATCATCAGCCACTCGTCGTCCTTGAAGATCGGCCGCATGATGCCCTCGAACTGCTCGGTGGTCAGCTGGCTCATCTTCTCGGCCAGCACGTTCTCCACGTCGAGGACCCGGGCGGCGTAGTCCTCGACCTCGGGCATCTCGGGCAGCAGGGCCAGCACCCGTCGTACGACGGTCGCCTTGGCCTGCTCGTAGCGCTGGGTGCCGATGCCGAGGGCCACGAGGGCCCGCGTCGGGCCGAGTGAGCGGGCCATCACGTCGTCGACCTCGCGATGGACGAGGGCGAAGAGCCGGTCGGCACCGCCGCCGGTCAGGACGGCCTCGAGCAGTGCCGCCGGCTGGAAGAGGTCCGCGGCCATGATCCGCGCGTAGTCCCGGGTGATCTGGTCGCGGCTGGCGTGCAGCACACCTCGGAGGCGGATGCCGAGGATCCGGCGGGGCTCCCGCGGGCGGAACAGCAGGGTGAGTGCCACCCAGTCGCTGAGGAAGCCGGTGACCAGGCCGAAGGCCGGCATGATCCACACGTTGTGCCAGTAGGCCCACGCGACCGTCTGGACCAGGCCGATCGCGAAGCCGAAGACCAGTCCCGTGCGGCGCAGGAAGAGCATCGAGCTGCCGGCGGTCTGCCGCATCATGTCGTTGAGCCGGTGCTTGTTGCGCACCAAGGTGGTGACGGTCAGGTAGTGCAGGTCGACGAACTGGTCGACGTCGGCGCGGACCTCGGCGAGCAGCCGGTCGACGATGCCCGGCGCCTCCTGCTGCACCCGCGCCCGGACCAGCCGGCGGACCGGTTCGGGCAGCGCGTCCCAGCCGCCGGGCGTGACCTGGTCGACGACCTCGCGGGCGACCTCGTCGACCGCGTGCGCGAGCGGGACCTGCAGCTCGCGGACGGCGTCGGCGCCGTCGATCCGGGCGAGCAGGTCCTCGGCGCGCAGGAGGTTCTCCGTCAGCAGCCGGATGGTGACGGCGGCGACCTTGCCGGCGCGCCGCGGCACGAGGCCCTGCCACCCGATCGGCCCGATGCCGACGTACCGCATCGGGCGGTAGAGCATCTCGATCGCAACGATCTTGGTGACGTAGCCGATGACGGCCGCGATGAGCGGCATCGACGCGTAGACGTACCAGTGCTCGGCGACGTCGGCGCGGATCTCCGGCCAGGTCTGGACGAGCGGGGTCACCCGGCGCCCTGACGCAGGGACCACAGCTGCTCACCGAGGTCGGACAGGGCGAGTCCGCCACGCCGGATCCGCGGACCGACCGGCCCACGGCCGGCTCTGCGGATCGCGTCCAGGACGTCCGGCTCCGCGAGGAGGACCTCGTACTCCTCGGCCCGTTCGGCGCGCTCGGGCGTGGCCCTCACGAGGCCCGCGTCGAGCAGCCGCGTGACGTAGAGGGGGGTACGCCGCACGAGCGCGACGCCCGCCTGGCGACCGACGAGCGAGGCGTTGCGCAGCCCGAGGTGCTCCTCGCCGACGCGCCGGGGCTCGACGTGGACGAGCGGGCTCCACTCCCGCGCGGCGAGCGCCGCCACGATGCGCGCCTCGTCCGGGACCAGCGCGCTCAGGAGCGCGTCGAGCAGCGCGTCCTCGGCCTGGGCGGTCGACTGCCCCAGCGCCCGGTCGAGGAGCATCCCGAACCGGCGGCCCGATGCCCCACCGGACGGCGGTGCCGCGATCTCCCGAGGGGCCGGCCGCACGGCGAGGCCCAGGATCCAGCGACCGACGTCGTCGACGATCATCGGTGACCCGGATCAGCGCGCGACGGCCTTCTCCAGGGCCGCCAACGCGTCGTCGAGGTGGATGAGCATCCGCTGGAGGTGGGGCAGCGCGCGCCGATCCCCGACGATGCCGAAGGTCATCTGGTTGTCGTAGCGGGTCAGCGTGATGTTCATGGCCTGCGCCTCGGAGATCATCGAGACCGGGTAGATGTCGGTCATCCGCGCGCCGTTGTAGTAGAGCGGCTGGTTGGTGGCGGGGACGTTCGAGATGATCAGGTTGAAGGCGTGCCGGGGCAGCGCGGTGATGCCGGTGAGCGAGGAGATGATCACCCCTCCCATGATCAGCTTGCTGACCGCCAGCACCTCGGCCGGCGACATCGCGGCGAAGCGCTCCTTCGCGGCTCGGGTCTGGTCGCGGATCGACTCCAGCCGGGCGACCGGGTCGTCCTGCGCCGTGCCGAGGTCGCACAGCATCGCCCCGAAGGCGTTGCCCTCGCCGTCGGCGAAGGCGTCGCCCTCGCGTCGTACCGACACCGGCACCATGGCGATCAGCGACCGGTCCGGCAGGCCGCCGAGCTCGTCGAGGTAGGCCCGCAGGGCGCCGCCCGCCATGGCGAGGCCCACGTCGTTGACGGTGCCGCCGACGGCGGTCGCGACGGCCTTCAGCCGCTCGAGCGGCCACTGGTCGCCGGCGAACCGGCGGGCACCGCCGACCTTCACGTTGAGCGGCGACGGCGGCGCCTCGAACGGCACCCGGGAGCTGGCGTCACGCGCCATGTCGACCAGCGAGCGCACCGTGGTGGCACTGCGCAGGACCGGCGCCAGGCTCAGGCCCGCGCCCTTGCCGGCGGGCCGGCGCCGGTGGTTCGGGTCGGCCGCCCACGGCGGGCGCAGGGTGCGGTCGGCGGGGTCCGTGGTCAGGCTGCCGAGCACGTGCCGCGCGAGCGACATGCCGTCCGCGATCGCGTGGTGGGTCTTGAAGGCGGTGGCGAAGCGGCCGCCCTCGAGCCCCTCGAAGAGGTGGAACTCCCACAGTGGTCGCCGGCGGTCGAGCTGCACGCCGTGCTGGACCGACACCGCCTCGAGCAGCTCGCGCACCCGCCCCTGTCCGGGCAGCGCCGAGTGCCGGACGTGGTGGTCGAGCTCGACGGGCTCGTCGTCGATCCAGCGCAGCGTCGACGGTGACAGCAGCGAGCGGCCCGGCCGACGCCGGAAGACCGGCTTGAGGTCGTCGCTGGCCAGCAGCTGCTGGAAGTAGTCGCCCACCCACTCGACGGGATCGGCGTCCTCCGGCGGACGGTAGAGCTGCAGCGTGATGACCTGCGCAGGCCGCCCCGCGGCCTCGCCCAGCAGGAACATGGCGTCGCCGATGGCGATGTTGTTCATGGCGCAGTCCTCCGCGTCACCCCATGCGTGGGGCGCGCCGCCCCCCGTCATCTTTGAATCTATCTTAAAAAACATGGTCCGGCAAGACCGCCGCCGCGAGAGAGCGACCCTTGACACGGCCCGGACCGAGGGCCAGATTCTATGAGCCCGTAAATTACTGCTGGCGCGATCCGCGATCATTCTCTAATCTGGAATAGAAAATGATCCACCTCCTGCCCCGAGGAACCACCATGTCGCAGACCGATCAGACACCCCGTGAGGCCGACGTCGTCGTCGTCGGCTCCGGCCACAACGGCCTCGTCGCCGCCGCCTACCTGGCCAAGGCCGGCCTCGACGTCCTGGTGGTCGAGGCCGCGCCGACCGCCGGTGGCATGACGTCCACCAACCCGTTCGCCCCCGAGGCACCGGAGTACATGATCAACGAGGCCTCCATCCAGGCCTCGCTCTTCCGTACGACGACCATCGACTCCGACCTGCAGCTGTCGTCGCGCTACGGCCTGCGCCAGACGGTGATCGACCCCGCGCACTTCCAGCTCGCCGCCGACGGGTCCTCGCTCGGCCTGTGGCGCGACCCGCGCAAGACCGCCGCGGAGCTCGAGTACTTCTCCAAGAAGGACGCCCGCGCCCTGCTGGAGCTCTACGAGGTGATCGACGCCGCTGTCGAGATCGGCCTGCCGATGATGCAGACCAACGTCACGGCGCCGGAGATCAAGAAGGTGCTGAAGTCCGCGAAGGGCGCGGTCAAGAACCGCAAGCAGATGGCCGCGCTCGGTCGCTGGATGACCTCCTCCCAGGCCGAGGCCATCGAGGAGTCCTTCGAGCACGACATGATCCGCGCCCCCCTGCTGACGTCACTGCCGTTCATGCCGTTCGACGCCGACCTCTCGGGCTGGTCGCTCATCTACCTCGGCGTCCTGTCCAAGTACGGCGTGGCGATGTTCCACGGTGGCACCGGCTCCCTGCCCAAGGCCCTGATCAAGGTGATCCGCGACCACGGCGGCGAGGTGATCACGTCCTCGCCGGTCGAGGAGATCCTCGTGACGAACAACCGCGCCACCGGCGTGCGGATCGCCGGCGGCCGGGAGATCGTCGCGCGACGCGGCGTACTCACGGCCTGCAGCCCGAAGACCACGCTCACCCGCCTGCTCCCGCGCGGCGTCCTCGAGCCGAAGATCCAGAACGCCGCCGACCACATCCCGACCAAGAAGCGCGGCATCTCCGACCTCAAGGTCAATGTCGCGCTCTCCGGCCGCATCGACATGACCAAGCACGAGAAGTGGCGCGGCGACGGCATCGACCTGCGGATCGCGTGCAACTGCTACCACACCTACGAGCAGGCGCTCGCCGCCGCGCGCTCGTGCGTGCGCGGACAGGTGCCGGACGCGATCCCGGGCCTGGCCCAGGTCACCAACGCCTTCGACCCCTCGATGTCGCCCGAGGGCAAGGACCTGTGGTGGTTCTGGAGCGGGCTCGCGCCGTCGATCCCCGAGGACGGCTGGGACGTCGCCCGCAAGCAGATCACCGACTCGGTGATCAAGGACGCGGACGAGTACTACAAGGGCGTCGACGAGCTCCAGGTCGCGGTACGGCCGCTGGTCATGCCGGACATCGAGGAGCGGTTCTGGGCGATCGACGGCTCGGTCTACCACGTCGACCCGACCATCGCGCGGTTCGGCCCCAACAAGCCGGTCGCCGGCCTCGCCGGCTACCGGACGCCCGTCGACGGTCTGTTCCTGACCGGCTCGGGCACCCACCCGGTCGCCGGGATCAGCGGCATGCCGGGCCAGAACGCCGCCCGCACGATGCTCAAGCAGTTCGGGATGGAGGACAAGGGCGGGCGGATCGGCCGCCTCAAGGCCAAGCTCGCCCACGACCGCCGCAAGGGCGGCGACCCGTACTCCTCCGGTCAGGACGACCCGTTCCCGGGTCGATGAGCCCCCTGTCCAGGAGGGCCGGGCGGCACTGACCAGCCCCCGGCGACACCCGCGACCCGGTCCCGCGATGCGGGGCCGGGTCGTGGTCGCTCCGGCCGCCGAAAAACTCGTTGGAATTTATGTGGCGTTAGAATCAAACAGTCTGTACGATTCCAGAACATCCTGTTCGATTCGCCCGTCGGCCACGTCTTTGGAGGACGCATGCTGCTTCTCGGCTCCGACACCATCACCGATCCGGTCCCCGTGCCGCCCGGCTTCGAGCCCGGCTACACGCCCATCGACGGCTACGGAAACCTCCTGCCGCACCCCTCGCCGATCATCGCGAGCGACTTCGACGCGTGGTTCTTCCTGTTCTGGGCCGGACTGCTCGTCGTCGTCCTCGCGGTCCCGTGGGCGACCGTGCGCCTCGTCAAGCACAAGGACCCCCTGCCCTGGCTGATGCTGCTGGCCGGCTTCGGCACCTCGCTCGGCGAGCCGATGCTCGACCTGGTCGGCCACCTGCGCTGGTCGGAGAACCTGCACGGTCCCGCCTTCACCAACTTCGGCATCCCCGTGCCACTGCTGATCCCGCCCTGCTACGCGCTGTTCATGGGCCTGGAGGCCTACTGGATCTGGTCGATCATCCAGAAGGGCATCAACAAGCAGGCCTTCTTCATGATGTTCGCCGCCTGCGGCATCAGTGACGCGATCATGGAGCACCCCGGCGTCATCATGGGCGTCTACGAGTACTACGGCCAGCAGCCCTTCGAGTTCTACAAGTTCCCGTTCTACTGGTCCTTCACCAACGGCGCCGCGATCTGCACGATCGCCGTGATGCTCCACTTCGTCTGGCCCAAGGTGAAGGGCCAGGGCCTGAAGATGTTCTGGGTCGTCCCGCTCGGCATCATCGGTACGACGGCCGCCGAGTTCGGCACCGGCTTCCCGGTCTTCCTGGCGATCAACGCCGACATCCCGACCTGGCTGCAGTGGGTCATCGGCAGCGGCACCCTCGCCCTGGCCGTGTGGTGGATCAGCAAGCTCGGCGACCTGGTGTGCACGGAGTCGAACCTGAACTGGACCTTCTGGGGCCTGTTCAAGTCGCGGTTCATGACGCCGGGCGCTCGTCACCGCTACATCGAGAGCATCGGCTGGAACGCCGACATCGAGCCGCCGTCGTCGGAGTGGCCGCCGGTCCGCTGGGTCGAGCGCGCTGCACCCGTCACTCCGGACGCGCCGAGCGCACCACCCGAGAAGGTCGGTGTCTGACCACCTCGCTCCGGCCCCCGGCTCGCCGCACCTCCCGCGGCGGGCCGGGGCCTCGGCCTGTCCGGCCCCGACCTGCTCAGCGGGCGTAGAGCCCGCGCCACACCAGCTCCGCCACGGCGTCGAGCTGGTGGTCGCTCTCCTCGTCGCTCGCGTCGGCCACCAGCTGGTAGAGGCCGCGCTCGAGCATCCAGACCAGCCACTGGGCGGTCCGGGTGACGTCGAGGTCGGCGTGGCCGAGCGCCACGAGGTGCTCGCCGAGCCCGGCGGTCGCCCGTGCGACGAGGGCCTGGTGGAGGTCGCGGATGCCGGCGTCGTACGACGCGGCGTCGGTGATCGAGCGCAGGATCTGGCGGTGCTGGCGGTAGGTCGCGAACAGCGGCCGCAGCGCCTCGCGGATCGCGTCGACACCCTCGGGCTCGCCGAGCTCGAACCAGGTCGCGCCGGCCTCGGCGAGGTCGATGGTGACGTCCTCGGCCATCGCGGCGAGCAGCGCGGCCTTGTCGGAGAAGTACGAGTAGAAGGTCGAGCGCGAGACGCCGACCGCGGTGATCAGGCGCTCCACGCTGATGTCGGAGTACTGCTCCCCCGCCTCGAGCAGCGGCGCCACCTCGGCGATGAAGTCGCGCGCCAGGCGCAGCCGTCGGCGCTCGCGCGGGTTCACTGCGCTGGTCACGGTCGCCATGTCCGCAGCCTAGCCACCCCATCGAACACCGTGTACGACGACCGGAGGTCTGCCGCGTGAGCCTCGCCACCCTGCCCCCAGCCGTCCCCGCCGGCAGCGCTGCCCCGACCGGGACCGCCGCCCGCATCCTCGACGCCGCGGCCCACCTGCTCGCCCGCCACGGCTACGGGGGGCTGCGGATCCAACAGGTCGCGAGGGCCGCCGGCGTACGGCCCGCCGCGATCTACTACTACTTCGACTCCCGCGAGGCCCTCGTCGAGGAGGTGCTGTGGTCGGGGATGGCGCGGCTGCGCCGGCACGTCGAGGACACCCTCGCCACGCTCCCCCCGGAGACCACTGCGGAGGACCGGCTGCTCCGCGCCGTCGAGGAGCAGCTGCGCCACGTGCTGGGGATCTCCGACTACACGCAGGCCTCGATCCGCAACGCCGGGCAGGTGCCGGCCGAGATCCGCGAGCGCCAGCGCCGGGAGTTCCGCGCGTACCGCGAGCTCTGGCTCGGCCTCGCCGGCGAGGACCGCCGGCTCGAGCTGATGGTCACGATCGGCGCCCTCAGCTGGACGGTGGAGTGGTGGCGCCCCGACCGCGGCGACCTCACGCTGCTCATCGACCAGGCACGGACCCTCGCCCGCCACGGGCTGCTCGGGACGGACACCACGGCGGTCCCCGTGGCCGCCACCGCTCCCCCGGCCCTGCGCCCCGTCGACACCCGCGACCGGATCATGGCTGCCGCCGCGGCCACCCTGCGCGCCCGCGGCTACGCCAAGACGCACCTTGCCGAGATCGCCGAGCGCGCCGACGTCCAGGCGCCCGCGATCTACCACTACTTCCGCAGCCGCGACGCCCTCATCACGACCGTGCTGACCCAGGGCCAGCGGACCGTCCGCCAGCACATGGACGCCGCCCTCGAGGCCTTGCCCGCCGGGGCCGGGCCACGCGAGCGGGCGGCCGCGCTGACGGCGGCGTACCTCCGGGTCGAGCTGGAGCTCAGCGACTTCGCGACCGCGCTGACCCGCAACGCGGGCCAGGTTCCGCCGCGCATGCGGGAGGCCCTGGCCGCCGAGGGCGCACTGCTGTCGTCGGTGTGGCAGTCGGTGCTCGTCGAGGCGCAGGAGGCGGGACAGCTGCGCCCCGGCCTCGACCCGACCGCCGCCCGCATGCTCGTGCTCGGCGCCCTCAACTGGGTGCCGGAGTGGTGGCACTCCGGGCTTCCCGTCGACGACGTCGTGGCCGCCGCCGTCCGCGTCGTGTGCGGCGGCCTGTTCACGCCTGTCCCCTCCCCCGCCCACGCCTGCCCAGGAGAGCTCCCATGACGCAGACCAGCAACCCGACCGCGGACGCCGGCGCCGTCGTACCCGACCGGCCGTCGAGCAAGCCGGTGCTGATGTGGGCCGCCGTCGGCATCGTCTGGAGCATCGTCGCCCTCACGACGCTGGCCGGCTGGGTGACCGGGGACGACTTCGGTCCGCCCGAGGTCCTCGGTCCGGACGAGATGAGCACCGGGAAGCTGGTCGGGCTGCGGGTCGTCGAGCTCCTCAGCACCGCCGTCCTGCTCGTCGCCTTCCACCACCTCGCGTGGCGGCCGTGGCGGCGTGAGCGGCGGATCACCCTCGACGCCCTGCTGCTCCTGGGCGGCGTGACGGGCTTCGTCATGGACTGCTGGCTCAACACCCAGTCCTTCCTCTTCGCCTTCAACGCCAACTCCGTCAGCCTCGGCGCATGGTCGTCGTCGCTGCCCTTCCACGACCCGTCGGTGCCGAGCCACTACGCCGAGTCGCTGCTGTGGGGCCTGCCGATGTACATCTACTTCTGCGCCGCCCTCGGCTTCGTCGGCACGCTCGGTGCCCGCGCCCTCCGCTCGCGCTACCCCCGGCTCTCGACGCAGGGCATCCTCGCGATCCTGTTCGTCGGCGACTTCGCCTTCGACTTCGTGGTCGAGAACCTGATCATCCGCACCACCGAGGCCTACTCGTTCGTGCAGACCAGCGGTCCGCTGACGCTGTGGGCGGGTGAGCAGCACCAGTTCCCGATCTACGAGAGCTTCCTGGTCGCCTGCGTCTCGATGTGCTTCACCTACGCACGCTGGTCGATGGACTGGGACCCGGACGGCCTCTCGGTCATCGAGCGCGGGGTCCTGTCGCTGCCCGCGGCGTACCGGCTGCCCGTTCGGGCGCTCGCCGCCATCGGCTTCTGCGCCGCGGTGCTGATGATCTGCTACCACCTGCCGTTGAACTGGATCAGCCTGTCGGGCGACTCCTTCGCCGACCTGCCCAGCTATCTCGCCCCGGCGGGGCTGGTCCTGCCCTGAGACCTGCACCGGACCCGGGTGCCGCCTCCTAGACTTCGTTCCCGTGGCGGGCAAGGGAGGCGGCCGAGCGGACCGTACGGCGACGGCGAAGTCCGAGGCGACCCGGGCCCGCGTGCTCGAGGCCGCGGCCCGGGTGCTCGCGCGCGAGGGCTGGTCGGGCACCCGCCTCACCGACGTCGCCCGCGAGGCCGACATCCAGGCCCCCGCGATCTACTACTACTTCGCGAGCCGCGAGGACCTGATCGACGAGGTCGCGGGGACCGGCGCCGCGACGCTGATGCGCAGCGTCACCGGTGCGGTCGACGCGCTGGGCGAGGGCGCCGGCGTCCTCGAGCGGATCGACGCCGCGGCGGAGGCGCACCTGCGCTTCACGATGGCCGAGCCGGTGCTGGCCCGGATCGTGCTGCGCAACGCCGACCAGCTCCCCGAGGGGCTCGAGCTGCGTCACGTCGCGACGATGCGGCGCTACCACCGCCTCTGGTCCGGCCTCCTGCGCGAGGCCCAGCGCGCGGGCCTGCTCGACGACGACCTCGACCTGACCGTCACCCGCCATCTGACCCTCGGTGCGCTCAACAGCGCACTGGACTGGTGGACGCCCGGCCGCACGTCGGTGGCGAAGGTCGTCGAGCAGACGACGGTGCTGCTGCGGCGGGGACTGACCGGCCGCTGAGCCCTACTCGGAGGGGTCGGCCGAGGGGTCCGTCGACGGCGACCCCGAGGGCGTCACGTCGGCGGGCGGTGCGTCCGGGTCGTCGGGGAGGTAGCCGTCGGCGTATTCCACGTCGGCATCCTTCAGCTGCTTCGCCAGGAAGTCGCGCCACACCTCGAGCCGGTCCTCCGCGCTGAGCCGCTCGACGAGCTCGTCCTCGACGTCCGCGTAGCTGACCGGGCGGGCAGCGACGATCTCGGTGACCTGGCCGACGTTCCAGCCATGGCTCGTCCTCACCGGACCGAAGATCGCGCCCTTCGCGGCGCCGAAGGCGGCGTCGGCGTAGGCATCCTCGAGCTGGTCGCGGGTCACCAGGCCGAGCCGGCCGCCGCTGTCGCGGGTGCTCCCGTCGAGCGACCAGGACGCCGCCAGCGGGCCGAGCCGGCCGCTCCGCCGGGCCAGTCGGGCGACCCGGTCCGCGTCCGCGCGGGTCTCGACGACGACGTTGACCAGCCCTCGACCCTCCGGGGTGACCATCTCGTCCTCGTGCTCGTCGTAGGTCGTGCGGGCCTCGGCCTTGGTGGCGTCCGGCACGTCGGCCGTGACCTCCTCGACGAGGCGGGAGGTCGCCAGCTGGGCGCGGATCTCGTCGAGGACGTCGCGCTCGGAGATGCCGCTGGTGGACAGGAAGTCGACGAACGCGTCGCGGCCTCCGGTCAGCTGCTGGTCGACGAGCTTGTCGAGCTCGGTCTGCGCCTCCTTGTCGGAGATCACGATGTCGCGGTCGGCGGCGGCGTCGGCGAGAACGAGGCTCACCACCATCGACTTCGCGGCATCGCGGTCGAAGTCGTCGCCCTTGGCGTCGCCCGCGGGCCGCTGCACCCCGTAGAGCGCGCCGAGCACCTCGACGCGGTCGTCGAGCTGGTCGGTGGTGACGACGCGGTCGCCGTAGCGGAAGGCGGCGTCCTCGGGCAACGCGCCGTCGCGCGCCACCGCGACGGCGACGCCGCCGCCGGCCAGGGCGACCGCGAGCAGTCCCGCGACCAGGCGGCCGCGGGTCGTGCCCAGGGCCTGCTTCAGCTTGTCGATCACGACAGCACCTCTTCCAGCTCCATATCGGGTACGACGACCGGGCGCTCCTCGTCGCGCGGCACGGGCAGCAGCACACGGTCGACGACGAGAGCCGCGGCGAAGGAGCACACCACCCCCGCCGCGAGCAGCAGCCCGAAGTCCCGCAGCACGGCCAGGTCGGACAGCGCGAGCACGAGGTAGCCAGTGGTTCCGGCGGCGGCGGCCGTGGCGACCGCGCGGACCTGGGACCCGGCGTCCGCGGCGCGACGAAGCATGACGGAGAACTCGCAGCCGGTCGCGGTGACGAGGGAGCCGAGTGCGATGGTCAGGGGGTTGAGCGAACCGGTCGTGGCGGCAGCCAGCAGAGCCACCCAGCCGGTCGCGACGACGACGGTGAGGACGGCCCGGCCGGCGTCGCCGCGCGAGCGCAGTCCGGCGAGCAGGGCGAGCCCGGCCAGCCCGATGCCCGCGAGGTTGATCCACAGCCGTCCCTCGCCGACGAGGTCGAGCCCGCGCACCGCCGAGACGGGGAGCCCGACGGTGTCGACCTCCACCCCGTCGGGCGGCGTACCGACGGCGGCGTCGACGTCGTCGAGGAGCCGGCCGAGTCCGGCGACGTCGTCGAACTCCACGGCGAGCACGACGAGGCCCTCGGCGCGGTCGGTGCGGAGCACGGCCGAGGAGAGGTAGCGCGGGACGACGGCGACCGCAGCGTCGACCTGCTCGGGGGTCGGGTCCTCGCCGAGGAAGCCGAGCAGGTCCGCAAGGCTGAGCACCGGGTGGACGCGGTCGCCGAGGTCGGTGACGATCCGGTCCTGGGCGTGCTGGCTCCAGGTCAGCACCGCGGGGTCGGTGACGTCGTCGGCCCGCACCACGAGGCTCACCTCGCCGGAGGAGCCGAGCAGGTCCTCGGCGTGCTGCGCGTCCTCCAGCTCGGGCAGGCCGGCGGCGAGCTCGTCGGGCTGTGCCTCGACGTCGAGGCCGGACATCGCGACCCAGCCGAGCGCGGCAGTGGCGACGAGCGCGACGGCGACGGTCGCCCGCACCCCGCGCCCCGGCGCCCGGCGGGGTCGCGCGAAGGACGACTCCTCCGCGACGTCGGGCGCTGGCACGGGGCCGAGCAGCCACCGGATCGCCAGCGCCGCGGCGACGGTGAGCACGATCCCGGCCGCGAGGGCGACGCCGAGCTCGCGGACGAAGGGCAGCGGGGAGAGGACCAGTGAGCCGAACCCGAGCACGGCGGCCGCGGCGCTCGTCAGCACCGCGCGGTCGGCGCCGCCGCGGGAGAGGTAGAGCGGGAAGTCGCTGCCGATGCCGAGCAGGATCGGCAGGAACGCCACCACACCGAGGGACAGCGGTTGGCCGGCCCAGCCGAAGCAGGCCAGCGTCGCCGCCGTACCAGCGAGGGCGGCGACGGTCGGGCGCAGGCGGGCGGACCGCTTCCGGGTCCAGCCCACGACCAGGAAGATCAGGCCGACGGCGCCGACGGCGACGGCGCCGAGGACGGGCAGCTCGGAGCGGCCGCGATCCGCCAGCGCGGCCGCGATCGCCGGCGCCCCGGTGACCGTGCTGCGCGAGAGGTCGAGGTCGGCGTCCCGCACCGCCTCCTGCACACCGTCCACCAGCCGGGCCGTGGCCTCGGCGTCCAGGTCGGCCCGTGGCCGCACCAGGACCGCGACGCTGGTCGGGGACGGCACGAGGTAGCGCCACTGCGGCCGCGCCTCGAGCGTCTCGGCGTCGAACAGGACGGTCTGCACGAAGCGCGGGTTCTTCAGCGTCGGCAGCCCGGAGGGCAGGCCCTGCACCATGAGCGCGCCGTAGCGCTCGTCGAAGCGCTGCAGTGCCGCCTTGCCGAGGGCCGTCACCTTGCTCTGCGGCAGGCCGCGCTCGCGGGCCTTGGCCATGACCTCCTGGCGGTAGCCGTCGCGGCGGCCGGATATCTGCGCCAGCATGTCCTGCGCCGCGCCGGCGGTCTGGTTGAGCACCGTGCCGGGGCCGTAGACCGCCGCCACGTCGGGCAGCCCGGCGAGCTTCCCCTCGAGCCCGACGAGCCGGAGCAGCGACTCCTGGTCGTTGAACAACGCGCGCTGCTCGTCGGTCTCCAGCACGACGATGACCGGGTCACCGCCGAAGTCGTCGGCCTTGGCGGCCAGCGCCTCCTCGACCGGGTCGCCCGCCGGCAGGAAGGAGGACGTGCTGGTGTCGACCTCCACCCGCAGCAGGCCGAGCGCCACGAAGGCGACCACGGCCAGCCCTCCCAGCAGCGCCGTCCAACGACGGCGCTGCGGGGAGGCCAGCAGGGTCCGGGTGTCGGCCATGGCGTTCGGTGCCTACTTCCGGCTCTCGATCCGCGGGTAGTCACCGGTGCCGTAGGGCTGCGGCTGGTCGACGTTGCCGGGGAGCGGGTAGGGGTTGTTCCACAGCAGGCCACCCTTGTCGTGGCGAACCAGCTGCAGCGGGTTGCCCCGCAGGGTGCCCAGGCCCTCGGCGGTCGCGGTGAGGCGGATCGGGATGATCCCGTCCTCCGCCGGCACGTCGAACGAGCCGCCGAAGCTGCCGAACAGGACGCCCAGGTCGAGGCCGTACGGCGCCAGGTAGCTCAGCATCGGCTGGGCATCGGCCAGGGTCGTCCGGGCGTCGGGAACGATGTCCCGCACGGTCTTGCCGAACGGTGCGACCTTGGTGAGCGTCGCCGGCGCGGCGGCCAGGACGCTGTCCAGGTCGGGCAGGAGGGCACGCAGGTCGCGGGACACCGGTGCGAGGTTCGTCAGCGCGCGCGACAGGTAGGGCGATGCGGCGCGCAGGTCGGCGGCGATCGGCGTGAGCGGTCCGCTGAGCTCGCTGAGCTTCACCGCGGCCGTGTCGACGCTGCCGACGACGCCGGGCAGCAGGCGGACCGTCTCCTCGACCTTCGCCTGCTTGTCGGCGGTCACCTGGGTGAGCTGCTGTGCGTCGTCGACCAGGCCGACGATCTGGCCCTGTCCGGTGTCGAGCGCGTCGAGCAGGAGGCGGGCCTCGACGCTGAGCTGCTGGAGGTCCTTGCTCTGCTTCGCGAGCGCGTCGAGGACCACGGTGCCCTCGGTCCCGACGTGGCCGAGGCCGGTCATCAGGCCGTCGATCTCGACGCCGCGGCCGCGGGTGGCCGTGTCGAGGGCCCGGACCGCGCCGCTGAGGTGCTTGCGGGTCGGCTCGTCGAGGGTGTCGAGGAGCTCGTCGACGTCGACGGCCGGCGTGACCGACGCGCCGGTCAGCACGGTCTCGTCCTCGAGCTCGGCACCGTCGCCGTCGACGACCTCGACGAACGAGGAGCCGACGAGCGACTTGACGCCGATCCGGACGTTGGCGCCGTCGTGCAGGGGCGCGGCCTGGTCCTCGATGCTGAGCGTGACCCGGACCTGGTCCCCGTCGCGCGCGATCTCCTCGACCCGCCCGATCCGGACACCGGCGATGCGCACCTCGCCGAACTCCTTGAGGTTCTTCACGTCCGCGGCCTCGAACGAGACCGTGTAGCCGCCGCGGTCGGCGACGAGCGGGATCTGCCCGCCGGCCTTGACCCACAGCAGGCCGAAGCCGAGCAGGCAGGCGAGGGAGAAGACGACGACGGTGCGCAGGCGGGCGTCGTGCAGGACGGCGCCGACCGCTCCGCCAGCAGCTGCCTTGGCATTCACGACAGACCACCTCCGGTGGGATCGGTGAGCTTGACGACCACGTTGGCGCGGCCGATGCCGCCGTTGACGTCGCCGAGGCTGAACGAGGAGGACGTGTTGTAGACGAAGGCACCGAGGTTGTCGAGCCACGGCACCAGGCGCTTCGTGGCCCGGGGCAGGTTGGCCGCCACCGGGCCGAGGTCGGTCAGCGCCGAGCGCAGGTCACCGGTCAGCGGACGCAGGTCGGCGACCACCGGGCGGGCCTCGCGGACGACGGGACGGGCCTTCGTCACCAGGTCGCGAGCACTGCTCACGGTCCCCGACAGGTCCTCGATGGTCCCCGGCAGCTCTTCGGCCGAGTCGTGCAGCTTGCGCAGGACCGGGCTCAGCTCGTCGGTCAGCGTCTTGGCGTCGCCCATGGCGTTGCGCAGGGTGGTGGTGACACCGGGCAGCTTCGCGAGCGAGGTGCTGAGCTCGGCATCGCGCCGGCTCACGACGGCCAGCGTGCTCTGCAGGGCGGTGACGAGCTCGTCGAGACGCTCGTCGTCGCGCCCGGCCGCCGTCGCGATCTGCGAGACGGAGGTGACCAGGTGGCGCAGGTTGGAGCGTCGGGTCTGCAGGGCGTCGACGACGCCCTGGAAGCTCGTCGCGGCCCCCGTCGTCGACCTCAGGCCGGGGCCGAGGTCCTTCGGTGCCGAGGCGAGGGCCACGTCGGCCTGGGTGACCAGGTCGGTCAGCGCGGCGCGGGCCCGGTCGTCGAGCTCGTCGAGCAGCTCGTAGGGCTGCACGACCCGCTCCGTCTGGGTGACCGGGATGACGCCGTCCTCGGGGAGCTCGCCCGCGGCCGGGTCACCGGGGTCGAGCATCACGTACATGACGTTGAGCGGCGTCTTCGAACGCAGCACGAGCGTCGCGTTCTTGTACACCTCGTGGCCCTCGTCGAGGCTCAGCGTCAGCCGTGCGTTTCCTCCGTCCGTCGGCTCCGCAGCGGTGATCCGACCGACCGGGACGCCGGCGATGCGGACCTCCTGGCGGCTGGCCAGCTGGATGGCCGGCGCCTCGTCGAAGTCGGCCGCGAACTCGTACTTGTCGTCCCACGGCTTGATCACGTGGTAGTTGCCGAAGATGTACGACGTCACGACCAGCCCGAGAGCCAGCAGCCCCACGAGCAGGACGACGTCGCGTCCCAGCCCGGGCGTGTTCCTCATCCGCTCGACGGCGGTCTGCAGCTTGCTCACGGGACCAGCCCCAGGTTCTCGAAGATGGACGTTCGAAGGGCGCCGGTGATGCCCGCCTGGTCGAGGGCGAGGGACACCAGGCTCTCGAGGTCGAAGGGCAGCCCGGACAGCGAGCCCAGGCCGACACCGGCCTGGAAGGCGAGGGTGGATCCTCGCTGGTCCTGCGACATCGATGCCCGGTCGACGTTGGTCGCCATGTAGGCGAGCTCCTCGTAGAACTTGTGGTCGGCCATGTAGCCGCCCGCACCGCCCTGGTAGGGGCCGGTCCCCTTCCAGGGGTTCAGCACGAAGTCCGAGACCGGTCCGTTGACGCGGTCGAGGACCGGGCCGTGGAGGTTCTTCAGCACGCCGGTGGCTCGAGACGCGGTCGGCACGAGCGCCTGGACCGCGGGCCGCACGTCGCGCAGCAGCGGCTTCAGGTCGGCCATGAGCGGGCGCGCCTCGTCGAGCAGCGGGTCGAGGTCGTCGATCAGGCCGGCGATCCTCGGCGCGGAGGGACGCAGCTCGGCGGCGGTGCCCTGCAGCTCACCGACCGCCTCGGTCAGCCCGTCGAGGCCGACGCGGGTCTCGTGGATCGTGGCAGGCAGGTCCGCGAGGGTCGCCGCCAGCTCGCCCCGACGCTCGGCGAGCACGCCGCTGGCCGTGTTGAGGTTGGCGGCGATCTCGCGGAGCTGGCCGTCGCGCCGGGTCAGGACGTCGGCGGTGGTGTCGAGGTCGCGCACCAGCGCCGGCAGGTCCTGCTTCGGCCGGGTGCCACGGACCGCCTCGACCACGTCGGTGCCCGGGTCGAGCACGTCGGGCGCCACCTCGAGCAGTCCCTGGAGCTCCTCGTCGCTGGTGGCGAGGGTCCTTCCGGCCGAGCCGGCGAGGTCCTGGAGGGCTTCGCGCGCGGTCGCCGGGAGCGCCTCCGCGACGCGGTCGAGCTCGACCGGCGCCGACGTCCGGGCCAGGGGGATCTCGCCGTCGAAGTCTCCCTTCGCGCCGCCGGCGTGCAGCTCGACGGCGTACCGGCCGCCCAGCAGCGTGCGCGGCTCGATCCTCGCGACCGGCTCGGACCCGATCGTGGCGAGGGCGTCCTCGTCGACCTTCATCGTGATGATCGAGGTGCCGCGGTCGGTGCGGTCGATGTCGGTCACGGTGCCGACGGTCAGGCCGGAGATCTTCACCGACGAGTCGTGCTCGCGCAGCTTGTAGCTGTCCGCGAACTCGGCCGTGACGGTCCGGCCGCCGCTGAAGTACGACGTGATCTCGGCCTTGGCCGCGAGCAGGCCGAGCAGCAGCACGAGCAGCACGTAGAAGGTCACGCCGAGGCGGAAGTTGCGCGCCTTCGCCACGTCCGCCTTGGCGGCCGCGCCGAGCACGAGCTCCCTTCGATGGTTCCGGGACATCAGTTCGCACCTCCGCTGCAGTCGGTCACGGTCGCGTGGTTCCAGGCGGTTCCGGGGCAGGGGTAGAACTCCGACCGGTAGAGCGGGTCAGGAAGGCCGTTCACGCTGAACAGGCCGACCCCGGTCAGCTGCGCCGCGAAGTAGTGCTTGCTGTCGTCGCCCTCGAGCGTTCCCGAGAGCAGGTCGTGCTGCGAGAAGAACCGGGCGGCGTCGCCCGAGTAGGGCGCGAACCGGTGGAGAAGCCTGGCCAGGCTGTCCACCGACGACCTCACCGGATCCAGCAGCGGACGGGCATCGGCCAGCGTGTCGTCCAGCGCGTCGAGCGCTGGCGTGGCGTCGTCGGCGACGCCGGGCACCTTGTCGAGGGTCTTCGGCGAGTCCCGCAGGAAGCCCCGCAGGTCCGGGGTGGCGGCGCCGAGGGCGCGGGCACCGGGCTCGAGGTTGCGCAGGGCGACCTCGGCGTCCCCGAGCGGACGGTAGAGGTCGTCGAGGGCCGTGTCAGCCGAGCGCAGGGTGGAGGGCAGCTTCGCGATCGTCTCCTCCAGCGGCCTTCCGTCATCGACGCCGAGCGCCTGCACCGTCTTGTCCGCGTTGCGGACCAGGCCGGCGATCTGGTCGGAGCGCCCGTTGAACCGGTTGACGAGCTGGTCGGCGTCCACGAGGAGCGCAGCGATGTCGGCCTGGTCGCTTCCGGCCGCCTCCATCACGGTCTCGAGGTCCGTCAACAGCTCCGGGGAGGCCGCGAGGACCGCGTTGAGGTCCTCGCTGTGGCCCGCGCTGCCGACGCCGAGGGCGCCGATCGTACGACGCAGCGACGCACGCGTGGCGGGGTCGAGCCCCGACAGCACGTCCTCCAGCGAGGTCGACGGCTTCGTCGCGTCGAGCGCGATCACCTGGTCGCCGAGCTCGCCGGACGCGGCCGTGCCAGGGTCGAACCCGACGTACTTCTTGCCGAGCGCCGAGGTGTTGCCGACGTACGCCGTGGCGTCCCGGTAGACGTCGACGTTGCCGTCGAGCCGCATCGTCACCTCGGCGACGCCGTCGACGTACTCGATCTTGCTGACCGTGCCGACGCGGATGCCGTCCTGCTTGACCTCCTTGCCGGTCTTGAGGATCCCGACGTCGTCGAAGCGGGCCCGCACCTCGGTGTAGCGCTTGCCGGGCAGCGCGCCGCCGGTCTGGACGAGACCGCCGACCCAGCCGACGACCACCAACGCCAGGAGCATGCAGACGCCGACGACGACCTTCTTGGCGACGTCGCGATGGACGGGGCGATGGACGGGGCGGTGGACGGGACGGGTGCTCACTGGAGTCCTCCCAAGAGCTGGCCGAGCAGGTTCTCCTCCTGCTGGGCGGTGAGTCCGAGAGCGCTGCTCGGGTCGGTGGCCGACTTCTGCGAGGCCTTCGGCGGCTGCTTGCCGAGCAGGCCGAGCAGCCCGCCGACGGTGTCGAGCAGACCGTCGACGCCGGGCCCGAGGTCGGGCAGCCCGGGCAGCACGTCGCTGCTCTTGCCCGCCTTGCCGGTGCTACCGGCGGGCAGGGCGCCGGCCGGGATGAGCGACTGGGCGAGCTGCGAGAGGGTCGAGGGCGTCACGTAGACGACCCCGCGGAAGTAGTGCGACAGGCCATCGCGTCCGTTGGTGCTGAGCGCCCACTTGCGGACGAAGTCCATGACGCCGCCCAGCTGCTCGTCCAGCAACGCCCGGCTCACGGGCTTGAGCGAGGACGCGGCGACGGCGAGGTCTGGTCCGGTCTGGCGCAGCTTGGCGACGACCGGGGCCGCCACGTCGAGCAGCTGGTCCGCCTCGTCGAGCACCGGCTTCAGGGAGGCGAGCGCGGGATCGGCCGAGTCGGCGAAGTTGCGGAGCTCGTCGACGACGTCCTCGAGGTCGCCGGTCAGCGGGCGCAGCGCCTTCAGCGTCGGCGTGCCCGCCCGGGCCGTGGCGCCGAACCGGGCCAGCGTCCGCTGGGCCGAGGTGAGGGTGGCCGGCAGCTCACGCAGGGTCGCCTCCAGGGCGGCCTGCTGGTTGCCGAGGGCGGAGAGGGTGTCCCGAGTCGAGTCGACCAGCGAGTCCAGGGTCCTGCCGCCGTCGGCGGCGAGCGAGGCGACCACCGGGTCGGTCGCCTTCACCAGGCTGGACAGCACCTCGTTCTGGTCGGAGAGGATCGTCCCGACCTTGCTGGTGTCCTGCATCGCGGGCGCCAGCACCTTGAGTGCCTTCGCGAGCTCGGCGCCGTTGTCGTCGAGTCCCTCCCCGAGGGTCGTGACCAGGCTGGCGAGACCGGCGGCCGTCGGGTCCTCGAAGGTGTTCAGCACGTCCTGCAGGGTCACGGCGGCCGTGGTGCGCTCCTCGGGGATGACCGCGGACTCGGCGAACGGGGCGTCGTCGGACCCGGGGTCGAGGTCGAGGTAGTTCTCACCGAGGACGTTGACCGGCCGCATCGTCAGCGTGGCGTCGTCGTGCAGCGGAAGGACGCCGTCGGCGACGTCGATGGTGAGACGCGCCTTGCCGTCGACCAGCTCGATGTCGGACACCTCACCGACCCGCACGCCCGCGGCGCGCATCTCCGCGCCCTCCTCGAGCTGCCCGGCATCGGCGATCGTGGTCGTGATCTGGTCCGGCTCGTCGTCGGAGCCGGTCGTCACCAAGGTGACGGCCAGGACCGCGACACCGGCGACCGCCGCGGTTCCGCGGCGGAGGATCTGGGTGCTCATGCCGGGGTCCCCGATCGATCGTTCGCGGAGGAGCGAGGCGGAGGAGCGGAGAATCGCGTGGGGTGGTTCATCGGACACCGTCTCCGTTGGCGTCGGTCCAGGGCTGATCGATGAGCGAGCCGGGCTCCGGCTCCTTGGCCTGGAACATGAAGGGCGGCAGGACGCCGGGGTTGCTGTTGAACGAGCTCACCGACGCCGGGATCAACGCGCGGCCGAAGTGACCGGCGGCGTTCTTGGCGGAGAACAGCGAGGCCCAGTTCGTCAGGAAGCCGATGATCTCGGGCGTGTACGGCCGGAGGAAGCTGACTGCCGGCTGCAGCTGCGCGAGGGCGGTCTCCAGGTCGGGCACGGTCTGCGTGGCGATCGACAGCAGGCCGGGCGTCTGCTCGAGCAGGTCGTCGGCGGCGTCGAGCGTCGGCCGCAGCTCCGCGACCACGGGACGCAGGTCCCGCAGGACCGGGTCGAGCCGGCGGGCCACCGACGGCAGCTTGTCGACGGCCGGCGCGAGGTCCTCGAGCAGCGGCACGGCCTCGTCGACCGCACCGGGAACCTTGTCGAAGAAGGCCGTGGCCGTGCGGAGGGTCGCCGGCACCTCGTCGAGGGCCGCGCGCACCTGCCCCGACTGCCGTACGGCGACCGCGACCAGCGCCCGCAGGTCCCGGATCGTCCCGGCAACGTCGGCGTCCCGCGACGTGAGCGCGGAGGTGACCTCGTGCAGGTTGCCCACCAGGGTCGAGATCGCGTCGCCGTCCTTGCCGACGCCCTCGAGCACCTCGCCGAGCGCCTCGACGAAGGGACCCGCGTCCTCGAGCGTGGCGTTGAGGTCGGTGTCGCTGCGGTCGAGCGTGGTGTCGAGCTGGGCGACCAGCGTCTTGACCTTGGCCCGCGTCGGCTCGTCCAGTGCCTTCTCGCTGTCGTCGAGCTCGACCCGCTCCGTCTTCGCGGCGAGCAGCTTGCCCTCGGGCAGGACCGGGTTGTCCGCGGGACCGGGCGTCAGGTCGACGTACCGGCGGCCGACGATCGAGCTCCACCGCACGTTGACCGTGGTGCCGGCGTGGAGCGGGGCGCGGTCGGGGTCGATCTCCAGGGTCAGGCGGGCCTGGTCGCCCTCGACGCTGATCTCGGCGACCTTGCCGACCTCCTGGCCGCCGATGTGGACCCGGCTGCCGGTGACGAGGCCGTCCGCGGCAGGGGTCACGACGTCGAGGGTGTAGGGGTCCTCGCCGGACGCGACCTTGAGCCCGACCAGGCCGGCGGCGACGACGAGCGCGCCGACCACCCAGGTGCGGGCGTTGCTGAGCAGGGAGGGAGCAGCCACGTCAGTCCATCCCCAGGGGGCCCTCGGCGGCACCGGCGAGGAACTGCTGGACGAAGGGGTTGTCGGAGGCGAAGGCGCCGTCGGCATCGCCGTAGTGGACCATCTTGCCCTTCCAGATCACCGCGACGTAGTCGCTCACGGTGCGGGCGGTCGGGATGTCGTGGGTGATCACGATGTAGGTGCCGCCGTGCTCCTGGTGGACCTTCGAGATCAGGTGCGACAGCAGCTTGGTGCGCACCGGGTCCAGCCCGGAGTCGGGCTCGTCGAAGAGCACGACGTCGGGCTTGAGCACGAGCGCGCGGGCGAAGCCGGCGCGCTTGCGCATGCCGCCTGAGATCTCGTTCGGCGCCTTGTGGATCGCCTTCTCGAGTCCGACCTCGATCATGTTCGACATGACGATCTCGCGGATGTCCTTCTCGGACATGTCGGTGTGCCGGCGGAGCGGGAAGGCGACGTTGTCATAGAGGTTCATCGAGCCGAAGAGGGCGCCGTCCTGGAAGAGGACGCCGAACCGCTTGCGCAGCTCGAAGCGTTCCTCCTCCGGCACTCGCCAGATGTCGGTGCCGAAGACCTTGACCTGGCCGGCGTCGGGCTCGAGCAGGCCGACGATGTGCTTGAGCAGCACGCTCTTGCCGGTGCCGGACGGGCCGAGCACCGTCGTGATCGCGTCGTCCTTGAAGTCGACCGACAGCCCGTTGAGGATGTGGGACGAGCCGAAGCTCTTGTAGACGTCGCGGATCTCGATGGTGTGCTCGGGGGCAGCGTCGACGTGCGCGACCTGGCCATCGGTGTGGTCGTTGAGCGGGAGCACGGCAGTCATGGATCTCTCCTGGGTGCGTGGAATGCGTCGGAAGGCGTGCGCGGGCGGGCGGTGGAGGCGGTGGCTCAGGTGCCGAAGGCCTCGGCCAGGACGTTGGCGTAGAAGATCTGGGCCATCACCATGGCGGTGACGCTGATCAGGACGAGGTTGACCAACATGCCCTGGGCGGTCGCCCGGCCCACGCCCACCGGACCACCGGAGGCGTTGTAGCCGTAGTAGCAGGCCACGACCGTGACGATGAACCCGGTGACCGTGCCCCACAGCACGGCGACCAGGAAGTCCCGTGGACTCTGCAGCAGGAAGAGCACGTAGTCGAAGCCGCCGTCGGAGACCGAGGAGAGCAGGTTGACGAAGAACAGCTTGCTGGCGACGAAGTGGATGCCCAGCGCAGCGACGAACAGCGCCGGGAGCACCACCAGCGAGGCCACGACGCGGCAGCCGACGAGGTAGGGGAGCGACCGGACGCCCATGACGTCCATCGCATCGATCTCCTCGCTGATCCGCATCGCGCCCAGCTCGGCGACGATGCCGCAGCCGTACTTGGCGGCCAGCACCCAGCCGAAGACGATCTCGACGACGCCGCGCATCATCGGCACCGAGGAGATCGCCGCGACGTAGCTCTCCAGGCCGATGCCCTCGAAGAGGAAGGTGCCGGTGATGCCGAGCAGCGCGCCGAGCATGAACAGCATGAACAGGATGACCAGTGCGTTGGAGCGGATGAGCAGGCCGCACTGGCGCAGCACCTCGGCGGGGTAGAGCCGCACGCACGCGGGCAGCTCCTTGACCACGCGCAGGGTGAACGCGACGAGCGCGCCGGCGTCCTCGAAGGGCGCCCGCATCCGCTCGGTGTCGGCCATCCGGGCGGCGGTGCGCTCCCGGCGGCTGGTGGGACGCCCCTCGGGGCCCTCGGCGGGCTCGACGGGACGGTCGATCGTGTCGGTCACTTGAAGGCCCCCAGACCCGGGAAGAAGCCGAGGATCACGGCGTTGTAGCCCAGCTGCATGACGAAGAGCGCGACGAACGCGATGACGACCGCCTGGTTCACCGCCTTGCCGAGGCCCATCGCGCCGCCGGCGGCAGCGAGGCCCTTGTAGCAGCACACGGCGCCGATCAGCAGGCCGGCGAGGAAGCAGTTGAGCATCAGGAAGGCGAGCTCGACCGGGCTGAGCGTCGTCCAGAGGTAGCCGTAGAAGTCCTCACGCGGAATGCCGCCGATGAACCACGCGCCGAACTGCGACGAGACCACCGTGATCAGCTCGGCGGGGATCGCCAGGAGCGTGGTGATCAGCGTGACCGAGACGATCCGCGGCACGACGAGCGTGCGGATCGGGTCGATCCCCATCACCTCCATCGCGTCGAGCTCCTCGCGCACCTTGCGGGATCCCAGCTCGGCGGTCATCGCGGCGCCGATCACTCCGGCGACCAGCAGGGTGGCCACCCAGACGGTGAAGGTGCGGGTCGACTGCACGAAGAGCAGGGGGCCGTAGAGCTCGCCGACGCCGGCGAGGGCGACGAACTGCATCGACGGCACCGACAGCGCCAGCAGGAAGCCGAAGAGTGCGATGAAGATCGAGAGCCACGACCGGCGGATGGTGAAGTGCATCTCGTCGAGCACGTCGTTCCAGTAGCCGCGCGGGTGGCGGACGGCGCTGACCACCACCTTGGCGAGCAGCATCGACATGCCGCCCGCCTCAGCGGTGAGCGACCTGATCGGCCCCGGCACCCGTGCCACGAGCTCCGAGAGCTTGCTCCCGTAAGGACCATCGGGCTCGATCGGCGGGCCGTCGTACACGGCCGCCTCGAGCTCCAGCTCCTGACTCATGGCAATCCCTCTTCCGGTTTTTAACAGGTCTTAAAATCGAAGATACATTAGAAACGTGACGCAGATCAACCGGCACTCGCGAGCCGGCGCTCGGCGAACAGCTCCATGAGCAGGGAGCCGGCACCGTCGACGACGATCTCGCCGGACGCGACCGCGGCGGCGATGTCCACCTGGCCCCGGCAGACGGCGACGGCGGTGTCGCCGGCCATGGCCACGACACCGGTGACGCCCGGCTCACCGCGGTGGCCGCGGCGCACCTTCGCGCTCGCACAGTCGACGAGGAGCACACAGTCGGGGTCGACCAGGCCGAGCCGGAGTCGATCGGCGTGGGCGGGGTGCGTGGCGACGTACGACGGGTCGCGCAGAGCGCCCTCGATCGCGGTGCCGATGTACGTGACGACGTCGTCGTGCTCAGTGAGAAGCATGGCTGACCTCCGGTTCTCAGCCGGACACCGTGTCCGACCGGCTCAGCCTCCGACTTCGGCGATCCCGGTGAGCCCGGTCACATACGTATTTCGATACGTATGTCGCCAGTCACAGGGCGCTAGGGTGACGAGACCCAGGTCACACGGGGCCGTCACACCGCGGGCGGCGCCTCGTTGAACCGACAGGGATCCCGGCACGGCGACAAGGTGGGAGTGGCATGACCTCGGCGACGGACAACGGTCCGGAGACCAGCCAGCTGCCGGTCGAGGTGACCTCGTTCGTCGGCCGGCGGTCCGAGCGCACCGACATCCGCGAGCTGCTGGCCGCCAACCGCCTGGTGACGCTCACCGGCTTCGGCGGCATCGGGAAGACACGGCTCGCGCTCAAGGTCGCCTCCGAGGTGCGCCGCGCGTTCCGTGACGGCGTCGCGTTCGTGCCGCTCGCCTCCCTGTCCGAGCCCGACCTCGTCGCGAACACGATCGCCGCCGCCCTGGGCCTGGAGGGCCGTTCCACGCGTGCCGCCGCGACGGTGGTCGTGGAGTACCTCAAGGACCGCTCGACCCTGCTGCTGCTCGACAACTGCGAGCACATCGTCGACAGCGTCGCGATCCTCGCCGACACGCTCCTGCGCACCTGCCCGGACCTGCGCATCCTCGCCACCAGCCGCGAGCCGCTGCGCATCCAGGGCGAGGCCGTGCACGCGGTCCAGCCGCTGAGCGCACCCCGTCGCGGCGACGCCGCCCCGCTGCAGGGGTTCGAGGCGGTGGAGCTCTTCCTCGAGCGCGCCCGCGCCCTCGTGCCCGACATCGAGGTCACCCCCGACAACCGGGAGGCGATCTCGACCATCGTGTCCCGCCTCGAGGGCATCCCGCTCGCGATCGAGCTGGCCGCCGGCCGGTTGCGGGCCATGTCCCCGCAGGAGATGGAGCGCAACCTCACCGAGCGCTGGGAGCTGGTCAGCCGCGGCAGCCGGACCGCTCCGCAGCGCCAGCGCACCATGGCGGCCTGCATCGAGTGGAGCTTCGACCTGTGCACCCCGACCGAGCGAGAGCTGTGGGCGCGGCTGTCCGTCTTCGCGGACGGCTTCGGGATCGATGCCGCTCGCGAGGTGTGCGGCGCGATCGACGAGCCCTTCGACGACGTACTGCTCGACCTCGTGGACAAGTCGATCGTGATCCCCATCGGCGGCTACGAGCGCACCACCTTCCGGATGCTGCCACCGATCCGGCACCGCGGGCGTGCCCAGCTCGAGGAGGCCGGCGAGCTCGGCGACCTGCGCCGCCGCCACCGTGACTGGTACGCCGCCTACGCCCGCACCGTCGCCGCCGAGTGGCCGACCGCCGCCCAGGTCGACCACATGGAGCGGCTCCGCAGGGAGCGGGCCAACCTCACCGCGGCGGTCGAGTTCTGCACGTCGACGCCCGGCGAGGAGCAGCCCGGCCTGGAGATCGGCGCCAACCTGCTGGAGTACGGCGAGGCGGACGGCCTCTACCGCGACAGCCGGGTCTGGTTCGACCGCCTCTTCGCCCGTACGTCCGAGCGCACCGAGGTCCGTGCCCGGGCCCTGCGCGCGGCGGCGTGGTTCGCCGCCATGCAGGGCGACCTGGATCGCGCCGGCGTGCTGCTCGAGGAGGGCCGCGGCATCGCCCAGGAGCACGGCGGGCACACCGAGGTGCTCCTCACCCAGACCACCGCGTTCATGGCGATGTTCAACGGCGACACCGAGGGCGCCGTGCGCCTCTTCGACGACGCCATCACCGGCTTCCAGAAGTACGACGACGTGGGCCAGGAGGCGCACACGCTGGCGCTGTCGGCGCTCAACCACGTCATCCGGGGCGACCTCGCCGCCGCCATGGCGGCCCACGAGCGCTGTGTGGCCCTCACCGAGCCCGCGGGCGAACGGTGGTACCGCTCGTACTCGCTGTGGATCATCGGGATGGCACTGGTCGCCGCCGGACGGGCCGACGAGGGCAAGGCGGCCCAGCGGGAGAGCCTCCAGCTCAAGCGCGCCACGCGGGACAACCTCGGCATCGGCACGTCCGTCGAGGCGGTCGCCTACTCCTGCGCGGAGACCGAGCCCGCCCGCGCCGCGGAGCTGCTCGGGGCCGCGGCGGCGATCTGGTCGCGCATCGAGACGTCCACCGAGGCCCTGCCGGGCCTGCACGCGCTGCACGAGCAGTGCGAGACCACGGTCCGCTCGCTGCTCGACCAGGCAGCCTTCGACGCGGCATTCGAGCGGGGCCGCGAGCTGTCGCCGGACGCCGCCGTCGACCTCGCGCTGGAGGAGTCGACCGCGCAGGCGCCGCGCAAGGCACCCGGCGCGCCCCGCCGGTCCCGGCGGGGCGGCCCGAGCGGCAGCCTCACACCGCGGGAGCGGCAGATCGCCGAGCTGGTGGCGACCGGGGCGACCAACAAGGACATCGCCAGCACGCTCGTGATCTCCAAGCGCACGGCCGAGACGCACGTCGAGCACATCCTGACGAAGCTGGGCTTCACCAACCGCGGTCAGATCTCCGCATGGGTCACCGAGCAGTCGGAGTCGGGCGGGTCCGGCGGGTCCGACGCGACGAGGTAGGCAGGCTCCACCACCCGCACCGCGGTCCCCCACAGGTCGACCAGCGCCCGTCGTACCGACAACGGGCAGCCGTCGCCGTCGACGACCACCCGTGCCAGCTCGGGTGGGGTCAGCCGCAGCACGCGGTCGGGCCGGAGGTCGGCGACCTCGGACGCCACGTCGGCGGACAGGTGGAGCACGGTGGCGTCGACTCCGAAGGCGGTCCGCAGGACCTCGACCCCGGTCGGCCGGCGCGGCACGGCCACGGCACCTCCCGAGGCCAGCACCGCCGTCCCCAGCAGGGCCGCGACCGGCGCGAGCGCGGACGTGGATCCGACCAGGACGGTGCCGGCGTCGGGGTCGAGGTCGCCGAGGAGCTCGCGGAGGTGACCGCGGCCGACCTCGTCGGCGAGCGGGTCGGGCAGGCGGATC
This sequence comes from Nocardioides sp., assembly GCA_035539555.1. Lineage (GTDB taxonomy): Bacteria > Actinomycetota > Actinomycetes > Propionibacteriales > Nocardioidaceae > Nocardioides. Next base: position 3,765 of record DATLIG010000319.1, on the reverse strand, counting down.
TCGACCGGCCTGCCGGAGGGGCCGATGGCGTGGTGCAGCGTCCCGGAGGGCGCGTCACCGGTGACCCGGACCGGCGCGGCGCTGCGGGCCAGCGGCAGGCTGCGGTGGTCGGCGGCCTCCCCGTCGAGCCCGTACCGCGCCCGGATGTACGGCGTCATCGGCACCAGCGCCTGCGCCCGCTGCGCCTGCGCGGTGGCCGTGACGAGGACCAGCGCGCCGCTGGTGTTGATGGCGAACGCGTTCTGCTCGAGCGTGTGGGCGGGGTCGACGACCAGCAGCACCAGGCCGGCCCGGCGCAGCCCGATGAGCAGCTCGTAGACCGCCGACGACTGCTCGGACAGGAGCGCGACGACGTCGCCGCGGCGGAGGCCGTGCCCGGCCAGCAGTGAGGCCAGCAGGATCGAGCGTCCGGTGAGCGTGACGTGGTCGAGGCCGGGCTCGGTGTCGCCCGGCAGCAGGGCGCAGCCGCGCATCGCCGCGACATCGGCTTCTCTGATCGTCACGTCGCCCTCCTGTCCACCGGAGATGATCCCGGCCGGGACGACACGGACGGATCCGGACGAATACCTACGTGTCTACGTACGACGGCGGACCGTCACGCCAGCAGGTAGATCCCGACCAGCGCCACGAAGGTGACGCCGACGTAGGCCTCGACCAGGACGCGCAGCGCGAGCGGCGCCTCCCGGATCTCCATGAAGTGCAGCGCGACCAGGCGGATCTTCACGAAGGCGATGGCGAGCAGGACCAGGCCGACGGCGGTGGAGCCGCCGTGCTGCTCGAGGCCGAGGACGGCGGTCGCCACGGTGGCGGCGACGAGGAACATCCAGACGGCGGTCTGGCGGTCGATTCGGGCGAGCATCGCGATCACCTGATCAGGTAGAGCAACGGGAACAGGACCAGCCAGAGCAGGTCGACCATGTGCCAGTAGATGGCGCCGCACTCGACGAACTTGCGTTGGCCGGCGGTCGGCTCGGGACGCGCGGCGACGCGGACCAGGAAGGCCACGATGACCGTGCCGATCACCAGGTGCGCGAGGTGGATCCCGGTGAAGACGAAGTAGTACATGAAGAAGTCGTTCGTGGCGCCGGTGTAGCCCTCGCCGACGAGCATCGTGTACTCGGTGACCTTGATCGCCGCGAACCCCAGCGCGCACACCAGGGTGAGCGCGAAGAGGCGGGACGAGGCCGGGGTGCCGTCGCCGAGGCGGCGTACACCGTGGACGACGAAGAGCGAGCCGGTCAGCAGCAGCGCGGTGTTGACGATGCCGAGCCACGGGTGGAGGTGGTGCTGCGCGGCGTCGAACATCGAGGGGTCCTGGCCGCGGGTCACCAGGATGGTGCCGAAGAACAGGGCGAAGACGGCCATGTCGCCGAGGATGAAGACCCACAGGCCCTCCTCCCCCGGGATCCGCCTGCCGTCGGCAGGACCGGCCGGATCCGGTACGACGACCGGCCGGTCCAGGTCCGCCGCCTCGGCGGTCACAGCGACGTCACCGCGGTGGGCCGGCGGACCTCGGGAGCCGCACCGGCAGGCGGGACGGCGCGCAGCAGCATGACGGAGCAGATCAGGAACCAGCCACCGAAGAGCGCCGCGGCCAGCCAGAACGACAGCAGGCCGTTCCAGGCGAAGGGGCCGGTCTTGAAGAAGAGCAGCAGGAAGGCCGGCAGGAAGCAGAACGCAGCCCAGAAGTTGAAGTAGCCGAGCCAGCGCGGGAAGGGCGGGTTCTCCCGCTTGTCGCTGAGGATCGCGACCCCGAAGGAGACGGCCTGCATGATCGCCGGCGGACCGTTGATGATGAACGGCACCCAACCCAGGTCGGTCATCAGCTGCAGCAGCTCGGGGTCGCGGTCGGGCCGGAACGCCGCGGCACCGAAGATCAGCACGGGCAGCGTGATCGCGAACAGGCCACCGGCCGAGCCGATGATCTGGATGTAGGCCAGCGGCGAGAAGTCGCCCTCGATCCGCTTGATGTGCGCGGCGATCAGCGCGCCCAGGGGCACCGTGAAGCCGGCGCCGAAGAGCATCAGGACCGCACCCAGGCGGATGCCGTTGGCGTTGTCGGCGTAGCGCTGAGCGACCTCGTCAGCGCTCTCCGCGGGCGAGAGCGGCGGGATCCAGTCGGCGGCGATGAGTCCGCCGAAGAGCAGCACGACGAGCATGAAGCCACTGCAGGCACAGAAGATCTGGACGGGGCGCGACATCATCGGCGTCCTCCTCGGGTGGGTCCGTTCCACGACAAGCCCATAACTGGACTTATTTTTAGTCTAGAGTAGAAACTTGTGGACGAGCAACCATTTCCGGACACCACCGACCTGCCGGACGGCCCGAGCCACGTGCTGCTGCTGCACGGCATGGGCTGCGGTCCGTGGGTCTGGCGCGACGTCGCGGCCGGACTGCCGGCGCACCTGACGCCGCTCGCGGCGACGATCGCGGGACACCGCGGTGGCACCCGACTGGTGCCGCGACCCGACCGCCGAGCCCCGGACCAGATGCTCGACGACCTCGAGCGACAGCTCGACGACCTGGGTCTGGCGCGGGTGCACGTGGTCGGCAACTCACTCGGCGGCTGGCTGGCCCTGCGTCTGGCCGAACGCGGCCGCGCGCTGAGCGTGCTCTGCCTGGCGCCGGCGGGTGGTTGGCGACCGGGCTCGCTGGGCGAGCGGCTGATCGTCTCCCGCTTCGTGCTCGGCCACCGGCTCAGCCGCCGCATCGCGCGCAGCCCGCGCCTGCTCCGGGGCGCCGGCTTCCGTCGCGCCGTGATGGCGCCGGTCGCCCACGACCCGACGAAGGTCTCCTACGACGACGCGGTCATGTTCGTCCGCGACCTCGCCGACTGCCAGGCCCTCCGCGCCGCCATCGGCCATCCCGAGGCGCGCGAGCTCGACGCGGTCCTCCGGCTCGCCGCGCCGACGACGATCGCGTGGTCCGGCGACGACAAGGTGCTCTCGGGCGCTTGGGCGCGCGAAGGTTTCACGCACCTCGGGGCGGAGGAGCTGGAGGTGCCCGACGTGGGTCACCTGCCGATGCTCGACCGCCCCGACGTGGTGGCGGGCCTGATCGTCGCTCGGACCAGCCGACCCTCACCCCTGTGCGGGAACCCCTGACGTGCGCGTCTCGGCGGCCAGCGCCGACAGGCGGTTGAGCTGGCTGACCCGGTCGGCCGGGTCGGCAGCGAGGGAGTTGAGGAGCAGGGTGCGCACGCCGGCGTCCCAGAACTCCCGCAGCTGGCGGCGCACCGAGTCGTCGTCGCCGATCAGGGTGACCGCCTCCACCAGGTCGTCCGGAACGGCGGCCGCGGCGTCCGCCTTCCTGCCGGACAGGTAGAGGTCCTGGATCTCCGTGGCCTCCGCCTCGTAGCCGTAGCGACAGGCGAGCTGGTTGTAGAAGTTCTTGTCGCGCGCGCCCATGCCGCCGATGTAGAGGGCGAGCTGGTTGCGGACGGACTGCAGGGCCTCGGGACTGGGCTCGCCGAGGTGATAGTGGACCTGCAGCTGGATGTCCAGCTCACCGAGCGCGGGGTCGCGCTTGGAGAAGCCCTCCTCCAGCGCCTCGCCCCAGGCCTGCTGCGCCTTCTCGGGGTGGAAGAACAACGGCTGCCAGCCGTTGGCGAGCTCGGCCACGAGTGCCACGTTCTTCGGGCCCAGCGCGGCGACGGAGATCGGGATCTCGCTGCGGACCGGGTGGTTGATGAGCTTGAGCGGCTTGCCCAGGCCGGAGCCGCCGTCGTCCTTGGTCAGGGGCACCGTGTAGTACTTGCCGCGGAAC
>DATLIG010000318.1:0-9009 GCA_035539555.1 Nocardioides sp. | reverse complement strand
ACGACCCACGGCCGCGACCTGACCACGATCGCCCTCCGCCATGCGGCGACCGACCCGCGCACCCTCCTGCGGTGGAGCGAGCGGACCCGCGCGACCGCCCTCGCCCAGCCCCCCGCGACCTCCGACGCCGCGACCATCCCCGCCTCCCTCGCTGCCCTGAGCGACAACGGCCGCCGGCTGGCCGAGACCCGGGCCGAGGGGGAGCCGACGGACGCGCTCGAGCGGGAGCGGCTGCGGCTGGAGCGGGCGGTCCGCTCCGAGAGCCACACCCTGTCCGCGACCACCGCCGAGCAGCAGAAGCCGCCCCGCGTGGAGGAGATCGTGGCGGCCGTCGGCGACGGCTGCCTCGTGGAGCTGGTCGACGTCGACGGGACGCTGCACGTGCTGGTCGCCCACGCGGGCCGGGTACGACGAAAGGTGGCCGGCTCCACCGAGGAGATCGCCGCGCTGCTCGGCCCCACGCAGATGCTGCTGCGCCGGGCGTCCCGCGGTCGGGCCACTGACATGACCGCCCTGGGCGGGCAGCTGCAGGAGGCGATCCTCGGCGACGCGGCGCGCCTGATCCCCGACGGACCCGTCGTGCTGGCGCCAACGGCACGGCTCCACGGCCTCGCCTGGCCGTTGCTGCCGGTGCTCGGCGACCGGCCGTTCAGCGTCGTACCGTCGGCCGGGCAGTGGCTGCGCGCCCGTGCCACCGCCCGCCCCACCACGGCACGGCGAAGGACGGTCCTCGTCAGCGGTCCCGGCCTCGCCACCGGCGGCGCCGAGGTCCCGCTGCTCGCCAACAGCCACCCCGACGCCACCCTGCTGGCCGGCCGGGACGCGACCCTCGAGCAGGTGCTCCACCAGCTCGACGGCGCCGACCTCGTCCACCTCGCCGCCCACGGCAGTTTCCGCGCCGACAGCCCGCTGTTCTCGGCGCTCGACCTCGCGGACGGGCCGCTCACGGTGCACGACCTGGAGCGGGTGCGCCGGGCGCCGTACCGGGTCGTGCTGTCGGCCTGCGAGTCCGGCGTGCTCGCCCCGGTGGGCGCGGAGGAGCTGTTGGGGCTCGCGGCGGCGCTCTTCTCGCTCGGCACCGCCGGCCTGGTCAGCAGCGTCGCCGAGGTCAACGACACCGCCACCGCCGACCTGATGGTCGACCTGCACGCAGCCCTCGCCGGCGGCGCCGACCCGGCGACCGCCCTCCACCGGGTGCGCCAGCGGACGGCCGGCGACCCGGTCGCCGCCGGCACCGCCGCCGCCTTCCTCGCCCTCGGCGTCTGAGCCCGCAGGGCGAAACTCCCTGCGGCCAGGCCCGCAGCCCCGCATAGGCTTCGCCCATGACTGAACAGCGCCTCACTGCCCGGGAAGCCATCACGGCCGTCCAGGGGCACGAGGCCTGGGCGATCATCCGCCGCTCCACCCGCGCGGGCGACCGCGACACCGTCGGCGTCCTCGGCGGCACCCGCAGCGTCGTCGAGTCGATCATGGACATCCCGCTGCAGACCGGCGTTCCCGAGCCGGGGCACATCTGCGACCGGCTCGTCGCCGTCCCCTTCCGCCAGGTCTCCGAGCGCGGCTTCGAGGCCCACGACGACGGTACGCCGTTGGTCGTGGTCGACGTCGAGACCGAGCACGAGTTCTCCGTGGCCGAGGTCGTCGACGCGATCGACCCGGTGCCGGTGGAGTTCACCGACCGCGGCGGGTTCGAGACGAACGACGAGGACTACGGCAAGCTCGTCGCGCAGATCATCGGCGAGGAGATCGGGCAGGGCGAGGGCGCCAACCTCGTCATCGGCCGCAACTACCGGGCGGTCGTCGCCGACTTCGGTCCCGACGTCGCGCTCACCGTCTACCGCCGACTGCTCGAGCGCGAGCGCGGAGCGTACTGGACCTTCGTCTTCTTCACCGGCGACCGCTTCCTCATCGGCGCCAGCCCCGAGCGGCACGTATCGGTCCACGGAGGCGACGTCCGGATGAACCCCATCTCCGGCACCTTCCACCTGCGCCCGCCGGCCGGCGAGACCCGCAGCACCGAGGCCCGGATGCGGGAGTTCCTCAAGGACGAGAAGGAGATCTACGAGCTCTTCATGGTCGTCGACGAGGAGCTCAAGATGATGTGCGACATCTGCACGGAGGGCGGCCAGGTGCTCGGCCCGTTCCTCAAGCCGATGACCCACCTCATCCACACCGAGTACCTCCTCGCCGGCCGCACCTCCCGCGACGTGCGCGAGGTCCTCCGGGACACGATGTACGCCGCCACGGTCACCGGCTCGCCGGTCGAGAACGCCTGCCGGCTGATCAAGCAGTACGAGCCCGAGGGCCGCGGCTACTACGCCTCCGCGCTGGCCCTCTTCGGCCGCGACGAGGCCGGGGAGCCGGTCCTCGACAGCCCGATCGTCCTGCGCACCGCCGACGTCTCGCCCGCGGGCGAGCTGAAGGTGACGGCCGGTGCGACGCTCGTGCGCGACTCGAACCCGGCGTACGAGGTCGCCGAGACGCACGCCAAGGCCGGTGGCATCCTCTCCGCCTTCGGACTCGTCCCGCCGGCCCCGGTCCCGACCACGGACATCGCCACCCTCGTCGCCGACGAGGAGGTGCTGATCGCGCTCAACAGCCGCAACAACCGGCTCTCCAGCTTCTGGCTCGCCGACCAGGCCGGAACCCCCGTCGACCCCCGCCTGATCGGCAAGACCGCCGTGATCCTCGACGGCGAGGACGACTTCGTGAACATGCTGCGCCACATGCTCACCCGGATGGGCGTGAGCTCGTCGGTCGTCCGGCACGAGGACTACGTCGACGGCGTGCTCGACGGCTTCGACCTGGTCATCGTCGGGCCCGGTCCCGGCGACCCGCGCGACGACGACGACCCCAAGATGGCCAAGCTGCGCGCGGCCGTGCGGTGGCTGCTGGACAACGAGAAGCCGTTCCTCGCGATCTGTCTCGGTCACCAGGCCCTGTGCCACACGCTCGGGATCCCGCTCGCCTACAAGGACATCGTCTTCCAGGGCACCCAGGCCGACGTCCTGCTCGACGGCCGCCCGCACAAGGTCGGCTTCTACAACACCTTCGTGGGCCGGGTCGGCGATGAGGTGGTGCTGCCTGCTGGCGTGAGCGTCGACGCCGACCCCGACACCGGCGACATCCACGCCGTGCGCGGCCCGCACTTCCGGGGCGTGCAGTTCCATGCAGAGTCGATCCTGACCGAGCACGGGTTCGCGATCGTGCACGACCTGGTGTCCGACGTCCTGCTGTGACGCAGGCGGTCATCCACAGGTCGCGCGTCGGTCGGTGGCGCCCGACCGGTTCCCGAGGCACGCTCGGGCCCATGAGCTCCAGCGATCGCGGTGCCTGTCAGCGCGGGGGCTTGGGCTCCGTCCACCTCGCCGGACAGTCCGGCGAGGAGGAAGGGCGCGATGCTTCTTGTCGTGTCAACCCTGCTGGCACTGCCCGGAGCGGTGTGGGCGATCATCCAGGTGATCGACCGCTTCCGTCGGAAGCCGTAGGCAGGGGCGGGACGGCTCGGCGCCTACCTGAGCCGTCCCGCTTCCTTCCTTCAGAGTACGTCGGAAGGCAGTGGCGGTGAAGGCGGTCGACCGGTGAGCACCCCCGACGTGGTCGTCGTCGACCACCACGACTCCTACACGTGGAACCTCGTCCACCTGGTCGCGGAGGTGTCCGGCGTCCTGCCGACCGTCGTGCAGTGGGACGAACCGGTCGACCTGTCGTCGTACACCCACATCGTGCTGTCCCCGGGACCGGGACACCCCAGCGAGTACCGGTGGGACTTCGACGGGGGGCGGCCGGTGCTCGGCGTCTGCCTCGGACTCCAGGGGATGGTCGTGGGCTTCGGCGGCGAGGTCGGCCGGGTCGAGCCCGCGCACGGCGCCGTGGCGTCGGTGGTCCACGACGGACGCGGGATCTTCGCAGGCCTGGCCAGCCCCCTGGACGCCGTGCGCTACCACTCCCTCGCCGCGGTCCGGCTGCCCGACGAGCTCGAGGCGACCGCCTGGGCGGCGGACGGCACCGTGATGGGCGCACGCCACCGGTCGCTGCCCATCGAGGGCGTGCAGTTCCACCCCGAGTCGATCCTCTCCGAGCACGGGGCGCGGCTGGTGGCCAACTTCCTCGGCATGGGACGCTGACGAGATGGTGACCCGATGGTGACCCAGGGCGACCCCGTCGAGGCGTTCGCCCGGCTCCAGGCGCGGCACGCCCGCTGCGTCTGGCTCGACGGCGGCGGCGCGCGCGACTGGTCGCGCCGGCGCTCGATCCTCGGCTGGCTGGAGGACGACGACGTCTCCCTGTCGTACGACGCCGCCGCGCGCCAGGTGACCCGCCACGCCGGCGGGCGGTCGACGGTCGTCGGCGACGACCCGTTCGTCGTGCTCGAGCAGGAGCTCGCCGACGGCAGGCCGACCGACCAGTGGTTCGGCTACTTCGGGTACGCCGCCCGCCCCGACCTGCCGGCCGAGCCCGATCCCGACCTGCCCGACGCGGTGTGGCTGCGGCCCTCACACCTGCGGGAGTACGACCACCCGGTGCTGACGCCGTCGGTGACCGGCGCCGTCGGGGGGCCGCCGCCGGACGGGGTCCCGGCCGACTACGCCGCCGCCTTCGCGCAGGTCCAGGAGCACCTCCACGCCGGCAACTCCTACGAGGTCAACCTGACCTACCGCACGCGCACGCCGAGCACGCTGACCCCGGCGGCGGCGTACCTCCGGCTGCGGTCGGCCAACCCGGCGCCGTACGCCGGCTTCCTCCAGCACGACGTGCCCGGCGCGCAGGCGTGGCTGATGAGCTCCTCACCGGAGCGCTACGCGCTGGTGACCGGCGACCGGGTCCTGGAGACGAAGCCGATCAAGGGGACGACGCCGCGCGGCGCCACGCCCGCGGACGACGAGGCGGCCCGTGCGCACCTCGCGGCGGACCCGAAGTTCCGCGCCGAGAACCTGATGATCGTCGACCTGCTGCGCAACGACCTCGCGATGGTCTGCGAGGTCGGCTCGGTCGAGGTGCCGGTGCTGATGGACGTCGAGTCGTACGCGTCGGTGCACCAGCTGGTCTCGACGGTCCGGGGCCGGCTCCGCGACGACGTCTCGACCGTCGGCGCGCTGCGGGCGCTCTTCCCGGCCGGGTCGATGACCGGCGCCCCGAAGCTGCGCACGATGGAGATCATCGGCGAGGTCGAGGCCACCCCGCGCGGCGCCTACAGCGGGGCCTTCGGCTGGATCTCCGGCGACGGGCGGGCCGACCTCGGTGTCGTGATCCGCAGCCTGCTGAGCGCCGGCGGCGACTACGTCCTCGGCACCGGCGGCGGGATCACCGTCGCCAGCGACGTCGACGAGGAGTGGGCGGAGACCGGCTGGAAGGCCGCGCGGCTGCTGGCGGCGATCAGCCCGTAGGGCTGGCCGACTCCTTGCCGGCGCCCGCCTTCACCGCGTGCTGGGCCAGCGCGGCCAGGGTCGCGGTCGTGCCGCGCACGTCCCGCTCCTTGTCGTACGGGGTGGGATCGACGACGTTGACGACCTGGTAGAGGAAGCCGGTCTGCACGAATCCCGTGATGTAGAGCTGCTTCTCGACCACCGACACCACGATCCGGGCCGCGTCGGCACCCTCGATCTCCGGCTCGCGGACGTCGGCGTCCTCGGGCTGGCCCATCTGCTTCCAGAGCTCGTCGAGCGTCCCGCCGTACTGCTGGTAGTTGGCCTGCACCACCGGCTCGCCGGACTCCTCGGCCGGCGCGAAGCGGCAGTCCGGCGACGTCGGCGAGCCGTCGTCCTCGGTGGCGGTCGCGCCGAAGTGCTCCTTGATGAAGGCCGCGTCGAGGGCGTCGCACGGGTTCCACAGCGCCGGCGTCTCGGTGGGCTGCTCCGGCTTCGCGCCCACCTCGTCCTCCCCGCACGCGGCCAGCGCGAGGGCGGGTACGACGAGCAGCGGCACCAGCCGCAGGCGAAGGTCACTCATGGGGGTCGTTCTCCCGTCCGGGCAGGCGCAGCACGAGCCGCGCGCCGCCGCTGGCGTTGTCGGTGGCGTGCACGGAGCCGGAGTGGCGCTCGGCGACCTGGCGCACGATCGCCAGGCCCAGCCCGGACCCGGGCATCGTGCGGGCGTCGGGCGAGCGCCAGAACCGGTCGAAGATCCGGTTCCGGTCGGCCTCGGCGATGCCGGGTCCCTGGTCGTCGACGGTGAGCACGCCGTCGCTCAGCCGCACCGTCACCAGGCCTCCCTCCGGGCTCCACTTCGCCGCGTTGTCGAGCAGGTTGGTCACCGCCCGCTCCAGCTCCGCATCCTCGCCGATCACCCACCACGGCCGCGTGAAGACCTCGAACGTGAGACCGGGTGCGCGCCGTCGTACCCGCTGGACGGCGTGGTCGACGACGTCGCCGAGGTCGACCGGCTCGACCTGGATCCGGATCGGCTCGTCGCGCGCGAGCGCGGTCAGGTCGCCGATGAGGGTGGTCAGCTCCTCGATCTGCGCCTGTACGTCGTCGAGGAGCTCGTCGCGCGCGTCGGCGGGCAGGCTGACGGCCTGGTCGCCGCGGGCGCTCATCGAGAGCAGCTCGACGTTGGTGCGCAGCGCGGTCAGCGGGGTGCGGAGCTCGTGGCTCGCGTCGGCCACCAGCTGGCGCTGCCGGATCCGGCTGGCGTCGAGCGCGAGCAGCATGTGGTTGAAGGCCGTGGCGAGGCGGGCGATCTCGTCGTCGCCCTCGACGGGGAGCGGGGTGAAGTCCTCGGTGCGCGCGATGTCCTCGACCGACTCGCTGAGCCGGCGCACGGGGCGCAGTCCGTTGCTCGCGACGGTCCAGCCCGCCAGCCCGGCCACCAGCACGCCGAACACACCGAACGCGAGGGTCACCCAGCCGAGCCGGGCCAGCGTGCGGTCCTGGTCCTCCAGCGGCTGCGCGATGACGAGGGCGATGCCGTTCTGCTTCGTCGGGACGGCGACGACGCGGTAGCGCTCGCCCGCGATCGCGATCGTGCGCAGGCTGCTGTCCTCCTTGCCCTGCGCGACCTCGAGCTCGGGCTTGCCGAACTCGATGGTGGGGCCGCGGTCGAGGATCGCCGGCGTGCCCTCGTAGTCGAGGAACGCGATCCGCACGTCACCGGCACCCAGCGCCCACGAGGGAATGCCGGCCGAGCCGGCACGGAGCAGGCTGTCGGAGGCGGCGGCCTTGTCGGCGCGGTCGAGCAGCGCGTTGTCGAGGGTGTCCTGCATCTGCACGCGGGCGGTGAGGTAGGCGCCGACGGCGACCAGGGCGACGGACATGCCGACCGCCATGGTGGTCAGCCAGATCACCCGGCTCGCCAAGGATCGCCGGTAGTGCCAGCGCCCGTCCGTCCCCTGCCCCAGCGCTGGGCCCTTCGCCTCGCTCACGCCCCGCTCATGCCGACTCGGGTGCCCTCAGCACGTACCCGATGCCGCGCACGGTGTGGATCAGCCGGGGCTCCTCGTCGGCCTCGGTCTTGCGACGGAGGTATCCGACGTAGACCTCCAGCGAGTTGGCGGTCGTGGGGAAGTCGTAGCCCCAGACCTCCTCGAGGATGAAGCTGCGGTCCAGCACGCGACGCGGCCGGCGCAGGAACATCTCGAGCAGGGTGAACTCGGTGCGCGTCAGCTCGATGTGCCGGGTGCCGCGGACCACCTCGCGGGTGGTGACGTTCATGGTGAGGTCGGCGAAGGAGAGCACCTCCTCCTCGCCGTCGGCCTCGATCGGCGCGACCCGGCGCAGCAGCGCCCGCAGCCGGGCCAGCAGCTCCTCCAGCGCGAACGGCTTGGTCAGGTAGTCGTCCGCTCCCGCGTCCAGCCCCTCGACCCGGTCGCCCACGGCGTCACGGGCGGTCAGCACGATCACCGGTACGTCGTTGCCGGCGGCCCGCAGCGCGCGGGTGGCCTCGAGCCCGTCGAGCTTCGGCATCATCACGTCCATCACCACCACGTCGGGCGCGATGGCACCGATCCCCGCGAGGGCCTCGGCCCCGTCGGAGGCCAGGTGGACGTCGTACCCGTTGAAGGCGAGGGAGCGCCGCAGCGACTCACGGACCGCGCGGTCGTCGTCGACGACGAGGACGCGGGCGGGCGCAGCAGGACCGGACACGCCCCCATCATGGCCGATCGGCCTGAGCAGGGGCTGAGAGCGGCCGGTCAGCTGATGTCCGCGGGGCACTCCGTGGGCCGGGGTTGGGTGTTGACGCAGTAGCCGTAGCTGGGCAGCGGCGGCTCCGGCGAGGGCCGCGGCAGGTGGAGCCGCGGGTCCTCGGCGATCCGGAGGAGCTCGGCGCCGGAGAGCTGGAGGACGGTCTTGAGGTTGGCCAGCTTGAGGGACTTCGGTGCGTCGGGGAGCCGCTCGGTGACCAGCACCTGCGGTTGCTCGGTGGCGTAGTCGGACGGGATGGCCACGGCGTGGGTGGCGATGCCGATCTCGGGGTCGCGGTACCAGTACTCGATCGCCCGCCGCCCGTCGCTCGTCTCGACCTCCGCGCACTCGGTCTCGGTCTTCCCGGTCGACACGAAGGTCTCGCAGGACCAGTCGTAGAAGGTGCCGCCGTCGGAGGGCTCGTGCTCGACGTTGATGCCCATCGCCCGCTGGTCGGCGGTGACGCGCACGCCCCAGTCGGTCGCCTGGTCGCGCTCCCCGACCGCGAGGTCGCGCGGGAAGCCGTCGGTCAGGTTGTCGGCGGCAGTGCTCCACGACTGCGCGGTGACCTCGGCGTCGGTGGACCCGGGGAAGGACTCGAGTGCGACATCGGTGAGGAGGTCGGCGATCTGCTCGGGATCCGCCTCACCGAGCAGCCCGTCGGAACCCCCGTCGGCGCCGCCCGTGGCGGTCCCCTCGGAGGTGACGATCGCGATGGTCGGGTCGTCGACGGTCTTCGCGCGCGGAGGGTCGTCGGTGAGGACGATCGCGGCCACGATCCCGCCCGCGATGACGACGACGGCGAGCAGCACGGCCCCCACGACCAGTCCCGTACGACGACGGGCGGGCGCCGGGCCGCCCGTCGTCGTACGGGACTGGTCGTGGGGGC
>DATLIG010000317.1:0-4544 GCA_035539555.1 Nocardioides sp. | reverse complement strand
CGACGACCGCGACGACCGCGACGACGACGCGGGGGAGCGGCCGGACGCCGACGACCGCGCACTCACCGCAGCCGAGCGTGCCTCCGCCGAGAAGGCCGCCCTCGCCGCGGTCGTCGCGGTCGGCGCGGTCGTCGTCACGGTCGTCGTCACGGTCGGTGGTCACGACGCCGAGGTCGGCGTCCAGGGTGACGTCGACCTCGCTGCCGTCGGCGAGTCGGACCTCGACCTCGTAGGCCTCCCCCGGGTCGTCGGCCTTCTCGACCTCGACGGCCTCGCCGCCGCCGGCCGCCTCGGTCGCGGCGGCCGCGACCCGGTCGCGCTCGTCGCCGCTCACGTCGTCCGCCGACGCGGCCCAGACGGTGCCGCCGACAGCGAGGACGGCGACGGCGGCCAGGGCGGGAAGGACGACGCGCTTGCGGCGCAGGGTGCTGGTCTTCATGGGGGTTTCCTCTCGATCTCTGCTCGGAGCTGGTTGCTTCTCCGAGCCTGCCGGGAGGTCGCTGAACCCTTCCTGAACCTTCCTGAAGGCCCGTTCAGGAAGGCAGTCGTACGACGAGACGCGCGCCTCCGAGCGGGCTCGGCTCCACGACCACCGAGCCACCGTGGCCGGTCACGACCTCGCGGACGATCGCCAGCCCGAGGCCACTCCCGCCGGCGTCGCGTGCGCGGGCCTCGTCGAGGCGGACGAACCGCTCGAAGACCCGTGCCCGATCGGCCGGCGGGATGCCGGGCCCGTCGTCGTCGACCGCCAGCACGACCTCCCCCGCGGTCGGCACGACGGACACCGCGAGGCGCGACGAGGCGTGGCGGGCCGCGTTGTCGACGAGGTTGCGCACCACCTGGGCGAGCGCGACCGGGTCGCCATGGACCCGTCCGGCCGCGACGCCGGTGGTGTCCGTTGCGAGGCCGGACCGGGCGACACGTCGTACCTCGGCGAGGACGAGGTCGTCGAGGTCGACATCCGCACGGGGCGCACGCGCGCGGCCTTCGCCCGCCCGGGTGAGCGCGAGCAGCTGGTCGACGAGCGCCTGCATCCGCACGGACTCCTCGAGCACGGTCTCGGCGAGCTCGCCCTCCGGGAGCGCTCCGGGATGGGCATGGGCGACCTCGGCCGCCTGCCGCAGGCTCGCGAGCGGCGAGCGCAGCTCGTGCGAGGCGTCGCCGACGAACTGCTCCTGGCGTTCGCTGGCGTCCTGGAGACGGGCGAGCATGGCGTTCATCGTGCGCGCGAGCCGGCCCACCTCGTCGCGGGCCTCGGGCTCCGAGACCCGGCGGTCGAGCCGCGAACCGGTGATCTCCTCGACGTCGCGCCGGATCCGCTCGACCGGCCGCAGCGTCCGCCCGACGACGAGCCACGTCGTCCCACCGACGACGAGCAGCAGCAGGGGCAGCCCGAGCAGCAGCGGAGTGGCGAGCGCCGCGGTGGTCTCGTCGACGTCCTCCAGGGACACGGCCACCACGACCTCGCCGCCGTCGGTGTCCTCGGTCACGACGACGTAGCGGTGCTCACCGCCCGGCAGGTCGACGACGCCGTCCTCGGTGGGCAGCTCCCGGTCGAGCGGCTGCGAGGAGCTGACGACCTCCCCCTGCGGGCCGCGCACCTGCCAGACGACGTCCTCCGGCTCGTTGTCGTCGTCGGGCTCGTGCTGCGCGGCGGCAGGGCTCCCCCCGGCGTCGACCTGCTCGGCAAGTGCCGCCGCCTGGTGCTCCGCGGTCGTCTCGGCACCGTCCTGCAGGGACGACCGCACGGTCAGCACCAGCGCGACCGCGCCGACGACCAGGGCTGTCGCGACGACCAGCACCGCGGCGAGCGTCGTACGGATCCTCATCTCAGCCTCCGTCGCTCGCGAGCCGGTAGCCGGCGCCGCGCACCGTCTGGATCGCCTCACGGTCGAACGGCCGGTCGACCTTGTTGCGCAGGTGCCGGACGTAGACCTCCACGATGTTCGGGTCGCCCTCGAAGTCGCCGTCCCAGACCGCGTCGAGGACCTGGCGCTTCGACACGACATCGCCCTTGTGGCGGGCGAGGAAGGCGAGCACCGCGAACTCCCGCGCCGTCAGGCCGATCTCGACCTCGCCGCGCCGCACCCGCCGGGCGGCGGGGTCGATGACGAGGTCGCCGATCTCGAGCGCCGTCGGGCGCTCCCGCGCGCCGCGGCGGGCGACGGCGCGCAGCCGCGCGACCAGGACGGGGAAGGAGAACGGCTTGGTCAGGTAGTCGTCGGCGCCGGTGTCGAGGCCCTCGACCTGGTCCCACTCGCCGTCCTTGGCGGTGAGCATCAGGATCGGCGTCCAGTTCTCCTCGGCCCGCAGGGTCTCGCAGACCTTGTAGCCGTTGATCCCGGGCAGCATCAGGTCGAGCACCATCGCGTCGTACCCGTTCTCGCGGGCGAGCCACAGGCCGTCGGTGCCGTCGTGGGCGAGGTCGACCGCGAAGCCCTCGGCCTCGAGCCCGAGCTTCAGCGAGCGCGCGAGACGTCGCTCGTCGTCGACGACCAGGACACGCATGCGACCTCCGGAGAACGCAGTTCAGGGCGGCCCCATTCTCACGGAGCCACCCTGAACCTGCGCTGAAGCAGCCTCGGAGACGGTCAGGCGTACTTGACCTGCATCTCCTTGATCGCGTTGAGCCAGCCCGAGCGCAGGCGCTTGGGCTCCTCGGCCAGCTGGATGTTCGGTGCGAGGTCCGCGAGGGCCTCGAAGATCAGCTTGATCTCCATCCGGGCCAGGTTGGCACCGATGCAGTAGTGCGCGCCGTGGCCGCCGAACGCCACGTGGGGGTTCTTCTCGCGGGTGATGTCGAAGGTGAAGGGGTCGTCGAACACGGTCTCGTCGAAGTTGGCCGAGGCGTAGAAGATCCCGACCCGCGCGCCCTTCTTGACCTCCTGGCCGGCGACGACGACGTCGTTCTTGGCCGTGCGCTGGAACACGGTGACCGGCGTCGACCAGCGGATCACCTCGTCGATCATGGTCTCGGGACGCTCGTTCTTCCACAGCTCCCACTGGTCGGGGTGCTGGAAGAAGGCGTGCATGCCGTGGCTGATCGCGTTGCGGGTGGTCTCGTTGCCGGCGACGGCCAGCAGGATCACGAAGAAGCCGAACTCGTCGTTGGTGAGCGCGCCGTGGTCGTCGTCCTGCCCGACGCTGACGAGCTTGGTGACGATGTCGTCCTGCGGGTTCGCGCGCCGCTCGTTGGCGAGGGCGTCGAAGTAGACGAGCAGCTCCATCGACGCGGTGGCCGGGTCGGAGGTGTTGTCCGGGTCGTCGTAGCCCATCATCGAGTTGGACCACTCGAAGATCTTCTTGCGGTCCTCCTGCGGCACGCCGAGGAAGTCCGCGATCGCCTGCAGCGGAAGCTCGGCCGCGAGGTCCGCGACGAAGTCGCCGGCGCCACGGTCGAGGGACTCCTGGACGATCTCGTACGCGCGGGCCCGCAGGTTCTCCTTGAGGCCGGCGATGGCACGTGGGGTGAAGCCCCGGGAGACGATGCCGCGCATCTTGGTGTGGTCCGGCGGGTCGTGGTGGATCAGCATCGCGCGCTGGACCTCGACCTGGTCGCGCGTCATGTCCTCGGCGAACCGGATGATCACGCCGTTCTCGGCCGTGGACCAGTTCTCGTTGTCCTTGGAGATCTCTCGGACCTCCTGGTGCCGGGTGCAGGCCCAGTACCCGGTGTCGAGGAACCCGGCGCGGGCGTGCGGCGGCTGCTCGATCCACCGGATCGGCTCGTTCGCCCGCAGCGCCCGGAACTCGTCGTGCGGCAGGGCGACGGCATTGATGTCGGGATTGGTGGGATCCCATCCCTCGGGAAGGAGGAGCTCGGTCACGAAGCGGAACCTTTCGACTGCGGGGATCCGGAGATCTGTCCATGGGGGTGGAACACGTTCTAGAGCCACAGTACAAAGCATCGCGCGATTACGAAAGGGTTTCGTTCAGCGTTTCTTCGCGGGGTCGAACCGCAACGAGAACGTGTTCTAGTTCGGTGCTATCGTGCCGTCATGGGCAACCCCGTCATCGTCGAAGCCGTCCGCACTCCCCTCGGCAAGCGCAAGGGCTGGCTGGCCGGCCTGCACCCGTCGCAGACCCTGGGCTTCGTCCAGGCCGAGGTGCTCCGTCGAGCGGGCGTCGACCCGGCCCTGGTGGAGCAGGTCATCGGCGGCATCGTGACCCAGGCGGGCGAACAGTCCAACGACGCCGTACGCCGCGCCTGGCTCTACGCCGGCCTCCCGATCGCGACCGCCGGCACCGCCCTCGACGCCCAGTGCGGCTCGGGCCAGCAGTCCACGCACCTGGTCAACGACATGGTCGCCGCCGGCACGATCGACGTCGGCATCGCCTGTGGCGTGGAGATGATGTCGCGCATCCCGCTCGGCGCCAACGTGCCGGCCGGCATGGGCGACCCACGCCCCTCCGACTGGTCGATCGACATGCCGAACCAGTTCGAGGCGGCCGACCGGATCGCGAAGAACCGCGGCATCACCCGCGCCGACCTCGAGGTGCTCGGTCTCGCCTCGCAGGCCAAGGCGAAGGTCGCCGTCGAGGAG
>DATLIG010000316.1:0-4336 GCA_035539555.1 Nocardioides sp. | reverse complement strand
GTCGTCGGAGAGCCCGTCGGGCACGGTCGCCAGGCACGACCAGATCCGGATGCCGTCGGGGTCGCGCCCGGCCCGCTCGGCGCCCCGGCGGATCGCCTCGATCGAGGAGCGGGTCGCCTGCTCGCCGAAGAAGGTGTGCATCACCACCCAGTCGCCGATCTCGCCGGCGAGCTCCATCGTCCGCGGGCCGACGGCGACCAGGCCGACCGGCGGCCCCTCGCCCAGCCCGCTGCGGTTGTGCACCACCGGCCAGGAGCCCGACGCGCCCTGGTGGTCGAGCACGTAGCCGTCGGCCCAGACCCGGCGCAGCAGGCCGATGAAGTCACGCAGTGCCGCCTCGGTGACCACCGGGAGCCCGATCGCCTTCCAGTGCTGGGACGAGCCGCGGCCGAAGGCCATCGCGTACTGGCCGTCGGTCATCTGGTGCATCGTCGAGCCGAGCGTGGCCGTGATCATCGGGTGCCGGGTGTGGTGGTTGATCGCCGCGCTGGCGATGCCGAGCGAGGGTGCCCGCCCGGCGACCGCGCCGGCGAGCACGCCGGCCTCCTTCACCGTGAACCGCTCGCTGACGTGGCAGGAGCCCAGACCGAGCTCCTCGGCGGTCCTCGCCTCGGGGAAGACCACGCGGGCGTCGGCCGGGTGGTGGGTCACGGCGTAGTAGCCGAGCTCATTGAGCTGCGGGAGCGCGGTCGTCATGGCGGGTAGTCTTATCAAGTGATTAGATTCGGTCAAGGGGCAGTAGTCTCGGCGTCGCCATGACAGCGAGTACGCCGCCCGCGGGCCGCCCGGGACCGCGCACCGATCTCGACGTGCGCAGTCGCCTGCTCGACGTCGCGGAGCGACTGTTCGCCGCGAACGGCGTCGGGGCGGACTCGCTGCGTGCCATCGGGCGCGAGGCCGGCGTCTCGTCGGCCGCGGTGCCCTACCACTTCGCGACCAAGCAGGCCTTGGTCGACGAGGTCGTCGTGCGGCGGGGGGAGGACCTGACCCGGCAGGCACGCGACCGGCTCGCCGCGCTGCTGGAGCGTCCCGAGGGGGAGATCGGTACGCGCGACGTGGTCGACGCCGTGCTGGTGCCGCTGGTCGCGATGGTCGACGCGGATCCGGCCGGGGGGCTGGCCTGGGTCAAGGTGGTCACCCAGCTGGCCAACAACCGCGACGTGGCCTGGGTCGATCTCGCCGACGGCGGGCCGACCGCCTCGGAGCTGTTCCACGAGGCCGCTGTGCGGGCACTGCCGCGGTACGAGTCGAGGGCGGTGCAGTTCCGGCTCGGCATCGCGATGTTCTCGATGCTCGGCTCGCTCGCCGGAGCCGACCAAGGCAAGCCCGCCGGCAAGTTCGGGCCCGCGGGCCTCGACCCGGTCTTCGTCGAGGAGCTGGCCCGCTTCACTGCGGCCGGACTGGCCGGCTGACGCGCAGCCGGCAGTGCCACGGTTCAGTCGTTGGTGGTGACCTTGACCGGGAGGGTCTTGATGCCGTTGACGAAGTTGCTGCGGACCCGGCGCACCTCACCGTTGAGCTCGATCGTCCTCAGGCGGGGGATGAGCTCCTCGAACATCAGGCGGATCTCCATGCGGGCGAGGTTGTTGCCCATGCACAGGTGCGGGCTGCCCTTGCCGAAGGTCACGTGGTCGATGTTCGAGCGGGTGACGTCGAAGTCGTAGGGGTTCTCGAAGACGTCCTCGTCGCGGTTGCCCGAGGCGAACCACATGACGACCTTGTCGCCCTCCTTGACCTGCTGGCCGCCGAGCTCCACGTCGCGGGTCGCGGTCCGACGGAAGTGGTAGACCGGGGAGGCCCAGCGGAGGAACTCCTCGACGGCGTCCGGGATCAGCTCGGGGTTGGCCTGCAGCTTCGCCAGCTGATCGGGGTGCTCCATCAGCGCCAGCATCGAGTGGGTGATCGTGTGGCGGGTGGTCTCGTTGCCGGCGACGACGAGCAGCAGGAAGTACGAGTCGTACTCCGAGGCCGTCATGGCCCGGCCGTCCTCGGGGATCTTGTTGACGAGCTGGCTGACCAGGTCGTTCCCGTCGCCGCCCCGGCGGTCGGCGGCGAGCTCGCGCCCGTAGTCGAAGACCTCCTGCGAGACGGGCGAGCGGAACGGCAGGTGCTTGTACTTCTCGCTCTCGGGGTCCGAGATCAGGACCCGAGCGTGCTCCGGGTCGGAGAAGCCGACGATCTCGTTGCCCCAGTCGATGAGCTGTCCGGTCCTCTCCTGCGGTACGTCGAGGAGGCGGGCCAGCACCTGGATCGGGAAGTCCGCGCTGACCTCCTCGACGAAGTCGAACTCGCCCTTGGCGAGCGCGGCGTCGACCGTCGTCCGCGTGATGTCGCGCAGCAGCGCCTCGTAGTTCCGCATGAGGTTGGGCCGGCTGAACTCGCGGGAGATGAGCTTGCGCAGCGCGCGGTGGCGCAGGCCGTCCATCTCCAGGATCGAGCGCCGGGCCTCCTGGAGGTCCTTGTCGACCTCCTCGAGGTTCACGAACTCCGTCGACGTGAAGGTCTCGGGGTCCTTGTCCACCTCGCAGATGTCCGCGTGGCGGGTCACGGCCCAGAACCCCTTGCCGCCGTCGGTCTCGCGCTGGAAGTGCACCGGGGCCTCGTTGCGCAGCGTGTCGAGCATGCCCCAGGCCTCGGGGCCCTGGAAGCGGTCGAGGTCGACGAGGTCGACGTCGGCCAGCGGGATGTAGGGGGGCTTCTCCACGGCAGGTCTCCATCCGTTCTCAGGTAGATCGTTCGGGTCCGAACAATATCTCCTGAGAAGTTTGCCCGCAAGGGTGGTCTTCGAGGCCGCGTCTGGCTATCGTACGGATCCGAACGATCTTTCGCACCGACCTGATCTGAGGCCCGATGAACAACATGGAGGGGTTCTTCTTCCCCCGCACCGCGACCGGCCAGTCCTCCCTCATCCCGTCGCCTCCGTGGTCGTACTCGGGTGACCTCCTGACGGTGGAGTACCGCACCGATCCCGAGCGCGTGGCGGAGCTCCTCCCGGAGCCTCTCGAGCTCGCCCCGGAGGACCCCGGCGCCGTCGCCCTGATCTGGGCCGACTGGCAGTCGTGCTCCAGCAGCGGCGAGGAGCTGCTCGACCCGGTGCGCTCGCAGTACAAGGAGGCGTTCGTCGTCGTACGGTGCGCCTTCGAGGGCGTGACCTACTCCCGCTGCGTCCACATCTGGGTCGACAAGGACTTCGCCTTCGCCCGCGGGATGCACCAGGGCTACCCGAAGAAGTTCGGGTCCATGTGGCAGACCCGGCCGCATCCGTTCGGCCACGCCGCGCCCCAGGTGGCCGCCGGTGGTGTCTTCGGCGCCACCCTCGCCGCGGGGGACCGGCGCCTGGCCCAGGCGGTGCTCACCCTGCGCGAGGAGTCGCCGCACAACGGCTTCGTCAACGGCCACCCGATGGCCCACCACCGCGTCTACCCGGGCATCGCCAAGGACAGCGCGGACGCCTACGCAGAGCTCATCTCGTCGGGCGCGAGCTCGTTCGAGGCCGGCCCGGCGTGGACCGGTGACGTCGAGGTCGAGCTGTTCGAGTCGCCGACCGAGGAGCTGCACCGCCTGCCGGTGCGCGAGGTCATCGGCGGGTACTACCGCCAGGTGGGCGTCGTCTGGGACGGCGGCCGCACGCTCGCCACCGCGGGTGCCCAGGGCTGGGAGACGGCGCGATGAGCGACACCACCACGAACAGCCACACGGCCGTCGTCGAGGGCGTCGAGGTCGACACCCGGCACTGGATCGGCGGCCGGCGCGTCGCCTCCGCCAGCACCTTCACCGACATCTCGCCGATCGACGAGACGCTGATCGCCGAGGTCCACGCCGGTACGACGACCGAGGTCGACGCCGCCGTCGCGGCTGCCCGTGCGGCCTTCCCTGCGTGGGCGGCGCTGTCGGTCAAGGAGCGCAGCGACATCCTGCGCTCGGTCGCCGACGGCATCGAGGCGCGGATCGAGGACCTCTCACTCGTGGAGACCCGCGACAACGGCTCGCTCATCCGCAGCCACCGCCGCGGCGTGATGCCGCGCGTGGCCATGAACTTCCGCGCCTTCGCCGACTTCGCCGAGCACCAGCTCGGTCACCCCGACATGGAGGTGCCGGGCCGCGGTCACCGCGAGCGGATCACCTACGACCCGGCCGGTGTCGTCGCGATCATCACGCCGTGGAACGCCCCGCTGATGCTGGCCAGCTGGCGGATCGGCCCGGCGCACGCCGCCGGCAACACCGTCGTCGTCAAGCCGCCGGAGTGGGCGCCGCTGACGGCGAGCCTGCTCGCCGACATCATGCACGAGGCCGGCGTACCTGCGGGCGTCTTCAACGTCGTCCAGGGCACCGGTGC
>DATLIG010000315.1:0-9242 GCA_035539555.1 Nocardioides sp. | reverse complement strand
CCCTCACGCGGCGTTGCTGGATCAGGCTTCCGCCCATTGTCCAATATTCCCCACTGCTGCCTCCCGTAGGAGTCTGGGCCGTGTCTCAGTCCCAGTGTGACCGGTCACCCTCTCAGGCCGGCTACCCGTCAAAGCCTTGGTGAGCCATTACCTCACCAACAAGCTGATAGGCCGCGAGCACATCCTGCGCCGAAAAACTTTCCACCACCACTGGATGCCCAGAGTGGTCATATCCGGTATTAATCACCGTTTCCGGTGGCTATCCCAGAGCGCAGGGCAGATTACTCACGTGTTACTCACCCGTTCGCCGCTCGAGTACCCCCGAAGGAGCCTTTCCGCTCGACTTGCATGTGTTAAGCACGCCGCCAGCGTTCGTCCTGAGCCAGGATCAAACTCTCCATAAGAAGAAACATAATCCCAACAAAGAAACTGCTGACAAACTGTCCACAGAATCATTCATTGACAAGAAAGCACCAACCAAACACCCCAAAGGGCACCTGATCAATGCACACAAACGTCACAATCGAATCTATGCATGACACACTGTTGAGTTCTCAAACATCACACGCTGCGAAGCTCATCGTCTCCGACTCGTCTTCGCGCTGATGTGCGCCCCGGACTCTAGCTCTTCGTCCTGGTCTGTACCAAACCCGCAAGGCTTGCTTTTCTGACCAGCACTCGAAGCCGATGCTCGAGGCAAGTGGTCGCGGGGCCGGAAGCCCTCCGGCTGACCGCCGTCTTGCTTCCCGCCGCACCCGGCGACACAGAGAACATTACGCATTCCCCTGCAGAAGCACAAATCGAAACGACGTGACCCGGGCCACACCGCTCCGGCGGGGCTGTCGCGGCGCTCCGGAGAGGCCTCGGAGGGCCTCCCCGGAGCAACGGCGTCAGCGCACCCGGACCCCCGCGAAACGCTTCTTGCCACGCCTGAGGACCAACCACGCCGAGGCGATCAGGTCGCCCGGCGCGGGCACGTGCTCGGGGTCGTCGACACGGACGTTGTTGACGTACGCGCCGCCCTCGGCGACGGTGCGCCGTGCCTCTCCCTTGGACTTCGCGAGCCCGGTCAGGGTCAGCAGCTCGACCACGTCGGGGATGCCGGCGGAACCGTCGACGTCCACCGCGCCTGCCTCGCCCAGCGCGGCCTCGAGGGTCGCGCCCGAGAGGCTGGTGATGTCGCCCGTGCCGAAGAGCGCCTGGGCCGCCGCCTTGGCGTTCTCGGTCTCGGCGGCACCATGGACCAGCGTGGTCACCTCGTCGGCGAGGACCTTCTGGGCCTCCCGCAGGAACGGCTTCTCCGCATGCCGTGCCTCCAAGGCCTCGATCTCCGCCCGGGGCAGGAAAGTGAAGACGCGCAGGAGCTCACCCACCTTCTCGTCCTCGACGTTGAGCCAGAACTGGTGGAAGGCGTACGGCGGCATCAGCGCCGGGTCGAGCCAGAGGGCGCCGCCCTCGGTCTTGCCGTACTTCGTGCCGTCCGCCTTGGTGATCAGGGGCGTGGCGAACGCATGGGCGGTCGCCCCCTCGGCCCGGCGGATCAGGTCGACGCCACCCGTGAGGTTGCCCCACTGGTCGGAGCCTCCGAACTGCAGGGTCACCCCGTGCTGGCGGTACAGCGTCAGGTAGTCCATCGACTGCAGCAGGACGTAGGAGAACTCGGTGTAGCTGATCCCCGACTCGAGCCGGCGGCGTACGGTCTCGCGCGCCAGCATCCGGTTGACGGGGAAGTGCTTGCCGATGTCGCGCAGGAAGTCGATGACCGACAGTCCCTCGGTCCAGTCGAAGTTGTTGACCATCGTCGCGGCGTTCTCGCCCTCGAACGACAGGAACGGCTCGATCTGACCGCGCACGCGCGCCGTCCACTCCTGGACGGTGTCGAGGGAGTTGAGCGTGCGCTCCCCCGAGTCCCGCGGGTCGCCGATCATTCCCGTGGCGCCGCCGACGAGGGCGAACGGCGTGTGGCCGGCGCGCTGGAGCCGCATCGCGGTGACGATCTGGACGAGGTTGCCCATGTGCAGGCTCGGCGCGGTCGGGTCGAAGCCGACGTAATAACGGACGCTTCCCTCACCCAGCGCGGCGCGCAGTGCGTCGCGGTCGGTGGACTCGGCCAGGAGGCCGCGCCACTCGAGGTCGTCGAGGAGGGTCGGGTCGACGGGCACGTCGTACTTCTTCCGTTGGATGGAGCGGGCCGTTCCCGCATCCGGTGCAGTCCCAAGGGTGCCGCATGGATCACGCCCGTCTCCAATGGGTTCGCGGTGGTGGGCACGGGTACCGTGCAAGGACCATGACCACGCGACGGGTAGCCGGCAGGTACGCACTGCGGCGCGCTGTCGGTCAGGGCGCCGGAGGGGCGGTCTGGCTGGCCCACGACGAGGTCCTCGACCGCCCTGTGGCCGTGAAGCGGACGGGCCCCGGGTTCTCCGACGGCACCGCCCGCATCGAGCGTGAGGCACGGCTCGCCGCACAGCTCGGCCACCCGCACGCCGTCGCCGTCTACGACCTCGCGCTCGACGAGGACGGCGCCTGGCTGGTCATGGAGTACGTCGACGGCCCGCCCCTGTCGACGGTGGTCCGCGAGGCCGGTCCGCTCCAGCCCGACGAGGCGGCGCGGCTGGTCGCCCCGGTGGCCGACGCCCTCGTGCACGCCCATGCGCGCGGCATCGTGCACCGCGACGTGAAGCCGTCGAACATCCTCGCCCCCGGCGACGGTGGCACGAAGCTGTCCGACTTCGGCATCGCGCGCGGCACCGGCGACGCGACCCTCACCGCGACCGGCCTGGTGACCGGCTCCCCCGCCTACCTCGCCCCCGAGGTCGCGACGGGCGGTCAGGCCACGCCGGCCAGTGACGTGTGGGCCGTGGGCGCCACCCTCGTCCACCTCGTGACCGGGCGGCCGCCGTACCACGTCGACGGGCAGGACAACGGGCCGCTCGCCGTGGTGTACCGCATCGTCCACGGGCCACCGCTCGCCGTGCCCGAGGCCGGCTGGCTCGGTCCACTGATCGCGGCGACGATGGAGCGGGACCCGCGGGCGCGTCCGACGATGTCCGAGGTCCGTGACCGGCTCGAGCGCTCCGGGGGCCTCGCCGAGCAGACGATGGCGTTGCCGCCCGTCCTCCCGGCTCCCCCGGCCCCGCCGACCCAACCGGCACCGCGGCGGCGGCTGCCGAGTCGCGCGGCCGCGCTGATCGCGGCGGGCGCAGCGGCCGCTGTCGCTCTGGTCGTCGTGGTCGCCGTGGTCGCACTGCAGGGTCGCGACGACCAGGACCCCGCGACGGCGGGGCCCCGTCCGAGCGACACCGCCACGCACGCGCGCGGCGACACGACACCCGCGAGGCCGACGGCGGCCGAGATGGAGGACTTCGCACGCTCCTACATCCAGACCGCCGACGCCGATCCGGACGCCGGCATCGCGATGTTGACGCCGACCTACCGGGACGCCAGCACGGGCTACGCCGACTTCTGGGGACCGATGCGCAACCCCCGGGTCCTCGCGATCGGAGCGGACCCGGCCACCATGACGGTCACCTACACCTACAGCTACGCCTTCCCGAAGAAGGGCAAGCTCACCGAGACCGTGACGCTCCAGCTCGAGCAGGCCGACGACGGTCGCCTCCTCATCGCCGGCGCCGCTTGACGCAGCACCCTGAGACCCCTCGCTGAAAGTCGCCTGCAGCGACGGTTCCGTGGGTAGCCTGACCCGGGTGAGCGAGCACGACGCCCGGCTGGTCGACCGGGTGCGCACCCGCGGCGTCCTCGGGCCCGACGACGCCGCGCGCCTGCTCCTCCCCGTCGCCGACGCACTCGCGGCACTCCACGCTGCGGGCTCGGCCCACGGAGCCCTCTCGCCGGCCGCCCTACGGATCGACGCCGAGGGCCGAGCGAGGCTGGTCGACCGTGCGGAGGTGGCACCCGATCCGTCGTACACGGCGCCGGACCCGAGCGCGGGGCTCCGCGCCCACCGGGCCGCGGCGGACGTGTGGGCCTTCGCGGACCTGCTGCTCTTCGTCACGAGCGGGACGAGCCCGCAGGCCGGGCACGTGCCCGCCTCGGGGACCAACGGCTTCCGCGACATCGGGTGGCTGGCGCCGATCACGGAGCTGGCGCTGGTCGTGGACCCGCGCGAACGGCCGAGCATGGCGGAGGTCGCGGCGTACCTGCGGGCCCGGGTCGGCAGTCCGGCGCCCCGGGGTGGGCGTCGCCGTCCCTCCGGCGCCGTCCTCGCGGTGGGCGGTGCGGCGCTCACCGTCGCGCTCGCCCTGGTGGGCGCCGCGCTGCTGTTCGTCGGCGGCGACGAGGACCCGGACCAGGGGCCCACGGTGGCGAGCACCGGGCCGGCCCCGTCCGGGGGCACCGGGGATGACGACGGGTCGGCCGGGCCCTCTCCGTCGGAGAGCGCCGACGCCGTGACGGCCGAGGTGCTCGAGGACTTCGCCCGCGACTACATCGCCCTCGCGAGCAGCGATCCGGATCGGGGCTTCCAGCTGCTCACACCGTCCTACCAGCGCCAGAGCCCGCGCTACCGCGAGGTGTGGGCGGCGATCGACGACCCACGGATCCTGGCGATCACGCCGGACCCGCTGGCGATGTCGGTGAGCTACACCTACCGCTACTCGTTGCCGGGCGGGCGGACCCGGACCGAGGACATCACGCTGCGCCTGGTGCAGCGCGGCGACCGGCTGCTCATCGCTGGGGCATCGGCACGCTGAGGCCGGACCCTGCTGCCACCCCTGCGGCGACGGCGGCCTCGACCCGGTCCGGGTCGCCCGCGACGAAGACGTACTCGACGTTCCGCAGGCGCCCGACCTCACCGACCCGCTGCCCGGTCGGTCCGTGGATGCCGATCTGCGCGCCGACGTACCTCTTGCGGTCGAAGGCGAGGACGGCGACCTCGCGGTGGCCGGCGTCGCGCAGGATCGCCGTCATCTGTCCGGGCGCGATCCACGACTCGTCGTTGTAGGAGACGACCGCGACGTCGGCACGGACCCGGGAGAGGACGTCGGTGAGGGCGTCCGGCATCGTGCGGCGGCTGTTGAAGGCGCTGCGCTGCTCGCGGGTGTCGACCCGCTTGCAGGCGATGCCGTAGTGCTCGGGGGCGTCCCAGCGGACCAGGGTCTCCCAGATGTGGTAGTTCGCGAAGTACCGGTGCTGGTTGTAGGGCGGATCGACGTACACGAGGTCCACGGCGGGCAACCGGTCGACCGTGGCGAGCACGTCACCGTCCTCGGTGGCGCCGCCGCCGGGCAGCAGGTCCGGGCGGCGCAGGTCGAGCTCGCCGAGGGCCCGTGGCGCCCAGCTCTTGAGGTAGGCCATCTGCACGCCGGTGGTCGAGTCGACGCGATCGGCGGCGAGCATCAGGCTGGTCAGCAGCAACGGGCGCAGCGGGCTGCCCGGCGGGTGGTCATGCTCGATCGCGTCGCGAACGGCGTCGACCCGCTCGCCGTTGCGCGGCTGGAAGAAGCGGGCCCGCTCGCAGAACGTCTCGGTGAAGTAGCCGCGCCGACCCGGCAGCGCCGCCAGGCGGGCGAGCTCGGCGTCGAGCACCGCCAGGTCGACGGTGTCGGCGTCCGTGGCGATGTAGCAGTCGCTCAGCACGGTCGAGTACGACGCCAGGTCGGCCGCCGTCACGAACAGCCCCCGCCGCTTGAACTCCTGGGCGACCCGCGTCGTACCGGTGAACAGGTCGACGGCGGTCCGCGCCCCGGCCGCGACGGCGATGTCCCCCAGCGCCGGCACCAGCGTGCGCTTGGAGCCGAGGTACTTGATCACAGGGGCAGCGTAGATGCGACCTGGACCACATCCGGTCAGGCCGAGGTGTGGTGCGGCGTGGCGCGGGAAGGCGGCGCACACCATTTCACTCGGGGGAAGGAACCACCCATGTCCGTCAAGCTCGCCCTGCCCGCCGCCCTCCTCGCGGTCCTCGCGCTCAGCGCCTGCCAGGACGACGAGGTCCCGTCGACCGCCGACCCGTCGTCCGACGCCACCGCCGACACGTCCAGCGAGTCGCCCACGGAGTCGACCGGGACCACCGAGCAGACCGAGTCCACCGAGTCGACGGACGACGGCGGCGAGGGCGCCTCCGCCGGGTCCGTCACCGCTCCGGGCACGGAGCTGTCCATCGGCGACAAGGCCGTGCTCCCGCTGACCTACGGCACCGACGGCACCGCCACCGTCGAGGTCACCGTCACCGGCATCCGCGAGGGCTCCTCGTCCGACCTCGAGGCCGCGAAGGTCGATGACGCCGCCGACTACACGCCCTTCTACATCGACCTCGAGATGACGATCCTGTCCGTCGGCGCCGACGGCTTCGGTGGCTACACCGCCGGCAGCGACTTCGACGGCCTGATCGGATCGCAGAAGGCCGGCAGCCTCATCGTCTTCGGCGACTTCGCACCGTGCGCCGACGGCGGCTTCGAGTACGACGCCGCGGCCGGCGACACCGCGAAGGGCTGCGTGCCGGCGCTGGCCACCAAGGGCTCCGTCGTCGACGGCGTCCAGTTCCACGGCGGCGCCGAGGACGCGGGCTACGACCAGTTCGACGGCGAGCCCGTCGTCTGGAAGTGACCGGGCGGTGACTCCGCACTGCTGAACGACCACCACCGCCCCGGCCAGCTCACGTGAGCCCGGCCGGGGCGGTGTCGTCCGTCGGGAGTCCCTGCCATGCTCGGACCATGGCTGACACCCCCTCTCCGCTGACGCCCCTCGACGAGGACTGGCAGCGGGCGCTGTGCATCGTGGCCCACCCCGACGACATGGAGTTCGGCGCCGCCGCGGCGGTCGCTCGCTGGACCGGGCAGGGCAAGACGGTCGTCTACTGCATGGTGACCAGCGGCGAGGCCGGCATCGACGGCCTCTCCCCCGACGAGTGCCGCTCCGTGCGCGAGGCCGAGCAGGTCGAGTCGGCGCGGATCGTCGGGGTCGACGTGGTCGAGTTCCTCGGCCTTCCCGACGGAGTCCTGGAGTACGGCGTCCCACTGCGGCGCGAGCTCGCGGCCGTCGTACGGAAGCACCGTCCGGAGATCGTGGTCACCGGCAACTTCCGCGACACCTGGGGCGGGCAGAACCTCAACCAGGCCGACCACATCGCCGTCGGCAAGGCGGTGGTCGACGCCGTGCGCGACGCCGGCAACCGGTGGGTCTTCAACGAGCAGCTGGTCGACGGACTCGAGCCGTGGGGCGGGGTCCGTGAGGTGTGGGCGTTCGGCTCCCCGGACTCCACGCACGCCGTCGACACGACCGCCACCTTCGACGCGGGCGTCGAGTCGTTGAAGGCGCACGCGGCGTACATCGACGGGTTGGGCTGGGAGAACTGGGATCCTCGGGAGTTCCTCGAGGGCATGGCCCGCGGCACCGGGAGCCGCCTGGGCGTGCCGTTCGCGGCGCCGTTCGAGGTGTTCCCGATGGGTTGGGGCGACTGAGCCGTGAAGACCCTGCTCAACGTCATCTGGCTGGTCCTGTCCGGGTTCTGGCTGTTCCTCGCCTATCTCCTGGCGGGCGCACTCTGGTGCATCACGATCATCGGCATCCCGTTCGGACTGGCGTCGTTCCGGATCGGGTTCTTCGCCCTCTGGCCCTTCGGCCGCACGGTCGTGAAGCGCGAGAGCGCGGGGATCTTCAGCGGCATCGGGAACGTGCTGTGGTTCGTCTTCTCGGGCATCTGGCTGGCGATCGGCCACGTCGTGACCGGCGTCCTGCTGTGCTGCACGGTGATCGGCATCCCGCTGGGCCTGGCGAACTTCAAGATGGTCCCCGTCAGCCTGCTGCCGCTGGGGCGCGAGATCGTGCCGACGACGCCGGGTGCGGTGGGGGCGTCGTTCTGACGCGGCGGGCTCCGGGTCGGACCCGTCATTCAGCTGGTAGGGCGGGTGGGGCTCGAACCCACGACCCAAGGATTATGAGTCCTCTGCTCTGACCGACTGAGCTACCGCCCCTTGTATCGCGGAGCACACCCTAGCCGCGGGCTGCGTCAGGCAATCAGGGTGTAGCGGCCGGGGCCGGTCTGGACGTAGCGGGGTTCGCGCCAGCCGGGTGGGGCGGGTGTGGTGGCGGTGTAGCGGTGGCCGGTCGGGGTGATCGTGACGACCTGATGTCGGTCGATCTGGTGCCCGGCCTGGTGTTGTCGCCACCCGGGTGCTTGTTTGGCGTGGTTGCACGCCTGGCACAGCCCCTGGCCGTCATCGACGCTGGTTGCGCCGCCGTCGCTGATCGGGGTGATGTGGTCGTTGTGCCGGATCGGTGCGTCGCAGAACGGGGTCGCGCAGATCCCGGCACCGCGGATCGCGAGGAACTCACCCATCGCCTTCGAGTGGAACCGGACCTGGTGCTCATGGCCACGAGGCGGCCGAGGCGGTTGCGGTACAGCGTGCGGAACCAGCCGACCACGTCGGCGTCGGCGCTCTGGGCGAGGAGGTGGCGGGCGACCTCGGCCGGAACGGTTTCTGCCTGCACGCCGTCCGCGGAGATCTCTGCGGGTGCGTGGCCACCGGCGAGGGACTCGTCCGAGAGCACCACGTCGACGGTGACGGGGACCGCCGGCGCCGCCTCAGGGGTGCCGACCTCGGCGACACCGGTGATCCTGGCGACGAGCAGGTCACTCATCAGCTGGCCCAGGCTACGAGGGTCACCCGCGGCGCGGGCGGCCTCAGCCGCCTTCCGCAAGGCCGCATAGGCAGCGACTCCCTGGGCGACCGGCACCAGGGCGGTCAGGTAGGTCATCGTGTCCGGCGCCGGCCGGACCGTCACGTTGCGATCGGCCTGTGCCTTGCGCGCCCGGCGGGCGACCGCAGCAGGCTCGAGTTCGGCCACCAACCGCCGGATGCGGCCGATCAGCTCACGGGTCCCCACACCGTCCAAGCCGGCCGGGTCGGCACAGACCTCCTCATCGAGGAACATCCGCAGCTCCACCGGCAGGCACGCGCTCTCGCGGGCGATGAGGGTGGCGCGGAACTCCGACAACGAACCGTCCCGCAACCGGGCCAGGGTGTGCGGCATCTCTGTGGTGAGGATCTTCGCCAGCCCCAGCAGCACCTGCCCCCGATGCGGCGACTCGCGCCGCGCGAGCCCGATCTCGGCCGCGACACCGCGGCCCTGCCGGGCCGCCCGCACCCCGGCCGCCGCCTCGTCGGCGCGGCGGCGGGCGTCGTACACCACCGAGGTCTCGGCCTGCACCGCTGACGCCGCCGACTTCAACACCTCCAAGGCCGCGATCACGTCGACCTGCTCGACCGGGTCATCAGCAC
>DATLIG010000314.1:0-56236 GCA_035539555.1 Nocardioides sp. | reverse complement strand
CGACCGGCCCATCATGACACATGGATCAGTCCCGCGGGCGGGTAGGGCCGGGTGTTTCCCGGATCGTCTCGCACCGGCAACGAACCATGGCCTCCCGCTGTTGCTGCCCGGCCATGTGATCCGGCTCAACCGTGCGCGTTTCGCTGTTCAGGTACCTGTTACTGCGGGTAGCGTTCGGGGCGAGGATTGTGAGGTGTACCCCCATGTTGCTTGCCGTTGAAGAGGCTCCGCCGGCCGGTGGCGCCGCGCTCGACCAGGTCCTGATCGCGTTCGCCGCGTTCGCGGCGATCTACATCCCGCTGGGGATCTTCCTGCTCCGGGAGCGGGACGGGAAGCCGACGTTCATCGGCCGGCTGGCCGACCGCGTCGCGGCCTTCGACGGGCTTCCCCGCTGGGCCGGGCTGCCCAGCTACCTGGCCCTGGTCTCGCTGATCTCGTGCGCGTTCGGTGTGTACTGGGACGTCCCGATCCACATGCAGAACGGACGCGACGAGGGCCCCCTGGCCAACCCGTCGCACTTCCCGATCATGTTCGGGATCTTCTTCTTCCTGGCCGCCGGCGTGATCTCCGCCGGACTGGCCAAGGACCCGTTGCCGCGTCGTACCGTCCGCCTGACGCCGAAGTGGCGCGTGCCCATGGGCACCCTCGTCCTACTCGGCGCCGGCATGATCGCCGCCGCCGGCTTCCCGGCCGACGACGTGTGGCACCGGCTCTTCGGGCAGGACGTCACCGAGTGGGGGCCGACCCACGTGATGATGATCGGCGGTGCGGTGACCTGCATCCTCGCCGTGCCGCTGCTGCTCGCCGAGGCAGCACAGGTCGGCCGGCCGGCCGCACACCGGTGGACGTGGATCGGTGGCCTCGCCACCGGCGGCCTGCGGCTCTTCGGCCGGATCCTGCCGCCGGTGCGCCGCGAGGCCCCGGAGTCGGTGCTCGCCGACCGGGCCGCGTGGTCGACGCGGCTCTTCATGACGATCGTGATCGGCATCTGCATCATCCCGGTCGGCTTCCTCATGGAGTTCGACCTCGGGGTCCCGCAGTTCCCGGCCGCGACGATGTTCATCATCTCCGGGTTCCTGACCGCGTGGATCTTCACGGCCGGCCGGCTGTTCTTCGGTCCCGGCGGCGCCCTGGTCACCTGGTCGACCTACATCGGCGTGCGCGTGCTCATCTACGCGATCACCCTCCCGGTCCCCGACATCCACCGTGCCCACTGGCTGCTCTTCCTCGGGCCCGCGCTGTGCATCGAGCTGCTCGCCCTCGTCGTCCGCAACCGCGGCCCGGTGTTCGCGGCCGCCGGCGGCCTGCTGGCAGGTGGCGCCGGCCTGGCCACCGAGTGGTGGTGGATGGACGTCTTCATGCCGTACCCCCTCCCGCCGGAGACCCAGCAGATGCCGCTGATGCTCACCGTCGGCGCGATCGCCGCGGCCGGCGGCGGCCTGCTCGGCTGGTCGTTCGCCCGGCATCTCGAGCGGGTCGCGGACCTGCCGGAGGCCTCGGCACCGGTACGCGAGGGCATGGCGGCGACCGGCCGCTGGGCCGGCACGGCCGGCACGCTCGCGTTCATCGTCCTGATGGCGGTCTTCGCGCCGCCGGGCAGCGCCGGTGAGGTCGAGGTGGTCAAGGACTGCGCGGGCGACGAGTGCCGCACGACGTACGAGCCGGTCGAGGGCACCGGCGTGATCATGGGCCAGGTGTCCTACGACGACGACTGCATCGGCACGGACGGCTGCATGACGCGGGTGAGCGTCCGCACCGACGCCGACGAGGTCGAGGACGCCGTCTGGATCGCGGCGCTGGCCTACCAGGGCCGGCACCGCACCACCGGCGACGTGCCGGGCGACGGCATGCTGAGCGTCGCGATGGAACCGACCGGTCGCGCGGGGGAGTACCGCTCGGCCGAGCCGCTGCCGATCTACGGCAGCTGGAAGGTGCTGATCCGACTGCACCTCGCGCCGACCACGATGGTGTCGATCCCGGTGCACATGCCGGCCGACACCGCGATCGACGGTCCTGCATCCGGCCTCGTCCAGGTCGACGACGGCACCGACGCCGCCTTCGTGCACGAGCCGTTCATGCTGCAGCGCGAGCGCAAGCCCGACGTCCCGGTGTGGCTGTGGACCACGATGTACGGCGTGGTGATCGCCTCGTGGCTGGTGCTGCTGGCGTTCTACGGCTGGCTGTACGCCGCAGCCGCCGGCGCGAGCGGTGTCCCGGCGCGGAGCGAGGCCGCCCCGGCGCCGTAGGTCACAGGCCGAGAGCGGTCCGGAGGGCGGCGACGTCCGCGCGGATGACGGCGAGCCGCGCCGGCGCCTGCGACTCGGTCACCCGGTTGAGGGACAGGCCCGCCAGCGGGGTCCTGGGGCGGCCGGGGGCGACCAGGCGCCCGGTGAGCTCGTAGGCCGTGCGGACCAGCGCGCCCTCGGGCCCGTTCGGCACCTCGCGCAGGACGGTCACCATCGCGGCGGAGAAGCGCCAGTGCTCGAGCGCCACCGCGGTCAGCTGGGGTGAGGACAGGCCGTAGCGCTGCCGCTCGGCCTCGAAACGCTGCGGGCCGAGGTCCGTCGAGGCGACCAGATCGTCGTACCCGTCGGTGTCGGCCTGGTGCAGGAGGGCGCTGCCGAGGGGCGCCAGCAGCCCGAGGCACAGCGCGTCCGCCGTGGTCGTGCCGAACTGCGGCCCCAGCGTTCCGCACGCCGCGGCGAGGTGGACGGAGGTGTCCCAGAAGCCGTCGGGCAGGGCCTTCGCCCCGTCGATCCCGGCGAGTGCCACCGTCGCGATCGAGCGCACCGTGTTGAACCCGACGACCGTCACGGCGAAGGGGAGGCTGGTGACCTTGCCGGACAGGCCGAAGTAGGCGGAGTTCGCCAGCTTCATGACCTTCGCCGCGAGCGCGACGTCGGCGCCGAGCATGGCGGCGAGCTCGGCGGCGCCGGCGTTCTCCTCGTTGCTGGTGGCGACGATCTGGGCGGCGACGGGCCGCTGGGACGCCATCTGGTCGAGGCTGTCGAGCGTCGCGGCGAGGTCCAGGCCGACCGCCCTCATGGCGTGTCCGTGGGGGGAGCCGGGCACCCGGAGCGGCGCCAGTCGACGAGATCGGCGGCGGTCAGGGGCAGGCTGATGCCGAAGCCCTGCAGGAGCGAGCAGCCCATCTGCTCCAGCATCAGCGTCTGGGCCGGTGTCTCGACACCCTCGGCCACCACGTCGATGCCGAGGCTGTGCGCGAGGCTGATCACCGCCTGGGCGACGGCGGTGTGGCCCTCCTGGAGCTCGGCGACGAACGACCGGTCGACCTTGAGGTAGTTCACCGGCAGGCGGCGCAGGTAGGCGAGCGAGGAGTAGCCGGTGCCGAAGTCGTCGATGGCGACCTGGACACCGTGGTCGCGCAGGCGTCCCAGGATCAGCGAGGCGGTGCCGGGGTCCTTCATCAGCGCGGACTCGGTGATCTCCAGGCAGACCCGCTCCGGACAAAGTCCGTGCCGCTCGATGGTCCGTTCGACGCTCGCCACCAGCTGGTGGTCGCTCATCTGCAGCGCCGAGAGGTTGACGTTCACACGCGGCGGAGCGAGCGGACCGAGCTCGTCCTGCCAGGCCGACATCGCGGCGCAGGCCGCGTCCAGGACCAGCTCGCCCAGCTCCTTGACGAGGCCGTGCTCCTCGGCGAGTCGAACGAACACGTCGGCCGGGATCGCCCCGCGTTCGGGGTGCTGCCAGCGCGCCAGCGCCTCCACCGAGGCGAGCTCGGTCTGCCCCCCACGGTGCCGGACGATCGGCTGGTAGCACAGCGTGATCCGGCGCTCCTCGAGTGCCTGCCGCAGGTCGGCCACGAGGCTCAAGGTGTCGCAGGCGTCGTTGCGGGCGCGCTCGTCCAGCAGGGTCACGCGACCCTTGCCGCGGGACTTGGCCTCGTACATCGCGATGTCGCAGTCGCGGATGAGGTCGTCGGCCGAGTGGTGGTCCGGACCGCGGAGCACGACCCCGATCGACGCGCGCGGATGGATCTCCACCCCCTCGAGCACGACCGGCTCGGAGAGCACGCCCAGGATCCTCTCGGCGACCTCGAGTGCCGTGTCGAGCGAGCCGGTGCTGCACACCACCACGAACTCGTCGCCGCCGAACCGGGCAACCAGGTCGCCCGGCCGGACCGAGCTCGAGAGCCGGTGGGCGATCTCGACGAGGAGCGCGTCACCGGCGGTGTGACCGAGGCTGTCGTTGACGACCTTGAAGTTGTCGAGGTCGAGGAACATGCAGGTCAGGCCGGCCTCGGGGTCCGCCATCGCCGTACTGATGTGCTCCCACAGCCGGGTGCGCCGCGGGAGCCCGGTCAAGGAGTCGTGGGTCGCCTGGTGGTTCAGCTGCTCCTCGAAGGCGCGCCGCTCGGTGACGTCCTCGAGCGTCGCGACGAAGCCGTCACCCACGCCGGGCGTGTGCAGCGGGGTGAAGCGCATGTTCGTGTAGCGCACGCGGTGGGCGCTGTCGACGAAGCGCGCCTCCGTCTCGCGCTCGGCGCCCGCCAGGACGGCGACCACGGTCGTGGTGATGGCATCGAGGTCCTCGGGATGGGCGTACGCCGTCCAGCCCATGCCGATCAGCTTGTCGGCCGGAACGCCGAGGAGCCCGCACAGGGCGTCGTTGACGTGGCCCAGCCGCATCCCCTGCTCGGACATCATCGTCGGCACGGGGGAGCGCTCCGCGAGTGTCTTGAACCGGTGCTCGTGGGCGTCGGCCGAGGCACGCAGGGCCAGCTCCAGGTCGGTCTGGGCGGGGTCGATCCGCAGCGTCCAGAGCCGGCTCTCGGGCGCCGGGATGGCGCTCGCCCGGCAGGGCACCAGCTCGCCGACCGCCGTCCGCAGCGTCACGGCGGTGCTGGTCGGCCGCTCGCGGCGGAACATCGTGGCCAGGGAACCGCCGTCGGAACGCCGGAGGAACGCCTCGAGCGGGCGGGCCTCCAGGTCGGAGGCGGCCCGGCCGAGGAGCTCGGTCGCGCCGAGGTTGATCCACCGCACGACCGGCTCGGCGCCCGGGTCCAGCTCGGCGACGAGGAGGGCGATGTCGGTGTCGGCCGCTGCCGCGTGCAGCACGGCGGCGACGACGTCACCGGGCTGCCGCGGCAGGTGGCGATGACGGGGGTCGCCGCAGGGCGTGGCTGTGTTCGGCATCCGTGCCTCCTTCCGGGCGTGGCGGTACCGGCGGCGGAGGCACCCGGGTGGGCTCCCCATGGCTCGGTGGTCCCATCGGCTGGAATGCACGGGACCTGAAGGCCCCGGAGCGGTCCGGTGGCCGGGACAGGGTCCCGACTCGCCCACCCGTGGGTCGCCGGGACGCATGTGCGATTCTTAGGTTATGCAAACCTTGCTCGCCGAGGCGCGGACTGCCGCTTCGAGCGCCGCGGTGCCGCGCTCCGGGCACGGTCGG
Organism: Nocardioides sp.; assembly: GCA_035539555.1. Lineage (GTDB taxonomy): Bacteria > Actinomycetota > Actinomycetes > Propionibacteriales > Nocardioidaceae > Nocardioides. Next base: position 50,821 of record DATLIG010000314.1, on the reverse strand, counting down.
CGGGCCGGGGTGCTGGTCGGCGCCCTCGTGCTGCTCCTGGCCGGGGTCGTGCTGAGCCTGGCGCTCGGGGTCCGCGAGGTGGCCTTCGGCGAGGCGTGGCGGGCGCTGGTGGACCCCGTGGCCGGCAACGTGGACCACGCCGTGATCCGCGGCCAGCGGGTGCCCCGGACGGTGATCGCGCTGCTCGCCGGCGCCGCCCTGGCCCTGGCCGGGGTGCTCAGCCAGGGGATCACCCGCAACCCGCTCGCCGATCCCGGCCTGCTCGGGCTGAACGCGGGGGCCTCCCTGGGCATCGTCGTGGCCGCCACGGCCTTCGGCGTCCTCTCCCCGATCGGTGCGGTCTGGTTCGCCTTCGCCGGCGCCGCGATCGCCGCCGTGGTCGTCTTCGCCATCGGCAACGGCCGCCCGGTCCAGCTCGCCCTCGCCGGCGCGACGGTCACCGCGCTGCTGACCCCGCTGTCGACGCTCATCCTGTTCCGTGACGTCGACGCACTGAACCTGCTCCGCTACTGGTCGGTCGGCGCCCTCAACGGCCGCGACATCGACGCCGTCGCGGTGCTCTGGCCGTTCATCGCCGTCGGCGCCGCGATCGCCTTCTTCTCCGCCCACCGGCTCAACGGGCTGGCCCTCGGCGACGACGTCGCCGCCGCGCTCGGCCAGGGCGTCGGTACGACGCGCGCCCTCGCCGGCTTCGCGATCATCTGCCTCGCGGGCGCGGCCACCGCCCTCGCCGGGCCGATCGCCCTGGTCGGCCTCGCCGTGCCGCACGCGGCCCGCCGCCTCGTCGGCACCGACTACCGCTGGGTGGTGCCGCTGTGCGCACTGCTCGGACCGGTCATGCTCATGGCCGCCGACATCATCGGCCGGCTGGTCAAGGCCGACGAGCTCGAGGCGGGCGTCGTCGCCGCCCTGATCGGCGCTCCGGTGCTGATCGCCGTCGCCCGCGGACGAAGGGTGGCGGGACTGTGAGTGCCACCGCGACCACCCTGCGGACGATCACCCGGATCCGGCGCCGCAGCCACGCCCGCGCCGGCGCCGTCGTCCTCGTGGCCGCCGCGCTCTGCCTCGGGCTGCTGCTCGTGACCTTCGGCCTCGGTGCCGCGGGCGTCCCGCCCGAGCGCTCGTTCCCGGCGCTCTTCGGTGTGGGGGACCGCTTCGACCTGCTCGTCGTCCGCGAGCTCCGGCTGCCCCGCGGCCTGGCCGCGGTCGTCGCCGGCGTCGCCTTCGGCCTCGCGGGCGCGCTCTTCCAGTCGACACTGCGCAACAACCTCGCCAGCCCCGACATCCTCGGCATCTCGGGCGGCGCCTCGCTCGGCGCCGTCACCGCCGTCGTCGGGTACGACGCCTCGGGCGCCACCGTCAACATGGCTGCCTGCGCGGGGGCACTCGGCGCGGCCGTCGCGATCTGGGCGCTGGCCTGGCGCAACGGACTGCACGGCATCCGGTTCGTGCTGGTCGGCGTCGGCATCGCCTACCTCTGTTCCTCGCTGATCGCCTGGCGGCTCGCGGAGGCCGAGCTGCGCGAGGCGGGCACCGTGCTGCTCTGGACGGTCGGCAGCGTGGCCGACGTCCGCGACGGGACCCTCGGCTTCCTGGCCGCCGGCGTGATCACGCTGGCCCTGCTCACGGTCCCGATCGCGCGGGAGCAGCGGGCGCTGGCGCTCGGCGACGAGCACGCGCAGGGGCTCGGACTCGGACCGACCCGCTCCCGCGTGATCGCGCTCCTGATCGGCGTCGCGCTGGTCGCGCTCGCGACGGCGGTGGCCGGTCCGGTCGCGTTCGTCGCCCTGATCTCGCCCGCGATCGCGCGCCGGCTCGTCGACGACGGCGGTCCGGCACTGGCGGCCTCGGCAGCCGTCGGCGCCGCGCTGACCATGGGCGCCGACGTCATCGGCCAGTACGCCCTGCCCGGTGGGATCACCGCCCCGGTCGGCATCGTGACCGGCCTCGTGGGGGCGCCGTACCTCCTGTGGCTGCTGGCCCGCAGCGAACGAAAGGCACACCGATGAGCACCTCCATCACAGCCGACGGCGTCACCCTCGGCTACCGCGGGCGCCCCGTCATCGAGGGCCTCGACATCGAGCTCCCGCCCGGCAAGGTGACCGCGATCGTCGGTCCCAACGCCTGTGGCAAGTCGACGCTGCTGCGCGGGCTGGCCCGGCTGCACCCGCTCACGGCCGGCCGGGTCCGCATCGACGGCCAGGACATCGGCGCGATGTCGCGCCGCGACCTCGCGCGCGTGGTCGGGGTGCTGCCGCAGACCTCCGTGGCGCCGGACGGCGTACGGGTCGCGGAGCTCGTCGGCCGCGGCCGGTTCCCGCACCAGGGCTGGTTCGGCCGCCACACCAGCCAGGACGACCGGGTCGTCATGCGGGCGCTCGAGGCGACCGGTGTCGCCGACCTCGCCGACCGCCGGCTCGAGGAGCTGTCGGGCGGCCAGCGCCAGCGCGTGTGGATCGCGATGGTGCTGGCCCAGGAGACCGACGCGGTGCTGCTGGACGAACCCACGACCTACCTCGACGTCACCCACCAGCTCGAGCTCCTCGACCTGCTCAGCGACCTCAACGCCGAGCGCGGCACGACCGTGGTGATGGTGCTGCACGAGCTCAACCACGCCGCGCGCTACGCCGACCACATGGTCGTGATGTCGGGGGGCCGGGTGGCCGCGGAGGGCGCTCCGCGCGACGTGCTGACCGCCGCGTCGGTGCTCTCGGCCTTCGGGCTCGACGCCGAGGTCATTCCCGACCCGGTGACCGGAGGACCGCTCGTGGTGCCCAAGGGCCGGACCCGGCGCGGGCTGACGACGACCAACATTTAGGATAGCCTCACCTAACCCCGAGAGTTTGAGGAGATCCCACGTGCGCATGACACGTGCCTTCCGTCGCAGCACGGCGCTGGTCGCCGGCCTGGCGGCCGTCCTGGCCCTGGCGGGCTGCGGTGCCGACGACAGCGCCGGCGACGAGGACGCCGGCGCGACCACGCTGGAGGTGACCGACGAGTTCCCGATCAGCATCGAGCACGCCTTCGGCACCACCGAGATCACCGAGGAGCCGAAGCGCGTCGCCACGTGGGGCTGGGGCTCCACCGAGGCCGCCATCGCCTCCGGTGTCTACCCGGTCGCGATCGCGGAGCAGCTGTGGACCGTGGGCAAGGGCAACCTGCTGCCCTGGGTCGAGGAGGCGTACGACGAGAAGGGCGTCGAGCACCCGACGCTGCTTCCCGACGACGGCACCGGCGCAACCGTGCCCTATGACGAGTTCATCGCCGCGAAGCCGGACCTGATCCTCGCGCCGTACTCGGGCATCACCGAGGAGCAGTACGAGAAGCTCAGCGAGATCGCACCGACGGTCGCCTACCCGGAGGCGCCGTGGACGACGACCTGGCAGGACACCATCACGATCACCGCGAAGGCCCTCGGCCGCAGCGCGCACGGTGACACGATCCTCACCGACATCGACACCTTCCTCGCCGACGAGGCCGAGAAGCACCCGGAGTTCGCGGGCAAGACGATCGCCGCCCTCTACCCGGGACCGAACGCCATGTCGCTCTACACCGAGCTCGACCCGCGCCTGGCGATCCTGACCAAGCTCGGCTTCGAGATCGCGCCGAGCGTCGCGGAGCTGGACACCTCCAAGGGCGGCTTCTACTACGACCTCAGCTACGAGAAGGTCGACGCCATCGACGCCGACGTCGTCGTGACCTACTTCGACGACGACGCCCAGGCGGCAGCCTTCCTGAAGGACCAGAAGGCGCTGGCCATCCCGGCCGTCAAGGGCGGCAACGTGGCCCAGGTCGTCGGTCGCGAGCACATCTCCGCGGTCTCGCCGCCGACGGCGCTCAGCTTCCAGTGGTCCGGCGGCATGCCGGAGCTGGTGAAGCTGCTCTCCGAGGCCGTCGGGGAGTGACCCGCTGACAGGACGGCCCGGGAGCGGTGCTCCCGGGCCGTTCCGGCTTCGTGGGTCGCTTGCGGGGGTCTCGTGACGGTTGCTGCGCAACCTCCTCGACCACCGGGGGCAGACCGGCCCGTCGGGGTGGATGCTGCGCAACCTCCTCGACCACCAGGGCTCAGACCGGCCCGTCGGGGTGGATGCTGCGGGTCTCTGCCCGCTCGTACTGGCGGGGGAGATGGTCGCCGACGTAGATCTTCGGCAGCGCCTTCGCGACCGCCAGCGACACGTAGACGACGGTGTTGATCGCCACGAACGCGGCGAGGATCGCGAAGCCCTGCGAGCGGACCAGTGCCTCCGGGAACAGGATCCCGAGCGGGACGAGGAGGCCGCTCATGCGTCGGCCCGCGCGGTGCTCGGCGACTGGACGACGTGCTTCCAGGTGGCGGTGCGTCCGACGGACATGTCGATGATCCCCTTCAGGTAGACGATGTCGAGGTAGAGGGCGTAGACGAGCTCGGGGAACAGCGTCGCGGCCAGCAACCGGGCGCGCCAGCCGCCGCTCCACACGGTGACGACCCGCTCCACGGTGAAGACGAGGCCGGTGCCCAGCCAGAACGGGAACCAGACCCATTGGTCGAAGGACGTCAACATCAGGAACATCAGCAGCAGGTAGGCGAAGAGGGCGATCACGCCGTAGCCGATGCCGAGCTGCTGGGCCCAGTAGCGGAAGGTGGCCGTCCGGACGCCGTACTCGCCGAGGTTCTCGAGCGCGCCCCGCTGCCAGCGCAGCCGCTGGGCCCACAGTGCCCGCCAGGTCGGCATCACCTCGGTGACGACCGTGCACTCCGCCGGGGACACGATGAGTCCCCCGAGGACCTTGAGCGCGAGGGTGATCTCGTTGTCCTCGGTGAGCACGAGGGTGTCGTAGACGTCGCCGGGGACGCCCGGCAGCATCCGGCCACGCTCGGCCGCGACGGTGCGCAGCGCGCGCGGGCGGAAGACCGTCGCGGTGCCGGTGAGCACGAACACGCGGCCGCGGCGGCGCCGCAGGTCGCGGGCGTAGCGGGTGTACTCGTTGCGCTGGAACTGGCCGATCAGGCCCATGCCGTCCTCGCCGTAGAACAGGCCGCCGATGGCCATCAGGCCGCGGTCCTGGGTCATCCGGCGCACGGCCGAGGCGATGAACCCGGGGTCCAGCACCGTGTCGGCGTCCATCACCATGACCAGGTCGTTCTCGCCCTGGGCCGGCAGGAGCGCGGTCAGCGCCTGGTTGAGCGCACCCGCCTTCTTGTGGCGGTTGCCGACGGTCTCGATGACGTCGACCCCGCATGCCCGGGCGATCTCGACGGTGCGGTCCGTGCAGTTGTCGGCCACGACCACCACCCGGTCGGGCGGCGGGTCCTGCTGTCGGAGCGAGGCGAGCGTGGCGCCGATCGCCTGTTCCTCGTCGTGGGCCGGGACGAGCACGGTGACCGTGACCGGGCCGTGGAAGACCCCGCGGGTCTCGTTCATGACGCGGCGCGGGGAGAGGGGCAGCCGGTCGCCGTCGTCGCTGCGACGTGCGAGGGTGGCGATGCGGCGCTCGATCATCGCAACGCCGGCAGCGAAGAGCAGGGCGAGGCCGGTGGCGGCCGTCAGCGTGGTGAGGGCCGGGGCCTGCGGGTCGTACAGCACGTGCCACGCGCCGAGCGTCCCGTCGGTCGGGTCGTCGGCCGGCCGGCTGGTTCCCGAGACCGACCACCACAGCAGGCCCGCGCCGGCAGCCGCCGTACCGAAGATCAGCAGGCCGACGGCGCGTTGCAGACGGTGTTGTCGCGCGACCGGGGGTGTCCCCGCCGCGTCGGCGCTGGACGCGCCCGGACTCGTTGCCTTGCTCTTTGGCTTGCTCACAATCCTCTGATCGGACAGGAGCCTGCCGATCTGATCGCTTGAACCCGCACGGATGCGGGGATGCATGCTGCCAGGACGGAGAAGCCATGGGGTCGCGAGTGGAGCCTGCAGCGGAGCCCCGGCCCGCTCTCGTCGACGACGCCCTGCGCCTGGTCGTGGAGGCGTCGCCGAGCGCCATGCTCCTCGTCGACCGCGACGGCCGGGTCGTGCTCGCCAACACCGAGGCCGAGCGGTCCTTCGGCTACGACCACGACGAGATCCTGCAGCTGCGGGTCGAGGATCTCGTGCCGACCCGGTTCCGGCACCACCACGACCTCGAGCGGCAGGAGTACGTCGCCCACCCGTCGCGCCGTGCCATGGGCGTCGGTCGCGAGCTGTTCGGCCTCCGCAAGGACGGCACCGAGATGCGCGTCGAGATCGGCCTGAACCCGATCACCCTCGGCGGCGAGCGGTTCGTGCTGGCCTCGGTCATCGACATCACCGAACGGCTGCGCGGGCAGGAGGCCGAGAAGGCGGTCCGCGAGGACGTGCTGCGCCGCTCCATCCTCGACAGCATCCCGTTCTGCATCATCGCGACCGACAGCGCGGGCCGGATCGTGACGGCCAACCCGGCGGCCGAGTCGCTGCTCGGCTACGCGCAGGAGGAGCTCGTCGGCCGCTGGATCACCGAGATCGACGCCGCCGAGCGGGCCCGCTACGCCGACGGGACCCCCGCGCTGAGCCGGGTCGACGGCGACGAGGCCGAGTGGACCTACCGGCACCGCGACGGGCACGTCGTGCCCGTGGCCGAGTCGGTCGTCCCGATGGACGTCGGTGACGAGCCCGGCTTCATCGTCGTCGCCAACGACATCACGCACCGGATCGAGGCCCGCGAGCGCGCCGAGCACCTCGCCACGCACGACAGCCTCACGAACCTGCCGAACCGCGGACTGCTGGTGCGTCACCTCGACGAGGCCTTCGACGCCGCCGACCGCGACCGCCGCCAGGTGGCCCTCCTGCTGCTCGACGTGGACCACTTCAAGAGGATCAACGACTCGCTGGGCCACCACATCGGTGACGAGATGCTCGTCGTGGTCGCCGAGCGGCTGCTGGCCTGGGTGCGGCAGTACGACGTCGTCGCGCGCCTCGGGGGCGACGAGTTCGTGATCGTGTTCGACGACCTCGACGCCGGGGTCGACCTCGACCGCCGCATCGCCGACCTGACCCGCGCGGTCCTGGCGCCGATCGTGGTCCACGGCTACGAGCTGGCCGTCACCGCCAGCATCGGCGGGGCGCTCTACCCGGCTGACGGGGACGACCCGACGGCGCTGCTCAAGCACGCGGACATCGCGATGTACCAGGCGAAGGCGGCCGGCCGGAACGGCGTGCGGTGGTTCGAGCACGGGATGCTCGAGGACAACAACGACAAGCTCTCGCTGTCGGCCGCCCTGCGCCAGGCGCTCGAGCACGACGAGCTGTCGCTGGTGTTCCAGCCGCAGCTCGACCTCGGCGGCGGGGGAGTCGTCGGCGTGGAGGCGCTGGTGCGCTGGTCCAGCCCGCTGCTGGGATCCGTCGGGCCGGACCGGTTCATCCCGGTCGCCGAGGACGGCGGCATGATCATCCAGCTCGGTGGCTGGGTGCTCCGCTCGGCGTGCGCCGCACTGGTGCAGATGCAGGGCGAGCTCGGCCAGCCGCTGCGGCTGGCGGTGAACGTGTCGCCGCGCCAGCTGCGCAGCGCGACCTGGCTGGCGGAGATCACCGACGCGATCGAGGCCAGCGGCATCGAGCCGCACCAGCTCGAGGTGGAGCTGACCGAGGGGATCCTGATCGAGGACCACGGCGATGTCGTGGCGGTGCTCGAGGCGCTGCGCGAGGTCGGCGTCACGATCGTGCTCGACGACTTCGGCTGCGGCTACAGCAGCCTCGCCTATCTGACGAAGTTCCCCATCGACAAGATCAAGATCGACCGCTCCTTCATCCAGGAGATCACCAGCGCCGACACGGATGCCGCCATCGTCGACGCGATCATCGTGATGGCTCACGCGCTCGGGATGACCGTGGTCGCCGAGGGCGTCGAGACCGAGGTCCAGGAGCGCTACCTGCGCGAGCGCGGGTGCGACGAGGTGCAGGGATACCGCTACAGCCCGGGCGTTCCCGCGCCGGAGGTGGTGCGGGTGGCCCGGGAATGGGCGGGGGTCTCGTGACGGTCGCTGCGCGACCTCCTCGGCCACCGGGCCATCAGTAGGACTTCGGCAGGCCCAGCATCTGCGTGCCGATGTGGGCGAGCACGAGCTCCTCGGCGACCGGGATGTTCTTGGCGATCCGGGCGTCGCGGAAGATCCGCTCGACCGGGTACTCCTTCGAGTAGGCCATCCCGCCGAGGGTCTGGAACGCCTGGTTGGCCGCCTCCCAGCCGACCTGGGCGCCGGTGAGCTTGGCGACGTTCGCCTCGTTGCCGCAGGGGCGGCCCTGGTCGAAGAGCCAGGCGGCCTTGTAGGTCATCAGCCGGCCGAGCTCGGCCTTCGCCTTGATCTGCGCCAGCGGGAACTGCAGGCCCTGGTTGGCCCCGATCGGGCGACCGAAGACCTCCCGCTCGCGGGCGTAGTCGCTCGCGATGCGCAGCGCCGCGTCCGCCGTACCGACACCGCCGGAGGCGGCGAGGATGCGCTCGGGGTTGAGGACGTCCCACAGGACGGCGAAGCCGGCGTCGACCTCGCCGATGACGTTGGCCGCCGGCACGCGTACGTCGTCGAAGAACACCTGGCTCGAGTGCAGGATGTTGCTGCCCATCTTCGGGATCGGCGTGTAGGACAGCGTGCCGGCGGCGAGGGCCTCCTTCACGTCGACGAGGAAGAGCGTGAACCCGGCCGTGCGGGGGAGTCCGCGCTCCTTCGTCTCCGCGGCGGGGATGGTGCGGGTGACGGCGACCATCCAGTCGGCGTTCTCGACGTTGGAGATCCAGACCTTCTGGCCCTTGATCACGAACTCGTCCGGGTTGTCGGGGGCGCGCCGCGCCTGGGTCTTGATCTCGATCGCGTTGCTGCCGGCGTCGGGCTCGGTCAGGGCGAGGCAGAACTGCACGGATCCCTCGGCAAGGCCGGGGAGGATGCGCTGCTTCTGCTCGTCGCTGCCGTGGCGGGTCAGCGTCATCGCACCGAAGCCGGGGGTCGTGACGTAGAAGAAGGTGCCCGCGACGCCGCCGGAGGCACACAGGGTCATGTTGGCGACGGCCAGCTCGAGCAGGCCCTGCCCGCCGCCGCCGTACTCCTCGGGGACGCAGAGGCCGAACCAGCCGCCCGTCCCGAGGTCGTCGAAGACCTCCTGCGGGAACCGGTGCTCCTCCTCGCAGCGCGACCAGTAGGCGTGGTCGTACTTGGCGGCGACGGCGGCGACGCCCTCCTGGACGGCGAGGGCGGAGTCGGGCAGGTCGAAGTCCATGGGTGCTCCTGTGCGGGACGGCGGGTCAGACGAGGGGGCGGCGGAACCGGCGGCGCAGCCGCATGTCGGCCAGCCAGAGGTTGAAGGGGAAGACCCGGAGCACGGCGGGCAGCCGGCGCTCGAGCGCGCCGAACGCGCGCATCATCCGGTCGAACCGCCGCTGCTGGCGCTTCGACCACGACAGTCCCATCGCCGCTCGGAAGACCGGCGGCAGGAAGCCGGTCGTGACGAAGACGAGGAAGGGGGCCAGCAGCCGGACGGGCCTCGGGAAGTTCTGCAGCGTGGTGAGCTGCATGAGGTACTCCGCGACGTCGGGATCGATGTCGACCTCGCCGAGCGACTCCTCCCAGTAGGCGTCGAAGGCGGCTCGATCGGCCGGCCAGGCGTCGGCCGGCATCTGCAGCGTCGTTCCGAAGCGCGCGCAGTGGGCGTAGAGCGCGTCCGCCTCGGCGGTCGGAAGCGGACCGTGCATCTTCTCGATCATGTCGACCGTGCCGTAGTAGAGGCAGGCCGCCACCCAGGTCTGGAGGCGCGGGTCCATCGCCTTGTACTCGACCCTCTCGCCGGGGCGCGAGTAGACCTGCGCGTGCTGGCGGTTGACCTCCTTGCGGAAGGCGGCGCGGTCGTCGTCGCCGCCGAGCAGCGCGACGGCGAGGTAGGTGAACGTGGTCCGGCCGCGCTTGTACGGCCGCTTCATGGCCGACCCGGACTCGACGCGGCTGTTCATCACGCCGTGCCCGACGCCCGGCCAGCTCAGTTGCATGATCACGTTCGCGGGGCCGGCGAGGTGGGCGCCGATGCCGGAGACGTGGTCGCGCATGTCGAACCCGGCGGGGACGGGGACGTCGCGCACCTTGGTGGTGCGGGGAGTGGTCTCGGCTCGGCTGGTCACGTGCCAAGGCTAGTCTGTTATTGGCAGCCTGCCAATAGTAGGGTCGGATCCATGACCGAAGCAGCCGTACGCCGGCGCCTGTCCCCGGACCAGCGCCGCGAGCAGATCCTCGTCGCGGCCGAGCGGCTGTTCGCCGAGCGTCCGTACGTCGACGTCTCGACGACCGAGCTCGCCGCGGCCGCCGGTGTGGCCCGCGGCCTGCTCAACCACTACTTCGGCGACAAGCGCGCCCTCTACCTCGAGGTGGTACGACGGGCGGCGCTCCTGCCGGCGCTGGAGGACGTACCGCTGCCGACCGGCTCGCTGGCCGAGCGCGTCGACGCGGCCGTGCACTGGTTCCTCGGCTCGATCACGCCCGAGCGGGCGACGTACCTCACCATCGGCGCAGCCGAGGGGATCGGCGACGACGCCGAGGTGCGGGCGATCCTCGCGGGCGCGCACGACCTGGCCGCGGGACGGGTGCTCGAGCTGGTCGGGGGAGACCCGGACGACGCGGCGGCCCGGGCGTGCGTCCGGGCGTTCGGCGAGCTCGCCCGCGGTGCCATCCGGGAGTGGTCCCGCGCCGGGACGCTGACCCGCGAGCAGGCCCACCTCCTGCTGCGCGAGTCGCTGCTGGTCATCGTGCAGGGCGTGCTGCCAGGGCTGTGACACGTGCGGTCTGCCGGCGGCGAGCCCGCTTGTCGTCGTACATCGACTGGTCGGCGCGGCTGAGCAGGCTGCGCGAGTTGCAGGAGCGCTCGGACAGGGCGGTGCCGACACTCGCCGTGATCCGGTCGTAGGGGGCGTCCGAGGCCTGTCCATAGGGCTGGGCGACCTGCTCGCGGATCCGCTCGGCGCACTGGTGCAGCTCGTCCGCGTCGCGCAGGCGGGTGCACACGACGACGAACTCGTCGCCGCCGAGGCGGGCCACCGTGTCGCCGGCGCGCACCGTGGCCAGCAGGCGCCGGGCGATCTCCAGGAGCAGGAGATCGCCCTCCTCGTGGCCCCACGCGTCGTTGACCAGCTTGAAGCCGTCGAGGTCCATCAGGATCACCCCGACCGTGCCGGGCTCGCTGCGGGCGAGTGCGTCGTCGAGCCGCTCGGTCAGCAGGGTGCGGTTCGCGAGGCCCGTCAGCGGGTCCTGCAGGGCCAGGTGGCGCAGCCGTTCGATCAGGTCGTTGCGGGAGTCGCGGAACAGGGAGAGGGTCAGCACGACCATGGCCAGGCAGCCGACCATGCCCTGGGCGAGCAGGGCCTGCTCCTCGGGGGTGATCCCGCGCAGCGCGCCGCGGTCGAGCAGGGTGGCCCAGACGATGAACCCGCCTGCTGCGGTGAGGAAGAGCGTGGCGGTGGTGGTGGTGTAGCGCAGCGAGATCCACATCGCGGGCAGCATGACCCCGAAGGCGGTGGGCAGGCCCGGGTTGAACCAGAAGACGCGGCTGAAGACGACGGCGGTCACCACGACGCAGGCGAGCGTCTCGACGACGCGCAGGCCGGAGGGCTGCGGAGGGCGCCACTGCGCCGCGCGCAGCCGGAGGACGACGGCCGCACCTGCCAGCGCGGTCACTCCGTTGCGGACCGCGAACAGCACGAAGGTCTGCGGCAGCCGCTCGTGCCCGACCGCGGCGAAGTACGCCGTGGCCAGCGCCGCCGCGACCAACGTGCCGCACGCGACCGCCACGACGAGCCGGCCCAGGTCGGCCGGGTCCCGCAGCGCGATCTCGCGGCCGTCGTACCCGAGGACGGCGGTGGTGATCGCGGCCAGGGCGACGTTGACCAGCACGAACCAGAGCGAGAGGCCGATCGTGGCACCGGTGGTCAGGTTGACCCCGAAGGTCAGCGCGGCGAGCACGAGCCAGTGGCCGGCGGCAGCACGCCGGGACAGGCCGCGGGCGTGGATCCCCCAGAGAACCGCGACCGCGGCCGCCGGCCACACGAGCGACACCTCGCTGCCCTCGACCCGGGTGGCCCGGCCGACGAGGATCGCGGCCGAGAAGGCAACGCCGAAGCCGAGGACGGGCAGCAGTGCCCGAACGACGGGTGCGGCCACGGCTCCTCCCACTCCTCGGCTTCTTCGGCGGGCACTCCTTCCATCGGCTGGCGCGCCCCGGATCGGAGCAGTTCGGGTACGACGACCGCATCCCTCCATCGGAGGTGGCCGACCAACCTTCGACCAATCTCCGACTGGTGTCCTGATGTGACCGCCGTCTCACTCGGGAGAAATCATGGGGAAATCTCCGGTGCGCGATCCTGCGCGCGCCTCACTCAGTCGCCGCTCCTTCGTCGGCTACGTCATGGGAGGCACCAGCCTCGTCGTGGCCGCCGACCTCGTCGCCGGCGCCGCGCCGGCCAATGCCATCCCGATCCCGTCGATCCCACAGGTTCCTGAGCTCTACGACCTCAACGACTTCCTGACGCACTGCGCGATGCCGACGTCGAACCTGATCGCGATCCACGTCGACGAGGAGGGCGACGCCCACTTCGCGCTTCCGCGGATGGAGTGCGGCCAGGGCATCACCACCTCGATCGGCATGCTCATCGCCGACGAGCTGGACCTGCCGCTGGACCGCGTGCACGTGACGCTCGCCGAGGCCCGCCCCGAGCTGCTGTTCAACCAGCTCACCGGTGGCTCCAACACGATGATCTCGATGTACACGCCCGTGCGCATCGCGGCCGCCGTCGCCCGCAAGGCGCTGCTCGACGCCGCCGCCATCCAGCTGGGTGCGCTGGTCACGACCCTCACCGTCAAGGGCGGGGTCATCTCGGACCTGCTCGGCAACACGCTCTCCTACGGGGACGCCGCCAGGACGGCCGCATCGCCGACCACCAAGCGGGTCCGGGTCAAGCTCAAGGCCGCCGCGGACCAGGCCCTCGTCGGTACGCCGCAGCGGCGGGTGGACGCCCTCGACGCGGTGACCGGCCGCAAGCAGTACGCGATGGACCTCGACGTGCCGGACGCGCTGCCCACGATGGTGTGCCGGGCGCCCGACCTCAACGGCACCGCGAGGTCGATCCGCAACCAGGGCGACGTCACGTCGATGCCGGGCGTCACCCACGTCGCGATCATCCCGACCGGCGTCGCGGTCCGGGCGAGGACCTTCGGGCAGTGCATCGACGCCGTGCGCGCGCTCGACGTCGAGTGGAACGCCGGCACCGTCGTCGGGAAGTCGTCGAGCGACATCCTCGGCGAGCTGCGCAAGGCGCAGCTGCCGCTGGTCGTGCCCAAGCTCGGTGCCAGCACGGTCGAGGCGGAGTTCGTCTTCCACTTCCGCAGCGGATCGGCCCTGGAGCCCAACTGCGCCGTCGCGGACGTGCGCGACGGGACGGCCACGATCTGGGGTGGCCTGAAGTCGCCGATCGACACGCAGTCGAAGGTGGCGAAGGCGCTGGGGCTGCCGCAGGGCAAGGTCACCGTCAACGTCGTCCAGGGCGGCGGCTCGTTCGGTCGCAAGCTGTTCAGCGATGCCGCGATCGAGGCCGCGCACGCGTCGAAGGCGTTCGGGGCGCCGGTGAAGCTGATGTGGCACCGGGCCGACGAGCCGCGCCAGGGCCGGGTGCACCCGATGACGACCTCGCGGATCCGCGCCAGCGTCCTGGCCGGCAGCGTGATCAGCTTCGAGCAGCGACACACCGCGGTGACGACCGACTTCACGCACGGCCTCGGCGAGCGGCTCACGGCCGAGGTCGCGGCGCTGCCGACCGGGCTGGCGAACCTGACCTTCTCCGAGTCGATCTTCACCCTCACCCAGGAGCTGCCCTACAACTTCGGGGTCGTCACCCAGCTCCTCAACGAGACCAACCACGACGTCCACCGGTTCAACACCAGCTCGGTGCGCAACGTCTACTCCCCGGAGGTGCGCTGCGCCAACGAGCTGATGGTCGACCAGCTCGCCCGACGGTTCAAGCAGGACCCGGTCGCGTTCCGCCGCGCCCACCTCAGGAGCGGCATCGTGAAGCGGGTCCTCAACCGCGCCGCCGAGCTGGGGGAGTGGGGCAAGGACATGCCCGACGGCACGGCCCAGGGGATCGCGATCCACAAGGAGTACAAGGGCGCGACCGCCGTCCTCGTGGAGATCGACTGCCGGCCCGAGACCGTCAACCGCAAGGTCCGCGACGCCGTCACCGGTCCGCGGATCACCAAGGCGCTCGTGGTCGTCGACTGCGGGCTGGTCGTGAACCCGCTCGGCGTGCAGGCGCAGATGATGGGCGGCTTCATGGACGGGATGGCCCAGGCGCTGACCTACAGCAACCATCTCGTCGACGGGCACTTCCTCGAGGCGAGCTGGGACAACTCGGCGTACACGCGCCAGTGGAACGCCCCGCTGGAGTTCCACTGCGAGGTCATGGACTCGGACCGCAAGGAGCCCGGTGGGGCCGGCGAGGCCGGGGTCGCGGCGTCGATGGCGGCCGTGGCGTGCGCCTACGCGCGGGCGACACGGACACTCCCGACGGAGTTCCCGATCAACTTCCGGAACCCGCTCCACTTCGAGCCGAAGTCGTTCATCCCGCCCGTCCCCGAGTCGCCGGTCAACGGCCTCGACCACACGTTCTGAGGTGCCCTGAGATGCCGAAGCACACCTTCCAGCTCAACGGTGAGACCGTCACCGTCGACGTCGAGGACGACGTCCGCATCCTCTGGGTCCTGCGCGACGTCCTGGGCGTCACCGGACCGAAGTACGGCTGCGGGATCAACGTCTGCAAGGCCTGTACGTCGCACATCAACGGCAAGGCCTTCAACCCCTGCTCGGTGCCGGTCTCCGCGATCGGCGAGGACGACGAGATCACGACGATCGAGGGCCTCGCCGACACCGCCCCGGGCGACGGGCTGCACCCGATGCAGGACGCCTGGCTCGAGCACGACGTCGCCCAGTGCGGCTACTGCCAGCCCGGCCAGATCATGGCGGCCGTGGCGCTGGTCAACAAGGTCCGCAAGGAGGGCCGGGCGATCACCGAGGACGACCTCGACTCGATCCGCAACGTGTGCCGCTGCGGGACCTACTCCCGGATCCGGGAGGCGGTGCGCACGGGGGCCGCGGCGATGGGCTGACCCGCGGGCCGGAAGATCCGCACCGAGGGGACCAACGACCCTGCCGCGGCCGGCCGCGGGACTCCTAGCGTCGAGAGGTGGCGGGCCGTCGGCCGCCCGGAGCGCCAGGAGGTCCCATGTCGATCGCAGAGTTGTCCGGTCCCACCGGGGCGGTGGTCGCCACCGCCAGTCCGGCGCTCACCTTCCTCGGGGCGGCCGGCACCGTCACCGGCAGCTGCTTCCTGCTCGAGCACGGCGGGACCCGGATGCTGGTGGACGCCGGCCTCTACCAGGGCGGGCACGAGCTGCGTCGCCGCAACTGGGACCCCCTGCCGGTGGCGGCGGGCAGCATCGACGCGATCGCGCTGACGCACGCCCACCTCGACCACTGCGGACACCTGCCGCGACTGGTCCGCGAGGGGTACGACGGCCCGATCCTCTGCACGCGCGAGACCGCCGCCCTCGCCGCGATCGTTCTTCGTGACAGCGCGCACCTGCTCGAGGAGGAGGCGCGCCATGCCAACGAGGCGGGCTGGTCCCGGCACCGGCCCGCGCTCCCGCTGTACACCTCCGAGGACGTCGAACGCACCCTGCGCCTGCTGACCCCCGTACCCTTCGGGGCCCGGCAGGTCGTGGCGGGATCGGTGGGCATCCGGCTCGACCCGGCCGGCCACATCCTCGGGTCCGCAACGATCGCGGTCGACCTCGGCGGCGAGGTGGTCGCGTTCAGCGGGGACCTGGGCCGCAACGGCCACCCGCTCCTGGAGGCGCCCGCGGCGCCGCCCGCCGTCGGCACGCTGGTGCTCGAGTCGACGTACGGCGACCGGGTGCACCCCGAACCGCGGCCCGACGTCCTGGCCGGGGCGATCCGTCGCACGATCGGGCGCGGCGGGACGGTGCTCATCCCCGCCTTCGCGGTCGACCGCACGGAGCTGGTGCTACTCGAGCTGGAGCGGCTGGAGCGGACCGGACGGATCCCGCGGGTCCCGATCCACGTCGACAGCCCGATGGCGCTCGAGGCGCTGGGCGTCTACCTACGTGCGCTCGAGGAGGGCTCGGAGCAGTTCCGGCCGGACCGGGCCGAGGCCCTCGCGCGGCTGACGGCGCTCGACCTCCACGCCGTGCGCGACGCGGCGGCCTCGCAGCGCCTCAACGACCCGGACGACCCGTGCATCATCGTGTCGGCCTCCGGGATGGCGACCGGCGGCCGGGTCGTGCACCACCTCGCCCACCAGGTCGGCCATCCACGCAACTGCGTGGTGCTGACCGGCTACCAGGCGCCCGGCACGCGCGGCCGGCAGCTCCTCGACGGAGCTCGCCACCTGAAGCTGCACGGGCACTACGTCCCGGTCCATGCCGAGGTCGTCGACGTGCCTGACTTCTCCGTGCACGCGGACGCGGACGAGCTCGTCGCGTGGGTCGCGTCCGCGCCGGTCCCGCCGCGGACGGTCTACGTCGTGCACGGAGAGCCTGCGTCCGCAGCGGCGCTCGCTGCCCGGATCGAGGACGAGCTCGGGATCTGTGCGGTGGTCCCGGAGCTCGGCGAGCGGGTCCGCGTCGACTGAGCCCGCTCGGGATGGCCCGAGGTTTCGCGTCGCTGGCGCTCGCGTCTCGACCACCGGGTTTTCCCGTTCGACCCGTACGATTCGCCGGTGGAACGGATCGACCCTGACGAACTCGCGATCGCGATCAAGGTGCTGCGGCAGATCCCGGAGCTGCACCCGGATCACGAGGACGTGCGCACGATGAAGCGCGCGGCGTCGTACATGTACAAGCTGATCAAGAAGTCGCGGCGTGCGGAGATCCGGCAGGAGCGCCAGCGCCACGACCAGGACATCATCGAGAAGACGGCGACGGGGTCGCCGATGCGGATCGACGACGAGACCGCGGGGATCCCGCTGGTCTCGACGGCGAAGGGTGCCTTCGCGGGCGAGCTGATCACCGCTCGCGGGTGCTACATCTGCAAGGAGGACTTCACCCTCGTCGACGCCTTCTACCACTGGCTCTGCCCGCGCTGCGCGGCGATGAGCCACGCGAAGCGCGACCAGCGCACGGACCTGACCGGCAAGCGGGCGCTGCTCACCGGGGGACGGGCGAAGATCGGGATGTACATCGCGCTGCGGCTGCTGCGCGACGGCGCGCACACCACGATCACCACGCGCTTCCCGAAGGACGCCGTACGCCGCTTCGCCGCGATGGAGGACTCGGCCGACTGGATCCACCGGCTCAAGGTCGTCGGCATCGACCTGCGCGACCCCACGCAGGTCATCTCGTTGACCGACGACGTGGCTGCGGACGGGCCGCTCGACATCATCATCAACAACGCCTGCCAGACGGTGCGCCGGCTCCCCGGCGCCTACGCGCACCTGATCGACGGCGAGAGCACGGCCCTGCCCAGTGCGGAGGCCCTCGGGGTCAAGGCGCTGCCCGAGATGGTCACCTTCGACCGGATCTCCGAGGCGCATCCCGCGGCGATCGCCGGCGCGCTGTCGGACACCGCTGTCGCCCACCACGAGGGCGAGTCCGCCGAGGTGGCGTTGGCCGCGCACAATGCGGCCTCGATGACGGCGCTCGCGCTGAAGGCAGGCGGTGCCTCGCTGGAGGCCCACCTCGCCGGGACCGCCGTCGACGCCGGAGGCCTGATCCCCGACATCCAGGACAACAACTCCTGGACCCAGGTGCTCGACGAGGTCGACCCGATGGAGCTGCTCGAGGTGCAGTTCTGCAACTCGATCGCGCCCTTCCTCATCAACTCCCGCCTGCGGCCGGCGCTGCGCGCCGCCGTGCAGAACGGTGCGCGTCGTGCCTACATCGTCAACGTGTCGGCGATGGAGGGGCAGTTCTCGCGTCGCTACAAGGGGGCGGGGCACCCGCACACGAACATGGCGAAGGCCGCCCTCAACATGATGACCCGCACGTCGTCGGGCGAGATGTTCGAGACCGACCGGATCCTGATGACCGCCGTCGACACCGGCTGGATCACCGACGAGCGGCCGCACCACGAGAAGCTGCGCATCGCCGCCGAGGGCTGGCACGCGCCGCTCGACCTCGTCGACGGCGCGGCCCGCGTGTACGACCCGATCGTGCGCGGCGAGGCCGGCGAGGACGTCTACGGCGTCTTCGTCAAGGACTACGAGCCGTCGCCCTGGTGACGACGTCCTGCTGCCTCTGAGCCGGGGCAGCAGGACGTTCGTCCCTCGGGGTGGGGTGGTTGTGCCCTGACCCCGGGCTGCTGTGCACGCGAGGCTGGCGCTGACCGTGGCTCCGCGGGCCCGCCGTGGCATCGTGGAGGGACCGAACAGGAGCGCCTCGATGACCCCGACCTGGCCCGATGCGGACCCGATGCCGCGGATCGACGCCTGGTGGCGTGCCGCCAACTATCTGAGCGTCGGGCAGATCTACCTCCAGGACAACCCGCTGCTGCGGCGGCCGCTGCGTCCCGCCGACATCAAGGCGCGGCTGCTGGGCCACTGGGGGACGACGCCGGGCCTCAACCTGGTGTGGGCCCATCTCAACCGGCTCGTCGCCGAGCGTGACGTCGACGCGATCGTGCTGGCCGGACCGGGCCACGGTGGCCCGGCGGCGGTCGCCAACGCCTGGCTCGAGGGCACGTACTCGGAGGTCTACCCCGATGTGTCCCGGGACGAGCGAGGGATGCAGCGCCTGTTCCGGCAGTTCTCCTTCCCCGGCGGCATCCCCAGCCATGTCGCTCCCGAGACGCCGGGGTCGATCCACGAAGGAGGGGAGCTCGGCTATGTGCTGTCGCACGCGTACGGCGCCGTGCTGGACAACCCCGACCTGGTCGCCGTCGCGGTCGTCGGCGACGGGGAGTTCGAGACCGGGCCGCTGGCGGCGTCGTGGCACGGCAACAAGTTCCTCGACCCGGTCCACGACGGGGCCGTGCTCCCCGTCCTGCACCTCAACGGCTACAAGATCGCGAACCCCACCGTGCCGGCCCGGATCCCGCGCGAGGAGCTGCTCAGCCTGCTGCGCGGGTACGGCCACGAGGTCCTCACCGTGGAGGGCGACGAGCCCTTCGACGTGCACCGCCAGATGGCGGCGGCGATGGACACCGCGCACGACCGGATCCTGGAGATCCAGCGCCTCGCCCGCGAGGACGGTGACGTCGTACGACGGCCGTGGCCGCTGGTCCTGCTGGTGACCCCGAAGGGCTGGACCGGGCCACGGACGGTCGACGGCGTCGCCGTCGAGGGCACCTGGCGGGCCCACCAGGTGCCGCTCGCGGGGACGCGCGAGGACGACGCGCACCGCGCCCTGCTGGAGGAGTGGATGCGTTCGTACCGGCCCGAGGAGCTGTTCGGCGACGACGGCTCCCCGGTCGCTGCGCTACGGGCCTTCGCACCGCAGGGTGCGCGTCGTACGAGCGCCAACCCGCACGCCAACGGCGGTCTCCTGCGACGCCCCCTCGACCTGCCGTCCTTCGCGACCGCTGCCGTCGAGGTGTCCCGGCCCGGTGGGTCGACCCACGAGCCGACGCGCGTGCTCGGCCACTGGCTCGCCGAGGTCATCCGCCGCAACCCCGCCGACTTCCGCCTGTTCGGGCCGGACGAGACCGCCTCCAACCGCCTCGACGCCGTGTACGACGTCACGGACAAGGTCTTCGCCGGTGAGATCCGCGACAGCGACGAGCACCTGGCCACCTCGGGCCGGGTGATGGAGATCCTGTCGGAGCACACCTGCCAGGGCTGGCTGGAGGGCTACCTGCTCACGGGCCGGCACGGACTGTTCAGCTGCTACGAGGCCTTCATCCACCTGGTCGACTCGATGCTCAACCAGCACGCGAAGTGGCTCAAGACCACGCGCTCGCTCGACTGGCGCCCGCCGATCTCCTCGCTGAACTACCTGCTGACCTCCCACGTGTGGCGCCAGGACCACAACGGGTTCTCCCACCAGGACCCCGGATTCATCGACCACGTCGTGAACAAGAAGGCGGAGGTGGTCCGGGTCTACCTCCCGCCGGACACGAACACGCTCCTGGCCACCATGGAGCACTGTCTCGCGAGCAGCCACTACGTGAACGTCGTCGTCGCCGGCAAGCAGCCCACCCCCGACTGGCTCGACGCCGAGCAGGCGGGCCTGCACTGCGCCCGCGGCCTCGGGGTCTGGGACTGGGCGTCGAGCGGCGGCGACGACCCCGACGTCGTGCTGGCGTGCGCCGGCGACGTACCCACCCTCGAGGCGCTGGCTGCCGCCTCGCTCCTGCGCGCGCACCTGCCGGGCGTGCGGGTGCGCTTCGTCAACGTGGTCGACCTGATGCGGCTTCAGGACGAGCGCGAGCACCCGCACGGGTTGAGCGACGCCGCCTTCGACGCCGTCTTCACGACCGACCGGCCGGTGGTGTTCGCGCACCACGGCTATCCGACGCTCATCCACCGGTTGACCTATCGCCGCACCAACCACCGCAACATCCACGTGCGGGGCTACCTCGAGGAGGGCACCACCACGACGCCCTTCGACATGGTGATGATGAACGACCTCGACCGCTACCACCTGGTGATGGACGTGATCGACCGCGTCCCGGGTCTGCGCGAGCGTGCCGCGCCGGTTCGCCGGCTGATGGAGGACGAGCGCCGCCGGGCGCGGTCGTGGACCCGCGAGCACGGCGAGGACCTGCCCGAGGTCCGCGACTGGTCGTGGCCCGGACCAGGTCAGTCCTGAGCGCTTCGGAGCAGGGTGTGCACCTGCTGTGCGATGGCCCGCTCCTCGTCCGTCGGTACGACGAGCACCGCGACCCGTGAGCGATCCGGGCTGATGGTCGCGGGGCCGGCGCCCGCGGCGTCGTTGCGGACGTCGTCGACCTCGATGCCCAGCGGGTCCAGCCCGCGCAGCGCGTCGGACCGCAGGCGGGGCACGTTCTCGCCGACACCGCCGGTGAACACGATCGCGTCGGCCCCGCCGAGGACGGCGAGGTAGGCGCCGACGTACTTGCGAAGGCGCAGGCAGTACACGTCGTAGGCGAGTCGTGCCCGGCCGTCGTCGTGGTCGAGCGCCCCCAGGAGGTCGCGGAAGTCGCTCGTGCCCGCCAGGCCCTGGAGGCCGCTCCGATGGTGCAGCAGGTCGCTGAGGCCCGTCGCGTCCCAACCACGGTGGAGGAGGTGCAGGAGCACCCCGGGATCGAGATCGCCGCCACGGCTCCCCATGACCAGTCCTTCCAACGGTGTGAACCCCATGCTGGTCTCGAGCGGACGACCGTCGCGGATGGCGGCCGCGGAGGCGCCGTTGCCGAGGTGGAGCGTGATCACGGCGAAGCCGGACGCCCGCCGCCCGAGGTGGTCCGCCGCGCGGGCTGCGACCCAGGCATGGCTGGTGCCGTGCATGCCGAAGCGGCGGATGCCGGTGTCGGCGGCCAGCTGCCGGTCGATCGCGGGGGTGGCGGCCGCAGGCGGGAGGTCGGCGAAGAAGGCGGTGTCGAAGACCGCGACGTGGGGGAGCGCCGGCCAGGCGTCGAGCGCCAGGCGCAGGACCTCGAGGGCCGGTGGGTTGTGCAGCGGAGCCAGTGCGGAGAGCTCGTCGATGCTGGCCAGGAGGTCGTCGTCGACCCGCTCGGGAGCGGTGTGGCGCGCGCCGCCGTGCACGACCCGGTGACCCACGCCGACGAGGTCGGCACCGAGTCCTGCGTCGTCGACCTCGGAGGTGAGCTGCTCGAAGGCTGCGTCGAAGCCGCCGTGCTCGAGGCGCTCGACGTGACCGCGCAGGCGCGAGGCACCGTCGGGCACGCCGATCACCTGGTACTTCAGGGAGGACGACCCGGCGTTGAGCACCAGGACGAGGTCCGTCGACGTCATCCCCCGAGCGTAGGCACAGGACGGCAGGATCAGGCCGCGTCGGAGAGCTGTTCGAGGCAGGCCGCGCCCATCCTCCGGCCCCAGTTCTCGGCACGGGCGAGCTCGCCCGCGTGGAGCGGGCCGCGGACCCGTTCGACGACGAATCCCGTGGGCTTGCGCATCACCTGGAAGCCGCGCCTGCGCAGCAACCGTGCGGCGGTGGTGGCGGCGGTCAGCGGGAGGTGGCGGACCTTGCCGATGCGGGTGTCGAAGACGACCACCCGCACGGTTCCGAAACGTTGGGGTGCCGCCTGCGCGATCCACTCCCGCAGCCCGATGGTGGCGCGCTCGGGTGCCGCGCCCTTGCGAACGGCCTCGGCGCGGCTCTCCCGGCGGCTCAGGGTGAAGCCGTGGGTGGGGGCGCCGACGGCGAGGAGGTCGACGTCGACCGGCCCGGTCGCGGCGAGGGAGCCGACGGGCACGATGTGTGTCGCCAGGCCGGCTCGGCGCAGGCCGCGGGCGACGGCCTCGGCCGTCTCGGCGGTGTTGCCGAACATCGACTCGTAGACCACGAGCGCACTGGGCTCGCGCGGGGTCATGGCGTCGCCCGCTCCCATGCCACGGGTACGACGGCCACGTTGGTCTGTGCGCGCTCGACGACGGCGGTCGCGATCGACCCGGTCACCAGCCGGCTGACGGTGTCGATCGGGTGGCGGCCCACGACGACGAGGTCCCACTCGCCGGTTCGCCAGCCGATCACGTCGTCCACCAGACCGTGGTTCACCCGCTCGGTGACAGCGACGTCCGGGTACTTCTCCGCGAAGCCCGCGAGGGCCTCGGCCAGCGCCAAGTGGGCTTCGTCGCCGACCCCGAGGTCGTCGTCGCTCAGCGTCACGTTGCGCAGACCCGCGACTGCAGCCATCACGTCCCAGACGCAGTGCACGGCGGTGAGTGGCCGGCCGTGCAGCGATGCCTGCTCGAAGGCGAACTCCAGCACCGGCAGCGAGGACTCGGTCGCGTCCACGGCGACCAGCACGCCGCGGCCGACGCGTCCCTCCGCATGGGGTCGGCACACGACGACGGGGCACACGGCGAGCCGGCTGACCGCCGCGCTCACCGATCCGAGCAGTGCGCTGCGCACCGCGCCCCGACCGTGGGACCCGAGCACCAGCAGGTGGGCGTCGCGGGACAGCTCGACGAGCACGGTGCGGGGATCGCCGGCCGCGCTGAGACCGGTGACCTCGATGTCGGGCGCACCCTCCCTCAGCCTGCGGACGGCTTCGCCGTTGGTGCGGAACGCGTTGCCGTCCTCGGTGGTGACGACCACCAGGGGGCGACGCTCGACGCGGGCCTGCTCGCTCGCCCAGTGCAGGGCGCGCTCGCTGTGCTTGGAGCCGTCGGCCCCGACGACGATGCTGCCCGGGCGGATGCGGTGGTTCATCTCATCCTCGGTTCTCGTCGGCCGGGTCGGCCTCGGGCACGACGGCGACCGTGGTCCGGGCCCGCTCGACCACGGCGATCGCGACCGAGCCGGTCACCAGGCGCAGCAGGGTGTCCACCGGGTGACGCCCGATGACGACGAGGTTCCAGCCGTCGGTGTCGGCGGCCAGGAACTCCTCGGCGAGGCCCCGGCCGAGCCGGAGGTCGGCGTCCACCTCGGGGAACTTCGTCGCCATGCCGGCGACGCTCTCCGACAGCAGCAGCCGCTGCGGCTCGAGGCCTTCCTCACGCGGCGAGACGAGGCCGGGGCCGAGCAGGGCCGCCACCTGGTCCCACACGCAGTGGACGACGGTCAGCGGCAGGTCGAGCAGCGACGCCTGGTGGAAGGCGAACTCGATGACCGGGAGGGACTCGGGGGTGCCGTCCGCGCCGACGAGGATCCCGCGCGACGGCGTCTCGCCCTTGGCCGGTGGCCGACAGACGAACACGGGGCACGCGGCGTCGCGGCTGACCGCGGCGCTCACGGAGCCCATGACCTTGCTGCGGAACGCGCCCCGGCCGCGGGAGCCGAGCACGAGCAGGTGGACCTGCCGGGAGAGCTCGACGAGGACCTGACGGGGGTCGCCCACGAAGACCTCGGACGAGACGTCCAGGCCGGGGCGGAGGTGGCGTACGACGGCGAGGGCGTCGGCGGCGACGGACTCCCCGTGGGCCATCAGGTCGTCGACGCTGGGGGCGTACCCCGCGCCGTACCCGCCCCAGGCCGTCACCGGCACCTGGGTCGCTCCGGTCGCGGTGACGACGACCAGGGGGCGTCGCTCGAGGAAGGCCTGCTCGGCGGCCCAGTGGACCGCCCGGAGGGCGTCGTCGGAGCCGTCGGTCGCGACGACGACGCTGCTGGGGTTGATGGTGGTGGTCATGGCTCAACCCTCCGTCCGGAGGGGGTCCGGTCGACACGGGCCGAGGCCCCCGGACGGCAGGGACCTTCGGCCCCCGCGACCGGACCGATCAGCTCGACGGTCCGATCGGCCAGGTCGCGTCCGGCCGTGCCGTGGGTGATCCAGAGGACCGACCTGGTCCGCTCGCCTGCCATCACCTCCCGGGCCAGCTGCTCGGCCGTCGCGTGGTCGAGATGGGCCGTGGGCTCGTCGAGCACGAGCACCGGGTGGTCGGCGAGCAGCGAGCGCGCGACGCCGATCCGGGCCCTTTCGCCTCCCGAGACGCCGGCATGACCGGCGCCGAGCCAGGTGTCCAGCCCGTCGGGCAGGCCGTCGATCCACGCGCCGAGGCAGGCCGCGCGCAGCGCCTGCTCGACCTCCGCGTCGGACGCGGCCGGCCGGGCCAGCCGGACGTTCTCGGCCAGGGTCGTCGCGAAGACGTGCGGCTGGTCGTCGACGAGGCCGACCTGGCGTCGTACGTCGTCCGGGTCGGTCTGCTCGAGCTCGGCGCCGCCGAGCCGGGCACTCCCGGTCGACGGGTCGAGGAACCGGAGCAGGACCGCGGCGACCGTGCTCTTCCCGGTGCCGGACGCACCCACGACGGCCACCCGGTCGCCGGGAGCGAGGTCGAGCGTGACCGGTGCGGTCAGCGGCGCGCGCAGGTCCCACCGCGCCCGCAGGCCCGCGAGCCGGACGTCGTGGCCGTCCGGACGCCCCCGGCGCGCGACGTCGGCGACGGCCGGTGGCGTGCGCTCGAGGGCGTCGAGCCGGGCCGCGGCTGCGGTGGTGCGCGCGGCCAGGACGCCGGCATCGGCGCACGGCAGCGCCACGTCCGTCAGCGCCAGCGGCACCAGCACGAGCAGCGCCATGACCGGGCCGCTGAGCGCTCCCGACGCCAGGGGTCCGTCCGCGAGGGCCGCCATCGCGGCCACGGCGGCGCCCCCGGCCACCAGCACCGCTGCGCGAGCCACGGCGAGCCAGGCAGCCGTCGTGACCGACGTGGCCCCGAGGCGGGCGCTCGCCACCGCGACCCGGTCGGCAGCGCGCCGCGAGTGCTGCCACATCCGGAGGTCCTCTCCGACCTGCAGCGCGTCGACCACCGACGCCGAGAGGGCGGCGCGCAGCCCGACCAGGCGGCGCTCGGCCGCCCCGGCGCCACGCCGGGCGAGCAGGTGGGCGAGGCCGGTCGCCACGCCGAGGGCGAGGACGACCGCGGCCGCACCCGGCAGCAGGACGCCCGCCAGGACGGCCGCGATCGCCACCACGATGCCGAGCTGGACCAGCGGAAGCCGCACCCGCAGCTCCCGGTCGACGACGCTGTCGACGTCGTCGACGACCGAGCTGAGCAGGTCTCCCCGGCGCCGTCCGAGTCGCGCCGGGACGAGCGGCACCAGGGCGTCGTACACCTCGACGCGACGGCGGGCGAGCAGTCGCAGGGCGGCGTCGTGGGCGCGCAGCCGTTCGACGTAGCGCAGCACCGGTCGGGCCAGGCCGAAGGCGCGGACACCGACGACTGCCACGAGCAAGGTGAGGACGGCCGGGCGGGAGGAGGCCTGGACGATGAGCCAGCCGGCGGTGGCGGTGAGCGCGACGCCGGAGGCGGACGCCAGCGCGCCGACCACCGCGGCGCCGGCCAGCGTGCGCCGCGCACCCTTCGGTGGTACGACGCCGGCGGGCTCCGCCACGGCACGGGGCCGCCCGGTGGCGCTCGGCACCGCGACCGGCGCGGGAGCGGGCAGGGGCGACGGCAGGTCGATGACCTGGTCGGCGAGGTCGACCAGACGGGGCCGGTGGGCCACGACGAGGACGCTGTGGCGACGGCCGAGCGCCACGATCGTGTCGGCGATCACCTGCTCGGTGAGGTCGTCGAGGTGGGCTGTCGGCTCGTCCAGCAGCACCCATGGCCGGTCGGCGAGGACGACCCGCGCGAGGGCGAGCCGGGCCCGCTCGCCGGCCGACAGCGTCGCTCCGTCCTCGCCCAGGGGTGTGGCGATCCCGGCCGGCAGCTGCCGGACCCGGACCTCGAGGGCGACCTCGCGCAGCGCGAGCCAGAGCTGGTCGTCCGTGGCCTCCGGCCGGGCGAGGCGCAGGTTGTCGCCGATGGTGCCCGCGACGAACCGGGGCTGCTGGGGCAGCCAGGCGACCTGGGCCTGCCACCGCGGCCCGCCGACCGGCTCGCCGCCGGAGAGCACCGCGCCGTCGTGGGGGACGAGTCCGGCGATGGCCGCGAGCAGGGTCGACTTCCCGCATCCGGACGGCCCGGTGATCGCGGTGACCCCCGTGCTCGGGAGGAGCGCCGAGAGGTCCCGCACCGCCGGCACGGTGCGGCCCGGGTGCGTGACGGTCAGGTGGTCCAGGACGAGGGGCGCGTGGGCGGGCGCGGCGGCGTCGACCGTGAACGGCGCCGGCCGGGTGAGGAGGTCGTCGGCGGCCTCGAAGGTGGCCGCGCCCTCGGCGGCGGCGTGGAACTCCGCACCGACCCGGCGCAGTGGCCAGTACGCCTCGGGGGCGAGCAGCAGCACCACCAGCGCGGTCGGCAGGTCCAGGCCGCCGGACGCGAGCCGCACGCCGACCGTGACGGCGACCAGTGCCACCGAGAGGGTGGCGACGAGCTCGAGGACCGCGGAGGACGCGAACGCGATGCGCAGGGTGCGCAGCGACGCGACCCGGTAGCGGTCGGTGACCTCGGCGATCCGGGCCGACTGGGCGCGGGCACGGCGGTGCGCGACCAGCGTCGGCAGGCCGCGCACCACGTCGAGGAAGTGACCGGACAGGGACGCCATGGCCCGCCACTGCTCCTCGGCGCGGTCGCGGGTGGCCAGACCGACCAGGGCGCCGAAGACGGGCACGAGCGGCAGGGTCAGCACGACGATCAGCGCACTGAGCAGGTCCTGGGTCGCCAGCGCGACGACCGTGAGCGGTGGCAGCACGGCTGCCACCACGACGGCAGGGACGTAGCGGGTCAGGTAGGGCTCGGCAGCGCTCACCCCCCGCGTCGCCAGCGTGGCGACGTCGTCCCCGGTGTCGGGCCCGGCTGCGCGCTCGAGGGCGGTCCGCACCAGCCGGTGCCGCAGCACCGTGCCGACCGACGCCGCGGCGCGCGCGGCGAGGACGTCGCCCACCCCGCCGACCAGTCCGCGCAGGGCGAGCACGCCCGCCACCGCGAGGCACCAACGGTCGATGGCGTCGCCGTCGAGCACGGCGACCACCAGGCCGGCCACCACCCACGCCTGGGCGATGACCAGCAGTCCACCGGCGATGCCGGCCGCCACCACGCCGGCCAGGGCTGCGCGCGCCGGCACCAGCAGCGCGCGCAGCCTCGGGTCCGAGGGCCTCATCGGGCAGCGGCCGGAGCCGGCGCGGCGGGGATGTGGTGGACGGCGATCCGCTTGCGGAACACCCAGTAGGTCCAGGCCTGGTAGGCCAGCACGACGGGCGTGAACACGACCGCCACCACCGTCATGATCCCGAGCGTGTACGACGTCGCGGCGGCGTTGGTCGTCGTGAGGCTCGTGCCACCGGCGAGCGTCGTCGGCATGACGTCGGGGAAGAGGGCCAGGAAGAGGCCCGCGACCGCGAGCCCGATCGTGACGAACGTGCCCAGGAAGGCCCAGCCCTCGCGGCCCTGCCGCGCAGCGGCCCCGGCGCCGACGAGCGCGAGCGCGGCGACGACGAAGGCGAGCGCCGATCCGACGGACCCGGTCTGCTGCTGGGTCCAGAGCAGGAAGGCGACGGCGAGCACGGCGGTCACGGCGAGGACGGGCTGGGCGAGACGTCGTGCCCGGTGCCGGATCTCCCCGTCGGTCTTGAGGGCGATGAAGAGCGCGCCGTGGGTGAGGAACAGCCCGAGGGTGGTCAGGCCGCCCAGCAGCGCGTAGGGGTTGAGCAGCTCGAAGAAGCCGCCGGCGTACTCGAGGTCGGCATCGATCGGCACGCCCCGGAGGATGTTGGCGAAGGCCACGCCCCAGAGCAGCGCCGGGACGAACGAGCCGATGATGATCGCGAGGTCCCAGCTGCGCCGCCAGCGGTCGTCGTCGCGCTTCGCGCGGTACTCGAAGGCCAGCCCCCGCACGATCAGCGCGACCAGGATGAGCAGCAGCGGCAGGTAGAAGCCGCTGAAGAGCGTCGCGTACCACTCGGGGAAGGCGGCGAAGGTCGCGCCGCCCGCGACCAGCAGCCACACCTCGTTGCCGTCCCACACCGGGCCGATCGTGTTGATCATGACCCGGCGCTCGGTGTCGTCGCGGGCGAGCACCGGCAGCAGCATGCCGACGCCGAAGTCGAACCCCTCGAGGGTGAAGTAGCCGATCCACAGGACCGCGATCAGGCAGAACCAGACGGTCGTGAGCTCCATGGTGATTGTCCTCGTTCCGGGGGTCAGTAGGCGAAGGCCAGGGGGCGGTCGTCGCCCGCGTCGTCCGGCACCTCGGGGGTCAGCTCGTCCGCGCCGCGGCGGATCCAGGTGAGCAGCAGGCGGATCTCGACGACGGCGAGCACGCCGTACACGGCGGTCAGGGTGAGCAGCGAGATCCATGCCTCGGTGGTGGTGAGGCCGGGCGAGACCGAGTGCTCGGTCGTCATCAGGCCGAACACCGCCCACGGCTGGCGGCCCATCTCGGTGAAGATCCAGCCGAACGAGTTCGCGAGCAGCGGCAGGAAGGGCAGCCCGATCGCCGCGGCCAGGACGGCCCTGCCCTGGGGCGAGCGGCCGGCCCGGGTCGCCCACAGCACCCAGGCGGCGACGGCGGCGCCCACCATGCCCAGGCCCATCATCAGCCGGAAGGTCCAGTAGGTCAGCGGGATCACGGGCGTGTAGTCGCCGGGGGAGTAGTAGGCCGCGCCGGGGTCGGCGCCGTACTGCTCCTGGTAGCGCTCGCGCAGCTCGTTGATGCCCTCGACCTCGCCGTTCGGCGTGCCGGTCGCGAGGAAGGAGAGCAGGCCGGGGACCTTGACCGAGAAGGTCTCCTCCGAGCCGTCGAGGGTGCCGAGCTGGAAGACGGAGAAGTCGGCCGGCGCCTCGGTCTCGTAGAGGCCCTCGGCGGCCGCCATCTTCATCGGCTGGACCTCGGTCATGATCTTGCCCTGCACGTCGCCGCTGACGACCACGCCGAGCGCGGCCACGAGGACCAGCCACGCACCGGTGCGCACCGCCGGGCGGTAGAGGGCACGGTCGGCGTCGGTGCGGGCCCGGCGCAGGTGCCAGAGCGCGACGCCGACGACGAAGGCGGCGCCCGTCATGTACGCCGACAGCACCACGTGCGGGAAGGTGACCAGCTGCACCTTGTTGAACATCACCGCCGCGAAGTCGTTCATCTCCGCACGGCCGGACTCCGGGTTGTACTCGTAGCCGACCGGGTGCTGCATCCAGGAGTTCGCGGCCAGGATGAAGTAGGCGGAGAACAGCGTCCCCACGTGCACCAGCACGATGCAGGCCGCGTGCAGCTTCGGGGACAGGCGGTCCCAGCCGAAGATCCACAGGCCGAGGAAGGTGGACTCGAGGAAGAAGGCGAGCAGGCCCTCGACCGCCAGGGGTGCGCCGAAGACGTCGCCCACGAAGCGGGAGTAGTCGCTCCAGTTCATCCCGAACTGGAACTCCTGCACGATCCCGGTCACCACGCCGATCGCGAAGTTGATGAGGAAGAGCTTCCCGAGGAATTTCGTCAGCCGCAGCCAGCGCTCGTTGCCGGTCCGCAGCCACGCGATCTCGTAGCCGGCGATGATCGCCGACAGGCCGATCGTGATCGGGACGAAGAGGAAGTGGTAGACGGTCGTGATGGCGAACTGCCACCTCGCGATGTCGGTCGGGTCCACGAGGGCTCCTGGCGTGGGTCGGGGGCTGACGCCACCACGCTAGGAACGGGCGAGCCCCTGCTCCCACGGCCGGACTTCCCCGTCCGGCGGGACCTTCGGCCCACCCGGTGGGGGCACAGCGGCCACCCGCTGCGCCGCAGCAGAGGTCAGCAGGCCGAGGACCGCCCCGGCCGCGAGCCCGGTCGCGGTGCCGAGCGGTACGACGGCGAGCGTGGGCCAGGCCGCGTCGGGCAGGCTGGCGCCGAGGTAGATCACCGGCATCGCGGCCGTCCAGCCGCCCGCGCTCGCCGCGGTCCAGCGCAGCGTCTCGATCCGGCCACATCGGCTGCTCGCGGCCTGGGCAGCACCGAGCAGCGCGCCGCTCACCGCGCCGAGGGCGGCGCCGCCGGCGAGCACCAGCAGCAGGGGCGGGGGCGCGGCGTCGCTGCTGCCGAGGGTCGCCGGCGCGGCACCGGCCGCCCAGGCGAGGCCGGCGACGACGGTGGTCGCGACCGCCCAGCGCCGCGCGCGCCGCGGGCCCGCCCCGGGCCGCAGCACCCGCGCCTGGAGCAGCCCGAGGGCGGCGCCCTCGACCAGTCCGCCGGCCACGACCGCCGCGAGCGACCAGGCCGCCGGGACGTCGCGGGCGTCGAGCCAGGTGGCGGCGCGTGCGGCCGAGGCGGCGGCGGTCATGCCGATCGCCTCGGCGCCGATGCAGGCGCGCAGCCACGCCGTCCTCACCGCACGAACACCTCGTGCAGCGGACGGCGCGGCGTGCGGGGCAGGCCGCTGCGGCCGATCGCCTGCCAGCCGACCCGCAGCAGCATGTGCGGCTCGGGGACGTCGGTGAGGACCGAGCGCGCGATCTCGTGGCGGACGCTCTCGACCTCGATCGGCTGGCTCATCGGGACCAGTGACATCCCCGACCGGGTCGCCTCGAGCCAGATCGCGCTCATCGCCTGCCCGGTCCGCATCCAGCCGGTGACGTCGTCGGTCGTGCCGCCGATCGCGATGACGCGGTCGCCGCCGTGGATGACCATCCTGGTGTCCTCGAGCAGTCCGGGACGGAAGCGCGAGCGCGCCTGCAGCGGTTCCGGAGCCTCGGGCAGCAGCTCGACGGGGATGCCCTCGGACCCACCGCGGTCGATCCAGTCCTCCTGCTCGAGCGAGCGTCGTCCGTCGATCTCGAGGAAGGTCAGGGCCCGGTTGGCGAGCAGCTCGAGCCGGATCCGGCTCCGATCACTGGTGACGACCTCGGTACGGACCCCCCACGGCTCGGCCAGGCGACACAGCCCGGCGAGCTGGTCGTCGGGCACGGGCCAGGCGGTGAACCGGCGGCGGTCGGTGCACCGCGCCCGCAGCAGGTCCAGGTCCTCGCGGACCACGACGCGGTGGGCAGCGCGGGTCACCAGGACCTCGGCGAGGATCCGGGGGTCGGCGTCCGGCACCAGCAGCACCGTCGTGTCCCAGCCCAGCGCCCGGGCACCGAACTCGAGATGGTGCAACGCCGAGCCGCAGCTGATCGTCAGGTTGCGCCCGCGGGGGTCCTCGGCGGGCAGGTGCCGGGCCAGGTCGGCCTCGAGGACGAGCCGGTTGCCGTCGTACCGCCACAGCCAGGGCTGCGTGTTGTGGACGCTGGGGGCGAGACAGGCGAGCTCGACGAGGCGCTCGACCACCGTCGGCGGCGCCTGCTCGACCAGCTTGTTGCGGTGCATGGATCCGGTCCCCCTTCTTGCCTTCGTCCCATCGTCCGAACCGACCATCGGATCCGACAGGGCACAAGGTCCTCTCGAGGAGGAAGTCGGTCCTGCCCCGCCAGGGCGGGGACAGGTCTACGGTGGACACCGTGAGCGAGGACAGCGCGCGCGACGAGCGCATCACCGTCTACCTGTTGGACGACCACGAGATGATCCGGCGCGGCATCCGCGACCTGCTCGAGTCCGAGGGCGACATCGTCGTCATCGGTGAGTCGGACTCCGCCCAGGAGGCGGCGCGGCGGATCCCGGCGCTGCGTCCGGACGTCGCGATCCTCGACGGTCGCCTGCCCGACGGCTCGGGCATCGACGTGTGCCGCGACGTCCGTTCCCAGGACCCGTCGATCAAGGCGCTCATCCTGACGTCGTACGACGACGACGACGCACTGTTCTCCGCGATCATGGCCGGCGCGGCCGGCTACGTCCTCAAGCAGGTCCGCGGCAACGACCTGCTCGACATCGTGCGTCGGGTGGCCGCGGGCCAGTCCACGCTCGATCCCTCCGTCACCGCGCAGGTGCTCGACCGGATCCGGTCGGGCCCGCCGGTGAACAAGGAGCTGGCCACGCTGACCGACCAGGAGCTCCGGGTGCTCGAGCTGATCGGCGAGGGCATGACCAACCGCCAGATCGCACGTGAGATCCACCTGGCCGAGAAGACCGTGAAGAACTACGTGTCGTCGATGCTGGCGAAGCTGGGCATGTCCAGCCGGACGCAGGCGGCGATCTACGCGGTGAAGAACTCGTCGTCCGAGTGATGCGGGTGGTCTCCTGCCGCGACGATCCGCCGGCCGGACACCGATCGGACGTCGACCTGGAGGTCGAGCACCCGCGCGCCCGTGACCCACGGCTCGGGGCGCTCGGTCGCGCGGTGCACGCGCTGGCAGCGTCCCCGCAGGAGGACGCTCCAGCCCTCGTGGGTCTCGGCGTCGAACCAGTCCACCTCGAAGGCGACCTCCCGGTCCGCGCTGTCGCGGGCCAGCAGTGAGTAGGGCGTGGTCCGCAGGACGATGGCGCCCTCCGCGACCACGAAGTTCACCGGGATCACCGAGACGCCCTGGAGGCCGGTCCAGGCGATGCGGCCCACAGGTTGGGTGCGGAGGAGGTCCCAGCACTCGGGGTCGCTGAGGACCACCAGACGGCCGGGTTGGATGTCGGACTTCTGCACGGGGACCACCTCCTGCTGGGGACCTCTCCATGGTCGTCCCCCCAGGTGGGCGCGCAGCAGGTCCGCCGGTCCCGTCGATACGGGTCTTTCGGCCCCCGGGGCCCCGAGCGCTGCTAGCGTCTCGGGGCAGTGACATCGGGAGGCGGTGGACGGTGGCAGCGTCGGAGGACGGCGGGCAGCAGGGCGAGGGTCCGGCCCGGGACCGCCGCACCAGCGGCGTCCGGGACAGGCGGGCCGCCAGCGTGCGCGACCGCCGCGGCACGGGCGCCAACCTGGACGACGTCGACTTCGAGGAGCTCGTCCGGGCGGTCCTCGACCGCATGCACGGCGCGCTCGACCAGCAGGCCCGGCTGCAGCTCCTGCTCGACGCCGTCGTCACCATCTCGGCCGACCTGAGCCTCGACGGGGTGCTGTCCCGGATCGTGGCGATCGCCAGCCGGCTGGTCGACGCACAGTACGCCGCCCTGGGCGTGCTGAGTGCCGGCCGGCAACGCCGGCTGCGGACCTTCGTGCACCACGGCATCTCCCTTGACCTGGCTGCCGAGATCGGCGACCTCCCCACGGGGCACGGCCTGCTCGGTCTGATCATCGACCGGCCGGAGCCGCTGCGCCTGCACGACATCGCGGAGCACCCGGCGTCGTACGGCTTCCCGGCGAACCATCCGCCGATGAGCTCGTTCCTCGGTGTCCCGGTACGGATCCGGGACCGGGTCTTCGGCAACCTCTACCTGACCGAGAAGGCCGGTGGCGGCGACTTCACGGCCGAGGACGAGGAGGTCGTGGTGGCGCTCGCCGCGGCGGCCGGCGTGGCGATCGAGAACGCCCGCCTCTACGAGGGGACCGCGACCCGTGAGGCCTGGGCGCGGGCGACCGGTGAGATCACGGGACGGCTCACCGACCCCGGTCCGCTGGCCGAGTCGTGCGCGGCCGTGGCCGCCCTGGCCCGAGAGGTGGCCGACGCCGATGCCGCGTGGGTGAGCCTCGGCGAGCCGGGGGAGGAGACGACCACGGGCTACGACGGCGCTGGGCTCGGGGACGACGAGGTGGGCCCGGTGCTCGTCGTCGACTTCGCGCCGGCGGCGAGCACGCAGGGCACGCTGTCGCTCGCGTGGTCCCGTGACCGCGAGGACGTCTTCCACACGCTCGACGCCCAGCTCGTGGCGGCGTACGCCGAGCAGGCGGCGCTGACCCTCCAGCTCGCCGAGGCGCGGGAGGACCAGCACCGGCTGGCCGTGTTCGAGGACCGCGACCGGATCGGGCGCGACCTGCACGACCTCGTCATCCAGCGACTGTTCGCGGTCGGCCTCGGGCTCCAGGGCACGACGCGGATGGTGGAGAAGCCCGAGGTGGCGGCCCGGCTCGAGCAGGCCGTCGACGACCTCGACGCCACCATCAAGGACATCCGGCGGGCGATCTTCGGGCTCAGCTCGCTCGAGACGGCGGGTGACGTCCAGGCCGAGGTCACGCGACTGGTCGAGCGGGCCGGGTCCACGCTGAAGTTCCGGCCGTCGCTGCGCTTCGAGGGCCCGGTGCGCACCCTCGTCTCCGGCGAGCTGGCGCCGGACCTGCTGGCGGTGCTCGCCGAGGGACTGTCCAACGCGAGCCGCCACGCCGAGGCGTCGGCGGTCGAGGTGGTGCTCGAGGCGGGCGAGCGGATCGTGTTGACGGTCCGCGACGACGGACGGGGCATGGACGGCCCGGTCGCCGAGAGCGGCCTGGCCAACATCCGCACCCGTGCCGAGAAGCGCGGGGGGAGGCTGGTCGTCGAGTCGGCGCCCGGCGCGGGGACCTCACTCACCTGGGACGTGCCACGCGGCTGACCCGCCGTCGACCAGGGCCTCCTGGTCCAGCACCACCCTGCGGTGCAGCTCCGCGGTCAGCCGGTGGATCTCGCGGGTGAGCTCGGTGTTGTCCTTGAGCTCCAGCTCCTGCTCGACGAAGTCGTGGTCGGCCTTCGCCCGCTGCACCTCGGCCTGGCGGTTCTGGCCGATCATCACGAAGGTCGACAGGAAGATCGCCTCGAGGGACACCACGAGGGTGAGGGTCGGCCAGGGGGTCTGCTCGGCGACCAGCATCCACAGCACGAACGCCACCGCGTGGAGCCACACGAACGGCATCGAACCGGCGAACGCGGTGATCGCGTCGGCGAGCCGTGCCTGCCAGTCCTCGGACCGCTGGGCGAAGTAGCGCTCGACGCCGGGGTGCGCGCGCCGGGGACGGATCGGTCCGGACATGCCGACGACGCTACGGATCGCGCGCTCCGCGGGACACGGGCCGCGGTCCCCGCGGCGGGGGACCTTCGGCCTCCTCAGCGTGCGCGGCGCATCGTCGCCGCCACCAGGTCGCGGGTCTCGGCGGGGTCGACCACGTCGTCGATCTCGAACACGCGGGCCGCGTTGAGGGCCTTCGCGTGCTCACGCAGCTCGGCGGTGTGCCGGGCCACCGTCGCCTCGCGCTCGTCCGCCGGCAGCGCCGCCAGCTCATGGGCGAGGGCCAGCCGTACGGCGCCCTCGAGGCCCATCGCGCCGAGGTGCGCGTCGGGCCAGGCGATCGTGAGCAGCGGCCGGTGCGTGCTGCCGCCGAGCATCGCCTGCGCGCCGAGGCCGTAGCCGCGACGCAGCACCACGCCGACCAGCGGCGTGGTGAGCCGGGCGCCGGCGGTGACCATCCGGGACGCCTCGCGGACCAGCCCGGTGCGCTCGGCCTCCGGGCCGACCATGAAGCCGGGGGTGTCGACGAGGGACAGCACCGGCAGGCTCCAGCGCTCGCACAGGTCGAGGAAGTCGGCGGCCTTGGTGGAGGCCGCCGCGGTCAGGGCGCCCGCGAGCACGGTCGACTGGTTGGCGACGATGCCGACGGCCAGCCCGTCGATCCGGGCGAACGCGGTCACCAGCTCGGGGGCCCAGGCGGCGCGGAGCCAGATCACGGTGTCCTCGTCGGCCAGCGCCTCGACGACCGGGCGCACGTCGAACGCCTCGCGGTCGTTCTCGGGGAGCAGGGTGCGCAGCGCGGCGGGGTCCACTGCCGCGTCGCCCGCCCCGAGGTCGGGGTCGTGCAGGAGGCCGAGCAGGCGTCGTACGACGTCGACGGCCTCGGCCTCGTCGTCGACCACGACGTCGAGGACCCCGTTGGCCGCCTGGTCGGCGACGGGACCGATGTCCTCCGCCGCGAACTGCCCGAGACCGCCGCCGGCGATCATCGCCGGCCCGGCCATGCCGAGGTTGGCGTCCGGGGTGGCGATCCGCAGGTCGGCGCAGCCCGCGATCACCGCGTTGCCGGCGAAGCAGCGGCCCGACACGACGGCGATCCGCGGCACCACGCCCTGCAGATCGCCCCACAGCGCGAACGAGCCGACGTCGAGCGCGGAGACCAGCGGCAGGTCCACGTCGCCGGGCCGTCCGCCGCCCCCCTCGGTGAAGAACACGGTGGGCAGGCCCATCCGGCCGACGATCTCGATGAGGCGGTCGGACTTGCGGTGCCCGCGCATGCCCTGGGTGCCGGCCATGACGAGGTAGTCGTAGGACAGGACGGCACAGGGGACGCCGTCGACCGTCGCCGTACCCCCGATGATGCCGTCGGCCGGGGCCTCGACGACGAGCTCGGCGAGCGGGCGGCGCTGCTCCTGCGCGGCGGTGACGAAGCGGCCGTACTCCACGAAGGACCCGGCATCGACGAGGTCGGCGACGTTCTCCCGGGCCGTGCGCCGGCCCTTCGCGTGCCACCGGGCGACCTTGTCCGGGCGCGCCTCGTCCGTGGTGAGGAAGCGCCGGGCGAGCACCTCGGTGAGGCCGTGGGCGGGGGAGTCGTCGGTCACGGGCTCATCCTCGCCCATGCCCCGCGGCCGCTGGCCGAGGATCAGAGCTCGAGCACGATCCGGGCGGGTGCTCGGCCCGCCAGCACGTCGGCCATGGCGTCGTTGACCTCGTCCAGCTTCCGGGTCTCGGTGATCACCCGGGTCCGGCCGCGGGCGTGCAGGTCGAAGACCTCGGCGAGGTCCTTGCGGGTGCCCACGATGGAGCCGATCACCGAGATGCCCTTGAGCACCGTCGCGAAGATCGGCAGGGCCATCGGACCGTCCTTCTCCGGCGGCAGGCCGACGCACACGAGGCGCCCGCCCCGGCGCAAGGACGCCAGCGCCTGCTCGAAGACCGTCGGGAACACGGCGAGCACGATCGCGACGTCCGCTCCGCCGAGGGCCTCCACGGCCGCGACCGGGTCCGTGGTGCGGGCGTTCACGACATGGTCGGCACCGAGCTCGCGGGCCATCTCCAGCTTGGCGTCGTCGACGTCGACGGCGATGACGACGCCCCCGACGAGCCGGGCGTACTGCACGGCCAGGTGGCCGAGTCCGCCGATGCCGTAGACGGCGACCCGCTCGCCGGGCGTGATGCCCGCGACCTTCACCGCCTTGTAGGTGGTGACGCCCGCACACGTCAGCGGCGCGGCGTCGACACTGGTGACGGCGTCCGGCACCGCCACCACGTAGTCGGCGTCGGCGACGGCGTACTCGGCGAAGCAGCCGTCGATCGAGTAGCCCGTGTTCTGCTGCTGCTCGCACAACGTCTCCCACCCGCCGACGCAGTGGTCGCACCGACCGCAGGCGTGGCCCAGCCAGGGCAGCGCCACCCGGTCGCCGGGGGCGTGGACGGTGACGCCGGGCCCGAGGGCCTCGACGGTGCCGACGCCCTCGTGGCCGGGGACGAACGGCGGGACGGGCTTGACCGGCCAGTCGCCGTGGGCGGCGTGGATGTCGGTGTGACACAGGCCGCTCGCCTCGATCCGGACGAGGACCTGGCCCGGACCGGGGACGGGCGCCGCGCGTTCCTCGATGGCCAGCGGCTCGGTGAAATCGTGGACGACTGCTGCTCTCATGACGGACTCCGAACGATCTGCGATGGGTGGGGGGAGGTCAGGACGCGACGCTCGTCAGGCGCTGCCCGGTCGTGTGCTCGACGAGGCGGCGGCGGACGAGGTCCTCGCACAGCGCGATCCGCCGGTGCGGGTCCGGTTGGCAGGCCAGCAACAGGCGTTCGACCCGCAGGACGGCCGCCAGGACCTGCCCGGCGGGTACGGCTCCGGCGTACTCGAGGATCAACCTGTCGGCGAGGTCCTGACGGGCCTGGCGCCCTGTACGTGGCTGGGGCATCGCGGCCTCCTTGGGGTTCCTGCTCCACCCTGTCGCCGCGGCCGTGCGGGTCGGAGGGCCGAAGGTCCCGACCCGGAGGGCACCTCGGCGGGACGGCGGGTCCTTCGTCCCGTCAGCGACGGGTTCGTGGACCCTGCCGATGCGCTCCGGACGGGCCGATGCTCGTCTGGTGACCACCTACATCTCCTCGTTCGGCGCTCCGGGCCACCCGGACCGTGACCTCCTCGGCGGCAAGGGCGCGGACCTCGCGCGCATGGTCCAGATGGGGCTTCCGGTGCCACCCGGCTTCACCCTCACCACGGCCGCCTGCTGGCACGTGCTCACCGAGGGGACCCGACCCCCCGGCCTGGCCCGTCAGCTCGAGCACCACCTGGCCGCGGTGGAGCAGGAGGCCGGGCGGACGTTCGGCGATGCCGACGACCCGCTCCTCCTCTCGGTCCGCTCGGGCGCAGCGGTGTCGATGCCCGGGATGATGGACACGGTCCTCGACGTCGGCCTGACCGACGTCACGGTCGAGGGCCTCGCCCGCTCGTCGGGCGACGAGCGGTTCGCGTGGGACTGCTACCGACGGCTCGTGCAGATGTTCGGCGAGACCGTCCTCGGCGTGCCCGCGGACCGGTTCGCGACCGTGCTCGCCGCGGCGAAGGAGAGCGCCGGCGTCACGCAGGACACCGATCTCGACGCCGCCGCCCTGCGGGAGGTCGTCGAGCAGAACAACGCCGCGTGCCGCGAGGTGGCCGGCCGCACCCTGCCCCAGGACCCCCACGAGCAGCTGGACCAGGCGATCCACGCCGTCTTCGGCTCCTGGCAGAGCGAGCGGGCGCAGGCCTACCGCCGGCGCTTCGGCATCGCGGACGACCTGGGCACCGCGGTCAACGTGCAGGCCATGGTCTACGGCAACCGGGGCGCCCGGTCCGGCTCGGGGGTCGCCTTCACGCGCGACCCCGAGACCGGCGAGCCCACGCCGTACGGCGAGTACCTGCCCACGGCTCAGGGCGAGGACGTCGTCTCGGGCGTGCGGACCGCCGTGCCGCTCGCCCGGCTGCACGAGCTCGACCCGCCGTCGTACCAGCGGCTGCACTCGGTGATGGGCACCTTGGAGCGCAACTACCGCGACATGTGCGACATCGAGTTCACCGTCGAGGACGGCCGGCTCTGGATCCTGCAGACCAGGGTCGGCAAGCGCAGTCCCGCCGCGGCCTTCCGGATCGCGGCCGACCTCGCGGAGGAGGGATGGATCACCGAGGACGAGGCCCTGCTGCGCGTCAGCGGTGAGCAGCTCACGCAGCTGCTGTCGCCCCGCCTCGACGAGCACTCGGCCGGCAGTGAGGTCGCGGCGGGGCTCGCCGCCTCCCCCGGGGCAGCGACCGGGCGGCTGGTCCTCGACCCCGCGACGGCAGCGCGTCTCGCAGAGCGCGGAGAGGACGTCGTCCTGATCCGGCCGGAGACCCGCGCCGAGGACCTGCCGGGCATGCTGGTCGCCCGCGCCGTGGTGACCGCGCGCGGCGGCCGGACGTCGCACGCAGCGGTCGTCGCACGCGGTCTGGGACTTCCCGCGGTCTGCGGGGTGAGCGGCCTGGACGTCGACCTCGACAGCAGGCAGGTGTCCCTGGACGGTGAGCGGATCCTGGCCGAGGGCGACGTCGTCACCGTCGACGGCAGCACCGGCCGGATCTACCGGGGCCGACACCGGACCGTGCCGTCCGCGGTGGCCGCGTGGCTGGACGGCGACGCCGACGCGGCCGCCGACCCCGTCGTCGCGGCGGTGGCCCGGCTCCTCGGGCACGCCGACCGGGTCCGGAACCTGCGGGTGCTCGCCAACGCCGAGACCGGGACCGACGTACGCCGGGCGGTGCGCCTCGGCGCCGAGGGCGTCGGGCTGTGCCGCACCGAGCACATGCTGCTCGGCGAGCGGCGCGCCCACGTGGAGGCCGTGCTCCTGGGCGAGGAGGCCGAGCGGTCGCGGTCGCTGGCTGTGATCACGAACCTGCACCAGGAGGCCTTCACCCTCATCCTCGACGCCGCGGAGGGTAGGCCGGTCACGATCCGACTGCTCGACGCACCACTGCACGAGTTCCTCCCCGACGTCACCGAGCTGGCCCTCCGGGCCGAGCGGGCGACCGACCCCGAGCAGGCGTCCGCGCTCCGGTCCCGGTTGGCGTCCGTCGAGCGCTTCCGCGAGTCGAACCCGATGACCGGCCTGCGTGGGGTGCGTCTGGCGATCCTCCGGCCCGAGATCGTCACGGCCCAGGTGACGGCGGCCCTCGACGCCGCCGCCGACCTGCGCGACCGCGGCCGACCCTTCGACCTCGAGCTCATGGTGCCGCTCGTCAGCACGGTCGAGGAGCTGGAGGCCGTCGGCCGATTCGTCGCCGCAGCCGCGCAGGCGGTCGCCGACCGCCGGGGACGCGTTCCCTACCGGCTCGGGACCATGGTGGAGACGCCGCGCGCGGCCGTCACCGCGGGCCGGCTCGCCACGCTCGCCGACTTCCTGTCCTTCGGAACGAACGACCTGACGCAGCTGACCTGGGGCCTGTCCCGGGACGACGCCGAGCGCTCCTTCCTCGCCCGCTACGTGGAGGAGGGCCTGATCGCGACGTCACCGTTCGTCACCCTCGACCGCGACGGCGTCGGCGTCCTGGTCGCCGCGGCGGTCCGGCAGGCGCGCGCCTCCCGCGCAGACCTCCGGATCGGCGTCTGCGGGGAGCACGGCGGGGACCCCGCCTCGATCGGCTTCTTCGAGGAGGTCGGCCTCGACTACGTGTCGTGCTCGCCACCACGCATCCCGGTGGCGCGGCTCGAGGCGGGGCGGGCCGCCCTGGCCCGGACGGCTGCCGAGGCCACGGTGTCGGCCGGCCAGGACGCAGTGGCCGCCCTTCTCGTCGGGGCGAGGTGAGGACCGTGCGCGTCGCGTCCATCATGTCCCCCCGACCGGTGACCGTCCGCTCCACCACGTTGCTCGGCTCCGTGGCCCGGATGCTGGCCCGGCACGGCGTCACGGCACTGCCCGTCGTCGACGAGGCGGACCGCCTGGTCGGGATCATCAGCGAGGCCGACGTGATCGCCCACGGGATCGACGCGGCCGGCCACGCGCTGACCGACCCCGTGAGCGCGGTGATGGGCCACCGCACGGTCGTCGTGCACCCGGAGACCGACGTCATGGCGGCCGGCCGGGTGTTCGCCCGGACGCACTACAAGAGCCTCCCCGTCGTCGACGCCGCCGACCAGGTGGTGGGCATCGTCAGCCGCAGCGACGTGCTGCGGGTGGTCGGGCGCGACGACGAGAGCATCGAGCAGGAGGTCGCCGACCTGCTCGTGCGCTCCGGCCTGCGCGACTGGCGGGTCCGGGTCCGCAACGGGGTGGTCAGCCTGACCTCTGCCCACCCCGGAACCGAGCCGTCCGGATTCCTCGACGCCGTCGCGGCGACCCCTGGGGTCGCTGCGGTCCACACGAGCTGAGGCCGAGATGGCCTCGATCGTCGACCTTCGGCCGGAGGAGTGCCGCCGTCTGCTGCGTCGCTCTGTGCTCGGCCGGCTCGCGCTCGTCGTACCACCGGGTCGGACCGAGCTGTTCCCGGTGAACTACCTGGCCTCCGAGCGGGAGTTCTGGCTGCGCACCGGTCGCGGCACGCTGCTCGACCGCCACGCGGACGACGCCGAGGTCGTCCTCGAGGTCGACGACATCGACCCCGACCGGGGGACCGGGTGGTCGCTCGTCGCGCGCGGCAGGGCGGTCCGGGCGGCCGAGGGGCCGCGGACGTCGACGGGCCGTCTCGCGCCGAGCCCTCCCCGCTGGGTCAGCCGCGATGAGCTGGTGTGGTTCCGGGTGCCGTGGCGCGAGCTGACCGGTCGTCGCCTCGGCGCGCCGGTCGCGCCCGCCGGGGGTCCGCGGGGAGTCGCGCGATGACGACCAGCTCGGCCGACGTCCTGCTGAGCGATGGCACCTTCGCCTCGATCCGGCCGGTGGCCGTCGGGGACGGACCCGCCCTGCACGACCTCCACGGATCGGTCTCGGACGACAGCTTCTTCTTCCGGTTCTTCGGCACCGGCCGGCGGGCGGCCCATGTGTACGTCGACCACGTGCTCTCGTCATCGGGCACCCTCGCGCTCGTGGCCCTCTGCGGTGACCGGCTCGTGGGCCTGGCCACCGCGGAGCCCACCGGGCCGGGCTGCTACGAGGTGGCCTTCCTCGTCGCCGACGACGTCCGCGGCCACGGCGTCGGGACGCTGCTGGTCGAGCACCTCGCCGACCTGGCCCGCAGTCGCGGGGCGACCACCTTCACCGCCGAGGTGCTCGCGGACAACCACCGGATGCTCGAGGTCTTCACGGGGGCCGGGTTCGACGTCCTCCGGGCCGGCAGTGGCGGCGAGTGCCAGCTCCGGCTCGACATCGCCGACGGTCCCGAGGCGCAGGCCGCCGCGGACCTGCGCGAGTTCAGGTCCGAACAGCAGTCGCTGCGCCCCTTGCTGGCACCCCGGTCGGTCGCGGTGTACGGCGCGCGCCGGGACGGGTCCGGCATCGGCGGAGCCATCCTCGCCGCCATTCGCCGCGACGGCTTCACCGGCCCCGTCGTCGTCGTACGGCCCGACGGCGCGGCGGCCGGCGACC
Source organism: Nocardioides sp. (assembly GCA_035539555.1). GTDB lineage: Bacteria > Actinomycetota > Actinomycetes > Propionibacteriales > Nocardioidaceae > Nocardioides. The sequence goes on along the minus strand of DATLIG010000314.1, from coordinate 8,100 downwards.
TGCCGGTCCGGCGCCGACTGGACGAGGGCCCGCCGGTCGACCTCGCCGTCGTCGCCGTGCCGGTCGGGCACGTCCGGGCGGCGCTGGAGGACGCGATCGCCGGCGGTGTCGGCGCGGCCGTCGTCGTCTCGTCCGGCTTCGGTGAGATGGGACCCGAGGGGGTGCTGCTCCAGCAGGAGCTCGGCCGGCTGGCGCGCCGGCACGGCGTCCGGCTCGTCGGCCCGAACTGCCTCGGCGTCCTCGACAACGCTCCGGACGTGCGGCTCAACGCGACGTTCGGCCTCCGCGCACCGTCGTCCGGTGGACTCGTTCTCGCCTCCCAGTCGGGCGGGGTCGGGATCGCGCTGATGGACCTGCTGGGCCACGCCGGGGTGGGGGTGCGCACCTTCGTCTCCCTCGGCAACAAGGTGGACGTGTCCGGCAACGACCTCCTGGCTGCCTGGTACGACGACCCCGAGGTCACCTGCGCCGCCCTGTACCTCGAGTCCTTCGGCAACGCCCGCAAGTTCCTCCGCTTCGCGCGCACCTTCGGCGAACGCAAGCCGGTGGTCGCGGTCGTCGGGGGCCGCTCGAGCGGCGGCCAGCGGGCCGGCGCCTCGCACACCGCGGCCGCGGCCAGCCCGGCTCTCGGCGTCGCCGCGCTGTTCGCGCAGGCCGGCGTCGTCGCCTGCCACGACGCCGAGGAGCTCGCCGAGACGGTGACCGTGCTGGCCGGTGAGCCGTTGCCGGCGGGGCGCCGGCTCGGCGTGGTCAGCAACGCCGGCGGGCTGGGCGTGCTGGCGGCGGACGCGGCGGAGGATGCCGCCCTCGACGTCTGCGCCTTCTCGCCCGGCCTCCAGCACGAGCTCGCCGGCCAGGTCTCCCAGACCAACGGTTGGGCCAACCCGGTCGACGCCGGTGCCGGCGTCGACGCAGCCGGGTTCGCCGGCGTCGTCGACACGATCCTCGGGTCGGGGGAGGTCGACGCCCTGCTGGTCGTCCTCGTCGCGACCGACACCAACGACGTCGCTGCCGCCCTCGACGAGCTCGCCGGGGTCCGCTCCCGTCACCCGGGGCGGCCGCTGGTCGTCGTACCGGTGGGCGCGGACGACGCCGACCTCGCTGCCGCTGGCGCAGCGGGTCTGACGGTCATGGCCTCGGGGCGAGCGGCCGCGGCGGCACTGGGGAGGGCCGCCGCGTACGCCGAGTGGCGGCGCCGGCCGCGGGACCCGGCCCCGCCGGGCGACCCGGCCCGCGCCCACGCGGCCCGGGCGGAGGCCGTCGAGCTGTTGCGCGCGGCCGGCCCGGACGGATGGGTGGCCCCCGCGGCGGCGAGCCGGATGCTCGACCGCTTCGGGGTGCGCCTGCTCGGCGAGGTGGTGCCGGCCGACCGGGCGGCCGGCACCGCTGCCCGGATGGGCTTCCCGGTCGTGGCCAAGGCGGCCGGGGCCGAGGTCGTGCACCGCACCGAGCGGGGCCTGGTCGCGACCGGGCTCGCGAACGCGGGGGAGGTCGCGGCCGCGGTCGCCGGCTTCGGTCCCGTCGCCGACGCACCGGTGCTGGTGCAGCCGATGGTCGGGGGCGTGGAGATCGCCCTCGGCGTGGTGCGCGACCCGGCCCTCGGTCCGCTGGTGATGATCGCGGAGGGCGGCGTCGCCACCGAGCTGTCCGACGACCGCGTCCTGCTGGTGCCGCCGTTCCCGGCGGGGGAGGCGATGGCGGCCCTGCGGCGGATGCGGCTGTGGCCCCGGCTCGCCGGCTTCAGGGGATCCCCTCCGGCAGCGGCCGACCTGCTCGCGACCGCGGCCGCGGCCCTCGGGCAGCTGGCCGTCGAGGTGCCGGAGGTGGCCGAGCTCGACCTGAACCCGGTGATGGTCGGGACCGACGACATCGCCGTCGTCGACCTGAAGCTGCGGCTCGCGCCCGGCGTACCGGTCGACGGACCACGTCAGCTGCGCCCGACCTGACGTCGCGGTGGTGGCCCGATCGGACCATTCCCGCGGAGGACGGTCGGGTGGGACGCTGGGCCATGGGAGAACCGCAGCGTCCGCCCGAGTCGCTAGCGATGCGGGTCGTCGTCAACGTCGTCGTGGCGGCGATCATGCTGGTGCCCTTCGTGCTCGTCGGGTCGGGTGCGTGGCTCGTGTACCAGCGCCAGACGGGGGAACGGGTCGACGCCGAGGTGATCGGCTGCGACCTGGACGTCGGCTACAAGACGTCCAGCCAGCACTGCAGGGCGCGCTGGACCGTCGACGGCGTCGAGCACACCGGAGCGATCCAGGGATCGGGTGACCAGGAGGTCGGCGAGACGGTCAGCGCGACCCTGCGCGACGGCGAGCTCTACAGCCGCTCGCTCACCCTTCCGCTGGTGCTCCTCGGCCTCGGGCTGCCGCTGCTCGTCCTGCCCTTCACATGGGTACGACGACGGGTCAGTCGCGCCCGTACGACGCCGGGTCCCCGGTGAGGACCCGGAGGGCCAGGACGGTGGTCGCCTCCATGTTGAGGTGCCCGACGACCCGCTCGACCCGCTCGATGTCGAGCGGCAGCAGCCCCGGCGTGCCCGGCACGTCCGGGGTGAGTCCGAGGTCGAGGTCGGTGCGCCCGGCCATCAGCCGCAGGTTGAACTCGTAGCGCTCACGGGCCTCGGGAGCCTGCAGCCGGGCCAGCGTCGACGCCCCGATCCGCCGGGTGCCGGTCTCCTCGCTCCACGAGTCGAGCGCCGCGACCAGTGCCGCGCCCTCGTTGTGCTCGACGTCCGCCCAGACCGCCTGCATCGAGCCCATGTGGTTGAGCAGGACGGCCGCGGTCTTCTCGCCGATGCCCTTCACGCCGGGCAGGTTGTCGCTGGTGTCGCCGCGCACGGCCGCGAACTCCAGGTAGCGCTCTGCCGGGACGCCGTACATGGTCAGCAGCGCCTTGGGCGTCAGCAGGGGTGAGCCGTTGATGCCGCCGTCGATCAGGCGCAGCACCTTGGTGTGCTCGCTGATGTGGGCGAAGGAGTCCCGGTCGGAGGTGATCACGACGCAGTCCCAGCCGTTCTCGCCGGCCCAGGTCGCGGCGGAGGCGTTGACGTCGTCGGCCTCGAGACCCGGCGGCGTCAGGGTGGCGAGGCCGAGCGCGTCCAGCAGCGCGCCGGCGCGGTCGAGCTGGTCGACGAGCTCGGGGTCCTTCTCGGCCCGGCCGGCCTTGTAGTCCGGGTACATGTCGCGGCGGTACGACGCCGTCCGGTCGTCCAGCCCGAAGATCACCGCGTCGGGGGCGAAGGCGTCGATGGACTCGATGATCTGGCGCAGCATCCCGTGCAGCGCCCATGCCGGCCGGCCGCCGCGGTCCCTGTGCCGCGTGTGCGCCCGTGCGTGGTGGTTGCGGTGCAGCAGCGACGGCGCGTCGACGGCGAGCAGCAGCTTGCGGGGGCGGTCCTGGATCGCGTGCATCGGGGCTCAGTCCACGTGCGGGGCGTTGAGGGGGGAGTCCTTGCGGGACACCATGTCGAAGCGCTGCTCGGGCGTGAGTTCGCGGAACGGCTCGAGCATCTCGAGGCCGTAGCCGCTGACCTCGGCCGCGTCGGTGGCCGGCACGACGGAGTGGACCACCTGGTCGTCGTACAGGTGCAGCATGGTGAACGACTGGTGCCCGTCGACGCCCGACAGCAGCCGCTGGTCCGGCGCGAGCTCGGAGGTGTAGCAGGTCGCCGAGGCGACCGACACCGGGATGCCGGCGAAGGTGGACCACGACGTGAAGTGGAAGTGCCCACCGAGGATCCCGCGGACATCGCTGCCGTCCAGCACGTCGGCGAGGCGCGACTGGTCGTGCAGCTCGATCAGCTCGGCCAGGCGCAGCATCGGCACCGGGATCGGCGCGTGGTGCATCGCCAGCAGGGTGCCGTGCGGCGCGGGCTCCGCGGTCACGTCCGCCAGCCAGTCGAGCTGCTCGTCGGACAGCTCGCCGTGGTGCCAGCCCGGGACACTGGTGTCGAGGGCGACGATGCGCAACCCGGCGACGTCGTGCACGCGGTCCTGCGGTGCCTCGCTCTCCGCGCCGAACAGCTCGCGCGAGTACGACGCCCGGTCGTCGTGGTTGCCCATCACCCACACCACCTCGGCACCGAACGCGGCCGCCGCGGGCTCGACCACCTCGCGCAGCCGCCGGTACGCGGCCGGCTCGCCCGTGTCGGCGAGGTCGCCCGTGAACACGAGGGCCTGCGGCGGCGTGGGCACCCGGGCGAGCCGCTCGAGCGCGGCCTCGAGACGCGCGACGGTGTCGATGGCGTCGTACTGCAGCGAGCCGGCGAGCAGGTGCGGGTCGCTCAGGTGCGCGACGACGTGGGTCGGGTCGGGGTACTGGCCGAGCGGTTCCACGGGCACAGCGTAGGTGCGCGGGGGACACTGGTCGCGTGTTCTCGGCCCTCGTCCTCTCCGTCACCCTCGCACTGACCCCGGTCGTGACCCCGCCGCCCGGTGGTGGCGACGTCGACTACCAGCTCGGCGGGGCGATCCGGCCCGACCCCCGGGTCGACATCGTGGTCCGCGACCGCAACGCAGCCCCGTCGCCCGGCCGCTACGACGTCTGCTACGTCAACGGCTTCCAGACCCAGCCGGACGAGGCGGCGTTCTGGCGGGCCCGCTGGGGACTCGTGCTGAAGAAGGACGGCCGCGCGGTCGTCGACGAGGCGTGGGGCGAGTGGCTCCTCGACATCCGTACGACGACGAAGCGCGCCGCACTTGCCCGGATCGTCGGCCGCTGGGTCGACGGGTGCGCCCGCGACGGGTTCGACGCCGTCGAGTTCGACAACCTCGACTCCTGGTCGCGTAGCCGCGGGCTCATCACGCGGGCACAGGCCAAGGCGTTCGCGCGGACCCTGGTCGCGCGCGCCCACGCGAACGGGCTGGCGGCCGGGCAGAAGAACTGGGCCGAGCTCGACGGCACCGCCCTCGGCTTCGACTTCGCCGTGGCCGAGGAGTGCGGGCGCTACGCCGAGTGCGGGGACTACGTGGCGTCGTACGGCAGCCGCGTGCTGGTGATCGAGTACCGCCGCGCCGACTTCACCCGCGCCTGCACCCGGTGGGGGAGGCGGCTGGGCATCGTGCTGCGCGACCGCGCGCTGTCGCGCACCGGCGTGCGGTCGTGGTGCTGAGGCCTCCGGCGCACTAGTTTCGGGGCATGACCGACGACCAGATCGACGTCGATGTCCCTGCGAGCGGCCCGGGCTGCGCCGAGTGCGATGCCGGCGGCGGCTGGTGGGTCCACCTGCGGCGCTGCGCGGCGTGCGGCCACGTCGGCTGCTGCGACACCTCGCCGGCCCAGCATGCGACCGCCCACTTCCAGGAGACCGGCCACCGGCTGATCCAGAGCTACGAGCCCGGCGAGGACTGGTTCTGGGACTACGAGGCGCAGGACTACTACAACGGCCCACAGCTCGCCCAGCCGACCGGCCACCCCGCCGACCAGTCCGTCCCCGGACCGGCCGACCGGCTGCCGGCGAACTGGCAGGACCTCATCCACCGATGACGACCAACGAGGAAGCCCACCGGATCGCACGGGAGGAGGGCGTCAGCGGGCCGCTCTACCTGGTCGTCAAGTACGCCGCCGCGCTGGTCTTCCGCATCGTCTGCGGCTTCACGGCCTCGGGCAGGGAGAACGTCCCGAAGAAGGGGCCGGTGGTCATCGTCCCCAACCACAAGAGCTTCTGGGACCCGTTCTTCGTGGCGATCGTGCTGCGCCGACCCGTGCACTTCATGGGCAAGGCGGAGCACTTCGACGGTCCGATGGCGAAGGCGTTCCTGCGCCTGGGCGCCTTCCCGGTACGACGAGGAGAGTCCGACGCCGAGGCGCTGGAGACGGCTCGGGCGATCCTGCGCCGCGGCGACGCGCTCGCCCTCTTCCCCGAGGGCACCCGGGTGCGCGACGAGGGCCTGGGCGCTCCGAAGCGCGGTGCCGCACGGCTCGCGATCGAGGCCGGCGCGCCGATCGTCCCGGCGACCATCACCGGCACGGAGAAGCGGCGCTGGCCGCTGCCGCGCAAGGTCCGCATCGTGTTCGGGACGCCGGTCTCCGTGGAGGGCCTCGAGGCGACGCCCGAGGACGCCGCCGCCGTGATCGGCGAGGCCTGGCCGCAGGTCACCGAGGAGTACACGCGCTGGCAGAACCGGCCCGGCGTCGTCGCGGCCGGGCTGGCGGCGGTGGGGCTGGGCGCGTGGGTGATCAGGAAGCGCCGCGGCCACTGAGTCCTACGGCGCCGGATCCGTCACCGAGATCGATGCCCCGGCGATGCCCGGCGAGGTCAGGTTGACCGTCGCCGTGCCGGGGTTGTTGCGGTGGATCTCCAGCGTCTGCGGCTCGTTCCAGTTGTCGACCGTGAACTGGAGTTCGGCGACGTCGCCGACGATCGCGATCTTGTTGCCGTTCTGGTCGATCGCCACGCTCACCGTGACGGGCGAAGCGGGCCGGTAGGCGAGCTTGACGTCGACGGCCACGGTGGCGTCGTCGGCGACCGCCGCGACTCCGGGCGCGATGATCGCCTGCGTGTCGTTGTCCACCACGTTCACGGTCGCGGACGCATCGAGGGAGCCGAGGGCGGCCGTCAGCGTGGTCGTCCCGCCGACGAGGTCGTCGTCCTGGGTGCCGCTCAGCGTCACCGCCGCCGTTGTCTGTCCGGCCGCCACCTGGACCGTGGCTGTCGTGGTGGTGGCGAGCGCGGGGTCGGCGACGCTCACCGTGACATCGGTCGCGACCGACGTCGCGACGCCCAGGACGACCTGGGCGCCCGTCGTGGAGCCCTCGGTGACGTTGATCGTCGTGGGAGTGACTGACAGCGTCTGGTCGGTACTCGTCGTGATCGACGTCGTACGGGGCTCGCCGGTGCCGCCGCCGTGCGGGACCACCTTGTAGACGTACTGCGTCGAGGCGAGCGTGGTCGTGTCGTCGTACTGCTTCACTGGAGCGATGACGGTGGCGAGGGGCGTGAAGGTGGTGCCGCCGTCGTCGCTGCGCAGCACGTCGTACGACGTCGCGAGTCCGTTGGCGGGCTCGGCCCAGTCGACGTTGACAGTCCGCACGGTGCCGGCCATCGCCTGGGTCGCGTGCAGGTCGAGGACATGGCCGGTGACCGGGCCGAGGGTGAGGCTCCATGGGCCGCAGTCGCTGGCGTCGGGACCGTTGCAGGCACGCACGTGGACCTGGCTGTCGACCGGGATGGACAGCAGGTCGGCGTGGGTCGTGTCGGCGTCGTACGGTGCCGACTGGGCCGGGTTCGGCCCCCACCACGCGACCTCGTAGTGGTCGAGGTCCTTGCCGCCGTCGCTCGCGGGCGGCTGCCAGGTGAGCCGGAACTGCCCGATGCCCTCGTCCCAGCCGAGGGTGGGATTCTGCGGAGCGCTCGGTGGTCCCGACGGCGCGTCGGGGATGATCACGGTTGCCGGGCCGTAGCCGATGTTGTCGACGACCGACTTCGCGCTGACCCGGAACTGGTAGGCGATGCCTCCAGTCAATCCGGTCACCACGGTCGAGGTGGTCGTGACCGGCGGCTGTGTCGTCCAGGTCGCGCCCCCGTCCGCGCTGCTCTCGACCTTGTACGACGCCACGGCGGTGCTGCCCGTCGGCGTACCCGCCACCGGGGCGGTCCAGGCGAGCTCGACCTGGCCGAATCCCGGCGTGGCGGCAAGGTCGGTGACCGGGCCGGGTGCGGTCCGCACGGTGTAGGGCCCGAACCCGGTGGTCGGGCCGTAGCCGGCGACGTTGTGCGCGCGGATCCGCAACCAGTAGCGGGTACCGGGCGTCAGGGCGACCATCGCCGGTGCGGCCTGGGCCGCTGCGGTCGGTGTGGTCACGGAGCCGGTCCATGAGGCGCCGCCGTCGGCCGACCACTGGATCTGGTACCGATCGATCGGGGCGCCGCCGGTGGCCGCGGGGGACCAGTAGGCGCCGAGTGCCGCGTCGTAGGCATCAGCCTCGGGATACCTCGGAGCACCGGGCACCGTGCGCGGGACGGCGCTGACCTGCGCACTCGCCGTGCCCCAGCCCGACCCGTTGCGAGCCATCACCCGGTAGTAGAAGCGGGCGCCGTTGACCAGGCCGGTCTCGGTCCACGACCGCGCCGTCGCGCCCGTGTACTTGACCGTCACC
>DATLIG010000313.1:0-20597 GCA_035539555.1 Nocardioides sp. | reverse complement strand
ACCTGGAGCTGATCCGCAAGGTCCGCGCCGAGGTCTCGATCCCCGTCATCGCCTCCGGCGGAGCAGGGGCCGTCGAACACTTCCCGCCGGCGGTCGAGGCCGGCGCCGACGCGGTGCTTGCCGCGACCGTCTTCCACTTCGGCACGCTGCGGATCGCGGACGTGAAGGAGTCGCTCGCCGCGGCGGGCGTGCCCGTCCGCTGACGGGGAAGGTCCCCGGCGTGATCTACGAGCCCTACCAGCCGTCCGACGCCGACCGCGGTGCCACCGAGCCGGTCGGCGCCGAACCCCTGCCACCTCGACCTTCCACATGGGCGTTCGGATCGTCAGTGCGGTGACCCCGGGCTGAGCCCGAGGCCGGCGCCCCCCTCGCTCGCGAGCGTCCCCGCCGTCGCGGGTGGGGTGCCCCGGCTCGCCGGAGCCCGCAGGTCGGCCGGGGCGGTCTCCGGACCACTGCACGCGCTCAGCGTCAGGGCGAGCGCGACGGCAAGGATCCCGAGACGGGTACCAGTGCTGTCCACGGTGCCCTTCCTCTCGTCGTCGGTGGCTCGAGACTCGTCGTGCCGCGCTGCTGGCGCAACCAACGACCGGGCTGCCTGTGGAGAACCGGCGACCGCCACACGTCTCCACAGGGGTAATGCGACCCCGCGCCGGACCCGCAACGGCGACCGAACGCACGCAGCCGACCCGGGCTCAGCCCTCCCAGCCCGCCGGCCGCTGGCTCTTCGGCAGCTTCGCCACCACGGCGAGGTACGACGAATCCACGGCCTCCAGCAGCTCGTCGTCGGGGATCCCGCCACCGAGCGCGAGGTTGTTCCACCCCGACCGTCCGATGTACGGCATCACCGTCGCGTCGTCGGGATACCGCTGCAGCCACTCGTCGGCGACCTCGCGGCTCGCGCCGGCCTTGACGCCGACGTGGTCGGCGCCGAGGAAGGCGAAGATCTTGCCCCGCTCGCCCTCGCCGACCTTCACGACCGGATACTCGTGGTCCCACGGGTTGTCCGGCCACGCGCCCGGCTTCGCGAGGCAGTGCTCCAGCATCGTCGCGACGTCCACGTCGGAACGATAGACCGCAGGAACGGCGTCGGCGGTCCGGAATAGGCTCCGCCGGGCCCGGGTTGGGCTGAGGTTCACGAGTGGAGAGCAGGGATCAGTGGCAACGGCAGGGAGCACCCCCAGCACCGGTACGACGTCCGCCGGGTTCGGCGTGCTCTGGGTGGCCATCAAGCGCGAGCCGTGGATCTTCACCCTCTCCACGGTCGGGAGCGTGCTCTTCGGTGCCCTGACGGTCGCCGACGCGTGGGTGCTGGGCTGGTCGACGGACCACGTGGTCCTCCCGGCCTTCGCGAACGGCGAGATCGGCGGCGGCCTGCTCTGGGCGGTCCTCGGCCTGTTCGTCGGGGTCGCGATCCTGCGGGCAGTCGGCATCGTCGCGCGCCGCCTGGGCGCCGGTGTCATGCAGTACCGCATGCAGGCGCACAGCCGCCGCGCCGTGACGCGCCAGTACCTCCGCCTCCCCATGGAGTGGCACCAGCGGCACCCGACGGGCGAGCTGCTGTCCAACGCCAACTCCGATGTCGAGGCCGCGTGGGGCCCGATCGCGCCGCTGCCGATGGCGGTCGGGACGGTTGCGATGATGGTCATCGCCGTCGTGCAGATGCTGCTGACAGACCTGGTCCTCGCCACGGTCGGCCTGCTCGTCTTCCCGATCGTGATCGGCACCAATGTCGTCTACCAGCGCCTCGCGCAGGGCTGGGCGACGCGCGCGCAGCAGCTGCGAGCCGAGCTCTCCGAGATCGCCCACGAGTCCTTCGACGGAGCTCTCGTCGTCAAGACGCTGGGCCGCGAGCCCGAGGAGACCGAGCGGTTCCGCGCGAAGGCCGCCGAGCTGCGCGAGGCCAACATCAAGGTCGGCCGGATCCGCGCGGCCTTCGACCCGACACTGGCCGCGCTGCCCAACCTCGCGGTCCTCGTGGTCCTGGTGCTGGGCGTGCACCGGGTGATCTCCGGCGCCACCGTCGCCGGTGACGTCGTGACCATCACCTACCTGCTCACCGTCGTCGCGTTCCCGATCCGCTCGATCGGCTGGCTGCTCGGCGACTTCCCGCGCAGCGTCGTCGGCTACCGCCGCGTCGCCGCGGTGCTGCGCGCCTCCGGCGCCATGGAGTACGGCGACCAGGTGCTCCCCGCACGTGCCGGCGGCGCCCGCCTCGAGGTGGCCGGCGCCGACTTCGGCTACACGCCGGACCGCCCGCTGCTGCGGGACCTGAGCTTCGATGTGGCACCGGGCCGGACCGTCGCGCTCGTGGGCGCCACCGCGTCGGGCAAGAGCACCCTCACCACCCTGGTGGCGCGGCTGGTCGACGTCGACGACGGCGCGATCCGGGTCGACGGCACCGACGTCCGCGACCTGCGTCGCGGCGCGCTGGCGGAGGCGCTGGCCGTCGTACCGCAGACCGCGTTCCTCTTCGACGACACCGTCCGCGGCAACGTCACGCTCGGGCTCGACGTCCCCGACGAGGACGTGTGGGCGGCCCTGCGCACGGCCCAGGCCGATGGCTTCGTCGCCGCCCTGCCGGCCGGCCTCGACAGCCGCCTGGGGGAGCGCGGCACCACGCTCTCCGGCGGCCAGCGCCAGCGGCTCTCGCTCGCCCGCGCGCTGGTGCGCCGCCCGCGGCTCCTGGTCCTCGACGACGCGACCTCGGCGGTCGACCCCGAGGTGGAGGCGCGGATCCTGGGCGCCCTGGGCTCGACCGACACCACACTCGTCGTGGTCGCCTACCGCAAGGCCACGATCGGTCTCGCCGACGAGGTGCTCTTCCTCGTCGACGGTGCGATCGCCGACCGTGGTCCGCACGACGAGCTCGTGGCCCGCAACCCCGACTACGCCCGCCTGGTCAACGCCTACGAGAACGACGAGCAGGAGGTCCCCGCATGAGCACCACCCTGCACACCGGCGAGGACATCGGCGCGTGGGAGACCATCCGTCGCGGCGTCCGGCACTCGCCCGAGCTCGTCGAGGGCATCGGGCGCACCCTGCTGCTCGCCGTGCTCGCGTCGGTCGGCCAGGTGATCGTGCCGGTCGCGATCCAGCAGACCGTCGACAAGGGTCTGCGCGGCCCGGACGGCCCGGACGTCGCTTTCACGACCTGGCTCGCCCTCGCCGCGGGTGCGGCGATCGTGGTGACCAGCTGGGCGTCGTACGCCATGACGGCGCGGCTGTTCTCGACTGCCGAGCGGGGCCTGGCGACGCTGCGCGTGAAGGCGTTCCGCCACGTCCACGACCTGCCGCTGCTCACGCAGAACACCGAGCGCCGCGGCGCGCTCGTCTCGCGCGTCACCAGCGACGTCGACCAGGTCAGCCAGTTCCTCGTCTTCGGCGGCCTGCTGTTCGTCGTCAGCGTCGGGCAGATGCTGGTCGCGACCATCGTGATGGTCTTCTACAGCTGGCAGCTCGCGCTCGTCGTGTGGCTCTGCTTCGCGCCGCTCTTCTTGAGCCTGCGCTACTTCCAGCGCAAGCTGGCTGCCGCCTACGGGACCGTACGACGCCAGGTCGGCGTGCTGCTGTCCGCGGTCTCGGAGCCGGTGGTCGGCGCGGCCGTGGTGAAGTCGTACGCCATCGAGGACCGCACCCAGGCGCGCATCGACACGGCCATCGACACGCACCGGGCGGCGAGCACGCGGGCACAGGGCTTCACCGCGTTCTCGTTCAGCCTCGGCGGCATCTCGGCCGGCTTCGCCAACGCAGGCGTGCTCATCGTCGGCATCTGGCTGGGCCAGGGATTCGCGTGGGGTGAGGGGATCACGGCCGGCGAGGTCCTCGCCTTCGCGTTCCTCGTCACCCTGTTCGTCGGCCCGGTCCAGATGGGCACCCAGATCCTCACCGATGCCCAGAACGCCATCGCCGGCTGGCGCCGCGTGATCGGCATCCTCGACACCCCGGCCGACCTGGTCGACCCCGGTCCCGACGGGCAGAGCCTGCCGAAGGGTGCGATCGACGTCCGGTTCGACGGCGTCGGGTTCGCCTACCCCGGCGGCTCCGACGTGCTCAGCGACATCGACCTGGAGATCCCCGCTGGCCAGCGGGTCGCCGTCGTCGGCGAGACCGGCTCGGGCAAGTCGACGATCGCCAAGCTGCTGACTCGGCTGATGGACCCGAGCCGGGGCCGGGTCCTGCTCGACGGGGTCGACCTGCGCGAGATCAGCGAGGCGGCGCTGCGCCGTAGCGTGGTCCTGGTCCCGCAGGAAGGCTTCCTCTTCGACGACACCGTGGCCGCCAACGTGCGCTACGGCCGGCTCGGCGCCACGGCTGCCGAGATCCAGCAGGGCGCTGACGCGATCGGCCTGGGCGACTGGCTCGCCGGGCTGCCCGAGGGCGTCGAGACCCGTGTCGGCCAGCGCGGCGAGTCGCTGTCGGCGGGGGAGCGGCAGCTGGTCGCCCTCCAGCGCGCGCAGCTCGCCGACCCGGACCTGCTGGTGCTCGACGAGGCCACCAGCGCCGTCGACCCCGAGCTCGAGACGCGCATCGCGCGGGCCCTGGAGCGGCTGATGACCGGACGCACGTCGGTCACGATCGCGCACCGCCTCTCAACGGCCGAGGCCGCCGACGTCGTGGTCGTGGTCGACCGCGGTCGGATCGTGCAGCACGGCCCGCACGCGGAGCTCGTGCGGCAGTCCGACACGCCCTACGCCCGGCTCCACGCCTCGTGGGTCGCGCAGCGCGGCTCCGGCCCGGCCCGGATAATGGAGCCGTGACCTCCCTCGACCCCGCCCTTGCCGACCGGCTCAAGCTGACCGCCGACGGGCTGCTGCCTGCGATCGTGCAGCAGCACGACACGGGCGAGGTGCTGATGCTGGCGTGGATGGACGCGGAGGCGCTGCACCGCACGCTGACGACGGGCCGGGCGACCTACTGGAGCCGCTCGCGGGGCGAGTACTGGGTCAAGGGCGAGACGTCCGGCAACCCCCAGCACGTGCACGAGGTCCGGCTCGACTGCGACGGCGACACGCTGCTGCTGAAGGTCGACCAGGTCGGTGTCGCCTGCCACACCGGTGCCCGCACCTGCTTCGACGACGGGCTGCTCGGTGGCTGAGCCGACCCATGGGACGAACGCGCGTCGTACCTTCGGGCCGACGGTGCTCCTCGGCCTCGCCGGCAGCGGCTTCGCCGCGATCGCCGGGCACAAGGAGATGCTGACGCTCCCCGAGGCGACGCTCACGGCGGCCGGCGGCCTCGCCCGCAGCGTCCAGGACCGCTCGGTCGAGTTCCCCCTCGCCGGTGCGCTCGCCCTCGTCGCCCTGGCCGCCTGGGGCGTGCTGCTGGTGACCCGCGGGTTCGTGCGCCGGGTCGTTGCCGGCCTCGCCCTCGTCGCGTCCGCCGGCATCGGTCTCGTCGTCGTCATCGGCGGCTTCGTCCAGGACGACTCCGCCACCGGCGACCTCGCCATCCGGCTGGGGCTCAACGCCTCCGCCGTCGATGTCGAGCGCACCCCGTGGCTGTGGATCACGCTGCTGTCCGCCCTCGTCGGCCTCCTGGCCGCCGGCGCCGCGGTCCGGCTGGTGCCGGACTGGCCGGAGATGGGCAGCCGGTACGACGCCCCGACGGCTGCTTCCGACACCCCGGCGCCGCCTGCGGGCGAGCCTTCGGAGCGCTCCAACCTCGACCTGTGGAAGTCACTGGACGAGGGCAGCGACCCGACGGACGACTGACCCCCTAGAATCCTCCTGACCGACCCGCTTGAACGAGGAGTTCCCACTCATGGCCGACAGTCACGGCAACACCCCCGCCGCATGGACCGCAGTGCTGGTCTCGCTGGTCGGCTTCGTGATCGGCGCCATCGGCATGTCGGTGTCCCCCCTGAACTGGCCGCTCTTCTGGATCGGCGCGGTCATCGCCGTCGCTGCCGGCCCGCTGTTCCTGGTGCTCGTGAAGATGGGCCTGCACGAGTCGAGCCACTGAGCTCGCCGCGGCCATGACCCTCACGGCGCCGTCCACGCCCACCAGCGGTCTCGCCCGCTGGCGCCGGATGGTGCCGCCTGCTGCCGTGGTCGGTGGCCTCGCGGCCGCCACGCTGGCGCTGCACCTGCGCGACCCGCACGACCAGAACAGCTGGGGGATCTGCCCGACCGCCGCGATGGGCTTCTCGTGCCCGGGCTGCGGCGGCCTGCGCGCCGTCAACGATCTCGGCAACCTGCAGATCGGCGCCGCGGCGTCGAGCAACCTGCTCTTCGTGCTGTCCCTGCCGTTCATCGCCTACGCCTTCTACCGCTGGGCGCACGGGCGCTGGACCGGGACCCCGTGGGAGCCGAGCGACCGCAGCCTCGCGGTCGGCGGTGTGGTGCTCGCGGTCACCATGGTGGCCTTCACGGTGGTGCGCAACCTGCCCGCCGGCGCCTGGCTCGCGCCCTGACGCTCGCGCCCTGACGCTCGATGCCCTGGCGCCTGACCGGTGCCGGCACGACGCAACGACGCCCCGGACCAGCAGGTCCGGGGCGTCGTCGTACGAGCAGGTGGTGGCTACTGGCCGTAGGGGTTGCCGTAGCCGCCGCCGAAGTTCTGGCCACCGCCGACGCGGTCGTACCGGGCACCCTCCGGCTTGGAGGGAAGGCACCAGAGCACGATCAGCACGATGCTGCCGCACGGGATCAGGCTGATGAGGTACAGCCAGCCGCTCAGGTTGGCGTCGTGCAGCCGGCGGGCAGAGACCGCGATCGCGGGCACGATCGAGGCCAGCAGCAAGGCGATGACGAGCACGACGCCGATCAGGGCCAGTGCCGGGACGTCCGCCGCGATGCCGATGATGGCCGGGATGTAGGCGACGAAGACGAGCAGCAGGTAGCCGAGCTGGAACCACCAGAACTCGCTCTTGCTGGCGCGGCCGTCGAAGCGCGCGTACTTCTTGAAGGCCCGCTGGACGGCTGCGACGAAACCGATGCCGTAGTACGGCAGGTCCAGGGTGCCGGGGTCGCCGGAGGTGGGCCCGCCGAAGGGCGCACCGCCGCCGTAGGGCGGCTGCTGACCGTAGGGGTTGCCGCCGTAGGGCGGCTGGTTGCCGGGCGGGGGAGGCGGAGATCCGTAGCTCACTCTGTTCCTTCTGGTCGGGGCCCGGCCGAAATCCGGGCGGTCGCAGCAGCCTAACCGCGTCGAGACCCGGGAAACCATCGGCTGGCCGGAGGTCCACAAGTCCGGCCACTGTGCGGTGCGTTCCCTGCCGCGTGGAACACTGACAGCGATGGGAACTGTGCTTGACGAGATCGTCGCCGGAGTTCGCGAGGACCTCGCGCTCCGGCAGGCGAGCGTGTCCGAGGCCGACCTGCGCGCTGCTCTCGCGGACGCTCCGGCGCCGCGCGACCCGATGCCGCACTTCCGCGGTCCGGGATCGAGCGTCATCTCCGAGGTGAAGCGGAAGAGCCCCAGCAAGGGCGAGCTCGCCGACATCCCCGATCCCGCCGCGCTGGCCAAGGAGTACGCCGCCGGCGGCGCTGCCGCGATCAGCGTGCTCACCGAGCAGCGACGGTTCAGCGGCAGCCTCGAGGACCTGCGCGCGGTGCGCGCCGCGGTCGACACCCCCGTGCTCCGCAAGGACTTCATCGTCACCGAGTACCAGCTGCTCGAGGCCCGTGCCGCCGGCGCCGACCTCGCGCTGCTGATGGCTTCCTGCCTGCCCGACGACCGGCTCGACCGGCTCCACGACTTCGCCCGTGAGCTCGGCCTCACGGTGCTGCTCGAGGTCCACGACGAGGCCGAGACCGAGCGGGCGATCGAGCTGGGCGCCGAGCTGATCGGTGTCAACGCGCGCAACCTCAAGACGCTCGAGGTCGATGCCGACACCTTCGGGCGCCTCGCGCCGCTGGTGCCCGCCGACCGCGTCCTGGTCGCCGAGTCCGGCATCACCGGTCCGGCGGACGTGCAGCGCTTCGTCGACGAGGGCGCCCGTGCGGTGCTCGTGGGCGAGGCGTTGGTCAAGGACGGGGCACCCAGGGACGCCGTGGCCGCGATGACCGGCCTGCACAAGGGAAGTGGGGAGCACCGATGAGTGGAGCCGGGAGCACGTACGACGCCGACGCGCTCGGCTGGTTCGGGGGCGCGGGCGCCTTCGGAGGCCGGTTCATGCCCGAGGCCCTGATGGCCGCGCTGGACCAGCTCGACGTCGCCTGGCGGACGGCGATGGCGGACCCCACGTTCACGGCCGAGTTCGAGGACCTGCTCCAGAACTACGCCGGCGTCCCGAGCATGTTGTACGACGCCCAGCGGCTCTCCGAGCACGCCGGTGCTCGCTTCCTGCTCAAGCGCGAGGACCTCAACCACACCGGCGCGCACAAGATCCGCAACGTGCTCGGCCAGGCCCTGCTCACCAAGCGCATGGGCAAGAAGCGTGTCATCGCCGAGACCGGGGCCGGCCAGCACGGCGTCGCCTCGGCGACGGCAGCGGCGTACCTCGGGCTCGACTGCACGGTCTACATGGGTGAGGTCGACACCGAGCGCCAGGCGCTCAACGTCGCCCGCATGCAGCTTCTCGGTGCCGAGGTGATCCCGGTCAAGAGCGGCTCGCGGACCCTCAAGGACGCCATCAACGAGGCGCTGCGCGACTGGGTCGCCAGCGTCGACGACACGGCCTACCTGTTCGGCACGGCGGCCGGCCCGCACCCGTTCCCCAGCCTGGTGCTCAGCTTCGTGCGCGGCATCGGCGACGAGGCGCGCCGGCAGTGTCTCGACCTCACCGGCGCCCTGCCGGACGCCATCGCGGCGTGCGTCGGCGGCGGCTCCAACGCCATCGGCCTCTTCGCCGGGTTCGTCGACGACCCCGAGGTCGCGATCTACGGCTTCGAGGCGGGTGGCGACGGAGTCGAGACCGGACGTCACGCGGCGACGATCTTCGCCGGCTCGATCGGCGTGCTCCACGGCGCGCGCACGTTCGTGCTGCAGGACGACGACGGCCAGACGATCGAGTCGCACTCCATCTCCGCCGGCCTCGACTACCCCGGCGTCGGGCCCCAGCATGCCGCGCTGGCGGCGGGCGGCCGGGCGTCGTACCTCCCGGTGACCGACGCCGAGGCGATGGACGCCATGGCCCTGTTGGCGCGGACCGAGGGCATCATCCCCGCGATCGAGAGCGCGCACGCCATCGCGGGCGCGCTGAAGGTCGCGAAGGAGCGGCAGGGCCAGACGCTGCTGGTCAACCTGTCGGGCCGCGGCGACAAGGACATGGGCACCGCGATGGAGTGGTTCCACCTCGGCGAGGCTGGGGAGGCGAAGTGACCAGCACCAGCACCGCGTTCGAGAAGGCGCGGGCCGAGGGCCGCTCTGCCCTCGTGGGCTACCTGCCGGCCGGCTTCCCCGACGTCGACGGCAGCATCGCCGCGCTCAAGGTCATGGTCGACGCCGGCTGTGACGTCATCGAGATCGGCCTGCCCTACAGCGATCCGGTGATGGACGGTCCGACGATCCAGGCCGCCGCGCAGCAGGCGCTCGAGGGCGGCGTGCGCACCACCGACGTGCTGCGCGTCGTCGAGGCGGTCGCCGCGACCGGCGTCCCGACGCTCGTGATGACCTACTGGAACCCCATCGAGAAGTACGGCGTGGAGCGCTTCGCCCAACAGCTCGCCGATGCCGGGGGAGCGGGTCTGATCACGCCCGACCTGACCCCGGACTTCGCCCCCGAGTGGATCGAGGCCGCCGACGCGCGCGACCTCGACAAGGTCTTCCTCGTCGCGCCGTCCTCGACCGACGAGCGGATCGCCCTGACCACGGCGGCCTCCCGCGGCTTCGTCTACGCGACCGGGATCATGGGCGTCACCGGCACCACGCAGGCCACGGCCGCGGGCGTGGCCCCGCTGATCGAGCGCACGAAGGCGCTGAGCCCGAACGGAGGGGCCGACCTCCCGGTGGGGGTCGGCGTCGGCGTGAGCACCGGCGCCCAGGCGGCCGACCTCGCGAAGTACGCCGACGGTGTGATCGTCGGCTCCGCCTTCGTCCGCACCCTGCTGGAGCACCCGGACGACCGGGCCGCCGGCCTCGCCGCGCTGCGGGCGCTGACGCAGGAGCTCGCGGAGGGCGTTCGTGCGTAGGTCCGCCGTGCTGGCCATCCTGCTCGGCCTGCTGCTCGCCGCCTGCGGCACCGACGACGACAAGGCCGAGTTCAGCGGCACCCGTCTCGAGCAGCCCTACCAGGCGCCGGACATCGCGCTGACCGACACCGACGGCAAGCCGTACTCCCTCGCGACGAGCACCGACAAGCCGCTGACCCTGGTCTTCTTCGGCTACACGAACTGCCCGGACTTCTGCCCGATGGTGCTCAACAACATCGCGGCCTCGCTCAACCTGCTCGACGACGCCGACCGTGACCAGGTCGACGTCGTCCTGGTCACGACGGACCCGGCACGCGACGACGAGAAGACCATGCGGACCTACCTCGACCGCTACAACAAGTCCTTCATCGGCCTGACCGGCGACCTGGACACCATCATCGAGGTCGGCGACCCGCTCGCGGTCTACGTCAACGACGGCAAGGAGCTGCCGACCGGCGGCTATGACCTCGGGGGCCACTCGACCTTCACCCTGGCGATCGACAGCGACGACGAGGCCGTCGTCCTGTGGAACCAGGAGACGTCGGCCGCGGAGTTCGCGGCCGACCTGCACACCCTGCTGACCGAGGACTGAGGACAAGGAAGCCGCCGTGCTGCCCCAGCTGATCACCGCCACGATCCCGAGCCCGGCCAATGGCGTGTGGCACATCGGGCCCTTCCCGCTGCGCGGTTACGCGCTGTGCATCATCCTCGGCATCGTCGTCGCCATCTGGATCGGCGAGAAGCGCTGGCAGGCCCGCGGCGGCACCCTGGGCGAGGTCCAGGACGTCGCCCTGTGGGCGGTGCCGTTCGGCCTCGTCGGTGCCCGGCTCTACCACGTCGCGACCGACTGGGAGAAGTACTTCGGCTCCGACGGCTCGCCGATCGACGCCCTCTACGTGTGGCACGGCGGCCTCGGGATCTGGGGCGGCGTCGGCCTCGGCGCGGTCGGAGCCTGGATCGGCGCGCGCCGCAAGGGCATCCGGCTGGAGCCGATGCTCGACGCCCTCGCGCCGGGCGTGCTGGTCGCGCAGGCGATCGGTCGCTGGGGCAACTGGTTCAACCAGGAGCTCTACGGTCGCCCGACCGACCTGCCGTGGGGCCTGGAGATCGACAAGGACCACTTCAGCAGCGCCTACCTCGCCAGCCAGGACTACCAGGACGCGCTCGCAGCCAACGGCGGCATCGCTCCCGACATGGCGACCTTCCACCCGACCTACCTCTACGAGTGCCTGTGGAACCTCGCCGCCTTCGCGCTGATCATCTGGCTCGACCGCCGCTACCGCCTCGGCCACGGCAAGGTGATGGCGATCTACGTCATGGCCTACACGCTCGGACGCGGCTGGATCGAGTACATCCGCATCGACGACGTGCAGCTCAACGACGTCCTCGGCCTGCGGTTCAACGTGTGGACCTCGATCGTGCTCTTCGTCCTCGCGACGGCGTACCTCCTCTGGTCGCTACGGAACCGTCCCGGCCGCGAGGAGAGCGTGTACGTCGACGGGCGGACCACTGCGACGGATGGTGACGGTGTGACCGACGAGGCGTCCACGACCGACCACTGAGTGAGCGGAAGGCGTTCACACAGTGGTAATCTGAACGCTCCGCCGCGTGGGCCAGTGCTGTCCCTTGCGCCCCACCTTCTGTGGACCCCCGTCGCGATGGCTTGCACGTCGCTGCCGGAAGGGACGCAGACGTAGCCGACGGGAGAACCTTGGTGCCCTCCATGCACTCGTTCCCACCGCCGCAGGGTCTTTACGACCCGCGCCACGAGAAGGACGCCTGTGGCGTTGCCTTCGTCGCGACGCTGACCGGGGAGGCCAGCCACGACATCGTGGCCAAGGCGCTCACGGCCCTTCGCAACCTTGACCACCGCGGCGCCGCCGGCGCCGAGGCCAACTCCGGCGACGGCGCCGGCATCCTGCTGCAGGTGCCGGACGCGTTCCTGCGCGCCGTCGCGGCCGACAACGGCATCACGCTGCCGGCCGCCGGCACGTACGCCGTCGGCACGGCCTTCGTGCCCGGCGACGAGGGCCAGGTCGCCAAGACCCGCGCCCGGATCGAGGAGATCGCGGCCGAGGAAGGTCTCGCCGTCCTCGGCTGGCGCGACGTCCCGGTCAACCCGGACATCCTCGGCACGATGGCGCTCAGCGTCATGCCGACGTTCACCCAGCTCTTCGTGCAGGCGCCCGGCGGCGCCCTCAACGGCATGGACCTCGAGCGGCACGCCTTCTGCCTGCGCAAGCGGGCCGAGCGGGAGACCGACGTCTACTTCCCGTCGCTGTCCTCGCGCACCCTCGCCTACAAGGGCATGCTGACGACCGACCAGCTCGACAACTTCTTCCCGGACCTGCGTGACGAGCGGATGGCCTCGGCCATCGGCGTCGTGCACTCGCGGTTCTCGACGAACACCTTCCCGAGCTGGCCGCTCTCGCACCCGTTCCGCTTCATCGCGCACAACGGCGAGATCAACACGGTCATGGGCAACCGCAACTGGATGCGGGCCCGTGAGGCGCTGCTCGACTCCGACACCATCCCCGGTGACCTCGAGCGCCTGTTCCCGATCTGCACCCCGGGTGCGTCGGACTCGGCGTCCTTCGACGAGGTCCTCGAGCTCCTCCACATGGGTGGCCGCAGCCTGCCGCACGCGGTGCTGATGATGATCCCGGAGGCGTGGGAGAACCACACCGAGATGGACGCGCAGCGACGCGACTTCTACCGCTTCCACTCCACGATGATGGAGCCGTGGGACGGCCCGGCGTGCGTCGTGTTCACCGACGGCACCCAGATCGGCGCGGTCCTCGACCGCAACGGCCTGCGCCCGTCGCGCTTCTGGGTCACCGACGACGGCCTCGTCGTCCTGGCGTCCGAGGTCGGCGTGCTCGACCTCGACCCCGCGAAGGTCGTCCGCAAGGGCCGCCTCCAGCCCGGCCGGATGTTCCTGGTCGACACCGAGGAGCACCGCATCGTCGAGGACGACGAGATCAAGGCGCAGCTCGCCGCGGAGCACCCGTACGGCGAGTGGCTGCACGCCGGCATGATCCAGCTCGACGACATCGAGGAGCGGGAGCACATCGTGCACACCCACGCCTCGGTCACCCGTCGCCAGCAGATCTTCGGCTACACCGAGGAGGAGCTGCGCGTCATCCTCACGCCGATGGCCAACACCGGTGGTGAGGCGCTCGGCTCGATGGGCACGGACACGCCGATCGCGGCGCTGAGCGACAAGCCGCGCCTGCTGTTCGACTACTTCAGCCAGCTGTTCGCGCAGGTCACCAACCCGCCGCTGGACGCCATCCGCGAGGAGCTCGTCACCTCGCTCTACGGCTCCATCGGCCCGGAGGCCAACCTGCTGGAGCCGACGGCGGCCTCCTGCCGGCAGATCTCGCTGCCGTTCCCGGTCATCTCCAACGACGACCTGGCCAAGATCCGCCACATCAACCGCGAGGGCGACCACCCGGGCTTCATCACCCACGTCTCCCGCGGTCTGTACGACGTCCACGGGGGCGGCGAGGCGATGGCGGCCCGGCTCGACGAGATCTGCCAGGAGGTGTCGGAGGCGATCGCCGGCGGCGCCCGGATCATCGTCCTGTCCGACCGGCACTCGACCGCCGACCTCGCCCCGATCCCGTCGCTGCTGCTGACGGGCGCGGTGCACCACCACCTGGTCCGCGAGAAGACCCGCACCCAGGTCGGGCTGCTCGTCGAGGCCGGTGACGTCCGCGAGGTCCACCACGTGGCGCTGCTGGTCGGCTACGGCGCGGCCGCGGTCAACCCGTACCTCGCCATGGAGACCGTCGAGGACCTCGCCCGCGAGGGCTACTACGTCAAGACGGAGCCCGAGCAGGCGGTCAAGAACCTCATCAAGGGTCTCGGCAAGGGCGTCGTGAAGGTGATGTCCAAGATCGGCGTGAGCACCGTGGCGTCGTACACGGGCGCGCAGATCTTCGAGTGCGTCGGCCTCTCGCAGGCCGTCGTGGACAAGTACTTCACCGGCACCACCTCCAAGCTGGGTGGCGTCGAGCTCGACGTCATCGCGACCGAGGTGGCCGCCCGCCACGCGAAGGCGTACCCGCCGGCCGGCATCGCGCCGGCCCACCGGGAGCTCGAGATCGGTGGCGAGTACCAGTGGCGTCGCGAGGGCGAGCCGCACCTCTTCAACCCGGAGACGGTGTTCCGCCTGCAGCACTCCACACGGACCGGTCGCTACGACATCTTCAAGCAGTACACCGCTGCCGTCGACGACCAGTCCGAGAAGCTGATGACGCTGCGCGGCCTGTTCAAGTTCAAGGACGCCGGTGCGTTCGGCCGGACCCCGATCTCCATCGACGAGGTCGAGCCGGTCGCGGACATCGTCAAGCGCTTCTCGACGGGTGCCATGTCCTACGGCTCCATCTCCAAGGAGGCGCACGAGACCCTCGCCATCGCGATGAACCGGCTGGGCGCGAAGTCCAACACCGGTGAGGGCGGCGAGGACGCGGACCGCCTCTACGACCCCGAGCGGCGCAGCTCGATCAAGCAGGTCGCGTCGGGCCGCTTCGGCGTCACCAGCGAGTACCTCACCAACGCCGACGACATCCAGATCAAGATGGCGCAGGGTGCGAAGCCCGGTGAGGGCGGCCAGCTGCCCGGCAACAAGGTGTACCCGTGGGTCGCGAAGACCCGGCACTCCACGCCGGGCGTGGGCCTGATCAGCCCGCCGCCGCACCACGACATCTACTCGATCGAGGACCTGGCGCAGCTGATCCACGACCTCAAGAACGCCAACCCGTCGGCCCGCGTCCACGTGAAGCTGGTCTCCGAGGTCGGCGTCGGCACGGTCGCCGCCGGTGTGTCGAAGGCGCATGCGGACGTCGTCCTCGTCTCCGGCCACGACGGCGGCACGGGCGCGTCCCCGCTGACCTCGCTCAAGCACGCGGGTGGTCCTTGGGAGCTCGGCCTCGCCGAGACTCAGCAGACGCTGCTGCTCAACGGCCTGCGCGACCGGATCGTCGTGCAGACCGACGGCCAGCTCAAGACCGGTCGCGACGTCGTCATCGCGGCGCTGCTCGGTGCCGAGGAGTTCGGCTTCGCGACCGCCCCGCTGGTGGTCTCCGGCTGCATCCTGATGCGGGTCTGCCACCTCGACACCTGCCCCGTGGGCGTCGCGACGCAGAACCCGACCCTGCGGTCGCGGTTCAGCGGCAAGGCCGAGTACGTCGTGAACTTCTTCGAGTTCATCGCCGAGGAGGTCCGCGAGCTGCTGGCGCAGCTGGGCTTCCGGTCGATCGAGGAGGCCATCGGCCAGGTCGAGGCGCTCGACACGGTCGACGCCGAGCGGCACTGGAAGGCTCAGGGCCTGGACCTCGCGCCGATCCTGCACAAGGTCGAGGTCGGCGAGACGCACTTCCCCGACCAGGACATCTACAACACCAAGGGCCAGGAGCACGGCCTGGAGAAGTCGCTGGACGTCACCGAGATCCTCCCGCTCGCGGCTGCGGCCATCGAGTCGGGCGAGCCAGTGCGCGCGCAGCTGCAGATCCGCAACGTCAACCGGACCGTCGGCACGATCCTGGGTCACGAGGTCACCAAGAAGTACGGCGGCGCGGGCCTGCCCGACGGCACGATCGACCTGACCCTGATCGGGTCGGCCGGCCAGTCGCTCGGTGCGTTCGTGCCGAAGGGCATCACGCTGCGGCTCGAGGGCGACGCCAACGACTACGTCGGCAAGGGCCTCTCGGGCGGCCGGATCGCGATCCGTCCGGACCGCAGCGCGACCTTCCGCGCCGACGAGCACATCATCGCGGGCAACACGATCGCCTACGGCGCGACCTCGGGTGAGATCTTCATCCGCGGTGGTGTGGGCGAGCGCTGCTGCGTGCGCAACTCCGGTGCCACCGTCGTCACCGAGGGCGTGGGCGACCACGGTTGCGAGTACATGACCGGCGGCCGGGTGGTCGTCCTCGGCAAGACCGGCCGCAACTTCGCAGCCGGCATGTCGGGCGGCATCGCCTGGGTGCTCGACCTCAAGGACTTCCGGGTCAACGGCGAGCTCGTCGACCTGCGTCCGGTGAGCGAGCAGTACGCCGCGGAGCTGCAGGACATCGTGCGCAAGCACTTCGAGGAGACCGGCTCCGAGGTCGCCGAGGCGCTGCTGGCCGACTGGGAGGCCGCACTGCCGCGGTTCACCGAGGTCATGCCGCGCGACTACGCGAAGGTCCTGGCGGTCCAGGCCGAGGCCGAGGCCGAGGGCCTCGACGCCGACGCTGCCGCCAACAAGGTGATGGAGGTGCTTCATGGATGAGCGGCGGGTGGACATCAGCCACTGTGGCGCTCTGCGCCGCTCAGGAATGAAGGGGGTGCACAGCGATGGCTGACCCGAAGGGGTTCCTCAAGAACACCCGTGAAGTTGCCACGCGTCGTCCCGTCGAGGAGCGGGTCAACGACTGGAACGAGGTCTACCCGGGCGGGGTCGGTCGCGCGCTGCTGCCGATCATCAACGTCCAGGCCAGCCGCTGCATGGACTGCGGCATCCCGTTCTGCCACTCGGGCTGCCCGCTGGGCAACATCATCCCGGAGTGGAACGACCTGGTCTGGCGTGACGACTGGGAAGGTGCGATCGAGCGCCTGCACGCGACGAACAACTTCCCGGAGTTCACCGGTCGCCTCTGCCCGGCGCCCTGTGAGACCGCGTGCGTGCTCGGCATCAACCAGCCGGCCGTGACGATCAAGAACATCGAGGTCTCGATCATCGACAAGGCCTTCGAGTCCGGCTTCGTGCGGCCGCAGCCGCCGGAGTGGCTCTCGGGCAAGACCGTGGCCGTCATCGGCTCCGGTCCGGCCGGCCTCGCCGTCGCCCAGCAGCTCACCCGCGCCGGTCACACCGTGGCCGTCTACGAGCGTGCCGACAAGCCCGGCGGGCTGCTGCGCTACGGCATCCCCGAGTTCAAGATGGAGAAGAAGCACCTCGACAAGCGCCTCGAGCAGATGATGCGCGAGGGCACGGTGTTCCGCTCCGGCGTCGCCGTCGGCGAGGGCAAGCTCACCGGCCAGGCGCTCAAGGACCGGTACGACGCCGTGGTGATCGCCGTCGGCTCGACCGTCGCGCGCGATCTCCCCGTCCCCGGCCGCGAGCTCAAGGGCATCCACCAGGCGATGGAGTTCCTCCCGCAGGCCAACCGGGTCGCGGTGGGCGAGACCGTCGAGGGCCAGATCCGCGCCGACGGCAAGCACGTCGTCATCATCGGTGGCGGTGACACCGGCGCCGACTGCCTCGGCACCTCGATCCGCCAGGGCGCGGCCTCGATCACGCAGCTCGAGATCATGCCCCAGCCGACGGAGGACCGTCCGAACGGGCAGCCGTGGCCGACGTACCCGATGATCTTCCGGGTCTCCTCCGCGCACGAGGAGGGTGGCGACCGGGTCTACTCGGTCTCGACCCAGGAGTTCCTCGGTGACGAGGACGGCAACGTCCGGGCGCTGCGCCTGGTCGAGGTCTCCTTCGAGGGCGGCAAGCTGGTCGAGCACGAGGGCACCGAGCGGGAGATCCCGGCGGACCTCGTCCTCTTCGCGATGGGCTTCGTCGGCCCGGAGCAGCCCGGCTTCATCGAGCAGCTCGGTGTCGAGCTCGACGAGCGCGGCAACGTCAGGCGCGACAACGACTACGCGACGAACGTCGAGGGCGTCTTCGTCGCCGGCGACGCGGGTCGTGGCCAGTCGCTGATCGTGTGGGCGATCGCGGAGGGTCGAGCGGCTGCGGCAGGGGTGGACAAGTTCCTCACCGGGAGCACCCAGCTGCCGGCTCCGATCCCGCCGACGGCCCGCCCGCTGGTGGTCTGACACCCAGCAGTCGACGACAGCCGCGCAACCTCGCCCGTCGAGGTTGCGCGGCTTCGTCGTTCGTGGGGAGGTTGCGCAGCACCGTTCGTCGAGGAGGTTGCGCAGCAACGTTCGTCGAGGAGGTTGCGCAGCACCGTTCGTCGAGGAGGTTGCGCAGCAACCGTCACGAGACGCCCTGCCTCGGTGCACAGGCTGTGCGGCGCGGATCTCGCGCGCTCAGGGCCCAGGTCTCGCCGACGCTCCTCGACCTTTTCGCTGATCGGAGGATGACCTCGTTCCTCGGTCACCCTCCGCGCTCAAACTTCACGGGGAGTTTGCGTCGTTTCGACTTTTTCTACCCATCGGTCACCGATAGGGTTTGGAACGTGCGAAGAGCCAAGATCGTGTGCACCCTCGGCCCTGCGACCAGCTCCGAGCGGAGGATCCGCGAGCTGGTCTACGCGGGCATGGACGTCGCGCGGCTGAACATGAGCCACGGCTCGCACGAGGACCACGCCGACGTCTACCGCCTGGTGCGCGAGGCCTCGGACGCGAGCGGCCACGGGGTCGGCATCCTCGCCGACCTGCAGGGCCCGAAGATCCGGCTGGAGCGGTTCTCCGGCGGCCCGGTGACGCTCAAGCGCGGCCAGCGCTGGACGATCACCACGCGCGACGTCGACGGCAATGCCGAGATCAGCGGGACGACGTACAAGGGACTGCCGGGCGACGTGGCGCCGGGTGACCCGCTGCTGATCGACGACGGCAAGGTCCGTCTGCGGGTCGTTGAGGTGGTCGACGGCACGGACGTCGTGACCGAGGTCCTCGTCGGGGGCAAGGTCAGCAACAACAAGGGCATCAACCTGCCCGGTGTGGCCGTCTCGGTGCCGGCCCTCTCGGAGAAGGACATCGCCGACCTGCGCTTCGCGCTGCGCCTCGGCGTCGACTTCATCGCGCTGAGCTTCGTGCGCAACGCCAAGGACGCCGAGGACGTGCGGGTGATCATGCGCGAGGAGGGGATCATGCTCCCCGTCATCGCGAAGATCGAGAAGCCGCAGGCCATCGACAACCTCGACGAGGTCGTGGCGGCCTTCGACGCCTTCATGGTCGCCCGCGGAGACCTCGGCGTGGAGTGCCCGCTGGAGGAGGTGCCCTTCCTCCAGAAGAAGATCATCGTGGCCGCCCGGCGCAACGCGAAGCCGGTGATCGTGGCGACCCAGATGCTGGAGTCGATGATCACCAGCCCCGCCCCGACCCGCGCCGAGGCCAGCGACGTCGCCAACGCGGTGCTCGACGGCGCCGACGCCGTGATGCTGTCGGGGGAGACCGGTGTGGGGGAGCACCCGATCCACACCGTCGAGACCATGGCCCGGATCATCACCGCCACCGAGGCGCACGCCCTCGTCGACGACACCTTCAGCCGGTTCGGCCGCATCGAGTGGGACCCGCACACCCGCTCCGGCGTGATCACCAAGGCCGCCGAGGAGGTCGCCCAGCGCGTCGGTGCGAAGTACGTCGTCGCGTTCACCCAGTCCGGTGACTCGGCCCGTCGCCTGGCCCGTCTGCGCAGCCCGATCCCGGTCCTCGCCTTCACCCCCGAGGCTCGTGCCCGGTCCCAGCTCGCCGTGACCTGGGGCGTCGAGGCGTTCCAGACCGGCACCGTCGAGCACACCGACGAGATGGTGCGCCAGGTCGACGAGGAGCTGCTGAAGATCGGCCGGGTCCAGGAGGGCGACCTCGTCGTGATCGTCGCCGGCAGCCCGCCCGGCATCCCCGGCTCCACCAACGCGCTGCGGATCCACCGGATGGGCGACGCGATCAACGAGGTGGCGCCGGCGTACCGACGGCGGGGCTGAAGCGTCACGACTTCAGGCCGATCAGCTCATCGAGGCGGGCAACCGCCTCGCGTCGCGACACACTGATGACCCGGGCGTTCGACTGCCGCCACGGGATCTCGACGAGGTCGAGCGCCCAGCAGCAGAGCTCGCG
Source organism: Nocardioides sp. (assembly GCA_035539555.1). GTDB lineage: Bacteria > Actinomycetota > Actinomycetes > Propionibacteriales > Nocardioidaceae > Nocardioides. Next base: position 747 of record DATLIG010000313.1, on the reverse strand, counting down.
GATGTCCTGCGAGGCGTTGCAGAACTGCCACCTCGGGTAGCGGTAGGTCTTGAGTTCGCCGGCAACCGGTCGACGGGCCCAGTTGTTCACCCGTGCGCCGTCGGAGTGGAGCAGCCCACGCAGGAACGCCCCTGGGTGGTCCTCGACGATGGCACGTTGCCAGTCCTCGAGGATGATCGGCCGCTCGTGCTTTCGGCCTGGGCCGTGCTGCAGGAACAGGCACGGCCAGTGTTTCCAACCAATTGTCGTGATGACGCAGCCTGGCACGAGGCGTGTGTGGGGGCGGCCACCAGGCTTGACGGCCTTCATCAGATCGACGATGAGGAGGTTGTCGTCCGCATACCGGGCATCGTTGAAGATGTGCAGGCTGTGGACGGCGCCGCGGCCGCGGGAGATGTGACCGTCGCCGAGATACCAGCCCAACAGCTGGGAGTAGGCGCGGTGGTCGAGAGTGGCACCGTCACAGCGCGGGCAGGGCACGGACGTGTGCGCCTGGCCGCGCTGCTGGCCTCGCCGTTGGTACAACCGTCGCCAGCGGCGGATCGTCTTGACGGCAACCCCGTGCCTGGCTGCATTCTCCGCATCCGACATACCGGCATCGGAGTCGCGCAGCGCGCTGGCGACGACCTCGGCAGGTCGGACATGGGGCATGGTCCACTGTCGGACGGGGGTCCGACAGATCGCTCGCTTCGGTGCCGAGTGTGGGATTCGAACCCACATGCCCTTTCGGACAACGCTTTTTGAGAG
>DATLIG010000312.1:0-6109 GCA_035539555.1 Nocardioides sp. | reverse complement strand
GGGGCGTTGGCGTTGGGCCCCTCGCCCAGCGCGGCGGTGACGTACGCCGTGCGGTGGGACTCCTCCGGGTGGAGGAGGTTCCACTTGCCGGTCGCGATGCCGTCGCGGGCGAGCTCGTTCCACGAGGTGACCGACCAGGTCTCCGCCTGGACCCCCCAGTCCTCGGTGAGGATCTGCGCCGCCTCGACGATCCACGGGAAGGCCACGCCGGAGGCGAGCAGGCGCACCCGCGGGCCGGTGGTGTCGGCAGCGTGGCTGCCCGAGGTGGTGGCGTCGGGGGAGACGCGGTACATGCCCTTGAGCAGTCCGGCGACGTCGAGGCCCTCGGGCTCGGCCGGTTGGGCGACCGGCTCGTTGTAGACCGTGATGTAGAAGATGACGTCCTCGCCGAGCGGGTGCGCCTCGCTCGTGCCGTACATCCGCTCGAGGCCGGAGCGCATGATGTGCCCGACCTCGTAGCCGAACGCGGGGTCGTAGTGGACGACGGCCGGGTTGGTCGCCGCGATCAGCGGGGAGTGGCCGTCGGCGTGCTGCAGGCCCTCGCCGGTCAGCGTGGTGCGTCCGGCGGTGGCGCCGACCAGGAAGCCGCGCGCCAGCTGGTCGGCCATCGCCCAGATCGAGTCGCCCGTGCGCTGGAAGCCGAACATCGAGTAGAAGATGTAGAACGGGATCATCGCCTCGCCGTGGGTCGAGTACGACGACCCGGCGGCGATCGCGGACGCCATCGCGCCGGCCTCGGAGATGCCCTCGTGGAGCATCTGGCCCTGCGGCGACATCTTGTACTGCAGCAGCATGTTGCGGTCGACCGACTCGTAGGTCTGGCCGGCCGGGTCGTAGACCTTGGCCGACGGGAACATCGAGTCCATGCCGAAGGTGCGGTACTCGTCGGGCGCGATCGGGACGATGCGCTTGCCGATCTCCGGGTCCTTCATCCAGTCGCGCAGCAGGCGGACCGCGGCCATCGTGGTGGCGACCTTGTGGTTGCCGGCGCCCTTCTTGAGCTCGGCGTACATCGCGTCGCCGGGGAGCTTCGGCGCCTTCGCGCGCACCACCCGCTTCGGGAGCGAGCCGCCGAGCTGGCGACGCCGCTCCATCATGTACTCGATCTCGGGGGAGTCCGCGCCCGGGTGGAAGAACGGCGCCGTGCCGGTCGACTCGTAGGCGGTCTCGAGGTCCCGGTCGCTGATCGGCAGGTAGAGCCGGTCACGGAACTTCTTGAGGTCGTCCTTGGTCAGCTTCTTCATCTGGTGGGTGGCGTTCTTGCCCTCCAGGGCGTCGATCGTCCATCCCTTCACGGTGTGCGCGAGGATCACCGTCGGCTGGCCGACGTGCTTGGTCGCGGCGTCGAAGGCGGCGTACACCTTGCGGTAGTCGTGGCCGCCGCGCGGCAGCTTCTCGATCTGGCGGTCGGTCATGTGCTCGACCATCGCGCGCAGGCGCGGGTCGGGGCCGAAGAAGTGCTCGCGGTTGTAGGCGCCGGACTCGACCGAGAAGGTCTGGAAGGCGCCGTCGGGCGTGGTGTTCATCTTGTTGACGAGCACGCCGTCGACGTCGCGGGCGAGCAGGGCGTCCCACTCGCGGCCCCACACGACCTTGATGACGTTCCAGCCGGCGCCGCGGAAGTTGGCCTCGAGCTCCTGGATGATCTTGCCGTTGCCGGTGACCGGTCCGTCGAGCTGCTGCAGGTTGCAGTTGATGACCCAGGTGAGGTTGTCGAGCTCTTCGCGGGCGGCGATCCGGATGGCGCCGAGGGACTCGGGCTCGGCCATCTCGCCGTCGCCGAGGAAGGCCCAGACGTGCTGCTGGCCGGTGTCCTTGATGCCGCGGTTCTGGAGGTAGCGGTTGAACCGCGCCTGGTAGATCGAGTTGATGCCCGTCAGGCCCATCGAGACCGTCGGGAACTCCCAGAAGTCCGGCATCAGCCGGGGGTGGGGGTACGACGGCAGCCCGGCCCCGCGGCCGTGCTGGACCTCCTGGCGGAACCGGTAGAGCTGCTCCTCGCTCAGCCGTCCCTCGAGGAACGCGCGGGCGTAGATGCCGGGGGAGGCGTGGCCCTGGATGAACAGCTGGTCGCCGCCGACCACCCCAGAGTCGGAGACAGCCTCCTTGCCCTTGAAGAAGTGGTTGAAGCCGACCTCGTAGAGGGAGGCGCTCGACTGGTAGGTGGCAATGTGTCCACCAACTTCCAGCCCTTTTCGGTTGGCGCTCGACACCATCACCGCGGCGTTCCACCGGATGAAGGCGCGGATGCGTCGCTCGACGTCCTCGTCGCCGGGGAACCACGGCTCGCGCTCCGGCGGGATCGTGTTGATGTAGTCGGTGCTGCGCAGGGCCGGCACGCCGACCTGCTTCTGGCGCGCGCTCTCGAGCAGACGCAGCATCACGTAGCGCGCGCGCTCGCGGCCCCGCTCGTCGACCAGGGCGGTGAACGAGTCGATCCAGTCCTGGGTCTCCTCCGGATCGATGTCCGGGAGCTGCGTGGGAAGGCCCTCGTGGATGACCGAGGCGGGGCGGACGGCCGGGGTCGGGCCGGTGGCTGTGGCATCGGGGGTGTCGGAGGTCACCCTGCCATCCTTGCACCGGAGATCCAGCCGGGGAATCTACCTGCGAGTAGGGCTCCCGCCGTCCGCTCTCGAGCCTCAGGGTTGCGCCCGGCCCCCCTGCTCCGCTGGACTAGGGCCAGTCCCCGCACCGGGCGGGGCCTTCGTCGTACCCCGAGCACCCTGGAGGACGCACCGTGACTTCGACCGCCCCTGGCGGCACCACCCCGACCGGACCCGCCGAGCGGATGGGTCTCAAGCCGGGGACGGTGGTCCAGGAACTCGGCTGGGACAACGACACCGACGACGACCTCCGCGTCGCGATCGAGGACGCGATCGACGGTGACATGGTCGACGGCGACTACGGCAACGTGGTCGATGCCGTCGTGCTGTGGTGGCGCGCCGACGACGGCGACCTGGTCGACGGACTGGTCGACTCGCTGACCGACCTCGTCGGCGGTGGCGTGATCTGGCTGCTCACCCCCAAGATCGGCCGCCCGGGTGCGGTCGACGCCGCCGACATCGCCGAGGCGGCCCCGATCGCCGGGCTCGCCCAGACGACGGCCGCCACGGTCAGCAAGGACTGGGCCGCGACGCGTCTGGTCGCTCCCAAGTCCGTCTCCTGATCCGGGGGCCATACCCTAGGGCGCATGGGGAAGATCGCCAGCCGGGTCAAGGACGCCGGAACCAGCCTGAAGATCCTGACCGAGTCGGGCATCGTCCGTCCCTACTCGCCGGTGGTGATCGGTGGCATGGCCAACGCCCTGCTGCAGTGGAGCACCACCCCCGCTGGTGGGTTCAAGACCATCGCGCTGCGGATGCCGAAGCAGGTCGCGATCATCGACGAGCGCGGCTCGCTGACCTTCGGTGAGCTCCAGGAGCGCACCAACGCGTTGGCCCACGGCCTCCGCGAACGGGGCGTCAAGCCCGGTGACGGCGTCGCCGTCATGTGCCGCAACCACCGCGGCTTCATCGAGGCGTCGATCGCGATCAGCAAGCTCGGGGCCGACGTCCTCTACCTCAACACCGCCTTCGCCGGTCCGCAGCTGGCCGACGTGATCGCGCGGGAGAAGCCGCGCGTCGTCGTCCACGACGAGGAGTTCACCGGCCTGCTCGCCACGGCCGACATCGCCGACCACGTGCTCGGCTGGACCGACGGCGAGGCGGGGGAGGACAGCCTCGACGGCATCATCGCCACCGCCACGAAGGCCGGCCGGACCGGCGACCTCAAGGCGCCCGGGCGCAAGGGGCGGACGATCATCCTGACGTCCGGCACGACCGGTACCCCCAAGGGCGCGCCCCGTCCGCAGGGCGGCCTGCCCGCCGCGATCTCCCTGCTCTCGCGGATGCCGTTGAAGAGCGGCTGGAAGTGCCACGTCGCGGCGCCGCTCTTCCACACCTGGGGCTTCGCGCACTACCAGCTCGCGATGATGCTCGGCACCACGCTCGTGCTCACCCGGAAGTTCGACCCCGAGGGTGCGCTGAAGGTCCTCCACGACGAGGAGTGCGACTCCTTCGCGGTCATCCCGGTGATGCTGCAGCGGATCCTCGCGCTGCCCGAGGAGACCCTCGACAAGTACCCGCTGCCCGCGCTCAAGGCCGTCGCGTCCTCCGGCTCCGCGCTGCCGGGAGACCTGCCGACCCAGTGGATGGACCGGTACGGCGAGAACCTCTACTCCATCTACGGCTCGACCGAGGTCGCCTGGGCGTCCATCGCCGACCCGAAGGACCTGCGCGAGGCCCCCGGCTGTGCCGGTCGCCTGCCGCACCAGACCGTCGTCAAGATCCTCGACGCCGACGGCCGCGAGCTGCCGACCGGTGAGTCCGGGCGGATCTTCGTCGGCAACTCGCTGCAGATCGAGGGCTACACGGGCGGTGGCGGCAAGGAGATGATCGACGGCCTGATGTCGTCCGGCGACGTCGGTCGCTTCGACGCCCAGGGCCGCCTGTACGTCGAGGGCCGCGACGACGAGATGATCGTCTCCGGTGGCGAGAACGTCTTCCCCAAGGAGGTCGAGGACTGCATCGCCACCCACGACCGGGTCGCCGAGGTCGCCGCCATCGGTGTCGACGACGCCGAGTTCGGCAAGCGGCTGCGCGCGTTCGTGGTCCGGGTCCCCGAGGCCGAGCCGGTGGAGGCCGACGAGCTCAAGGACCTCGTCAAGGCCAACCTCGCCCGCTACAAGGTGCCGCGCGAGATCGTCTTCCTCGACGAGCTGCCCCGCAACGCCACGGGCAAGGTGCTCAAGCGCGAGCTCGCCGTGCTCGAGCCAGACGCGTGAGGCCGGACGTGGCCGGCACGGGCACCGCGACCGGCATCGCGCTCGGCGGACTCGCTCCCGACTTCACCCTTCGCGACCAGTTCGGGCAGGACGTCACGCTGTCGTCGTACCGGGGGAGGAAGGCGGTCGCGCTCGTCTTCTACCCCTACGCCTTCAGCGGTGTCTGCACCGGCGAGATGGGCGGCATCCGCGCCCGGCTCGACGAGTTCCTGACCTTCGACACCGAGGTGCTCGCCATCTCCTGCGACCCGGTCTACGCGCTGCGCGCGTTCAGCGACTCCGACGGCCTCAACTTCACCCTGCTCAGCGACTTCTGGCCGCACGGCGAGGTCACCCGGGCCTACGGCGTCCTCGACGAGCGCGCCGGCTGCCCCGAGCGGTCGTCGTACGTCATCGACAAGGAGGGCCGGCTCACCTGGGCCGTCCACCACCCCAAGCCGGCTGCCCGGAGCCTCGACGATCTGCTCGTCGCGCTGCGTGCCGCAAGTGATGGATAGTTCGCTCGGCCGGACGCAGTAGTCCATCTGGGTCATTTTTCAACCAAATCCACGGGAGCCCTTGGAAGGCCGGAAGGTGGCCGCTAGAGTTCTACTCGTTGAACCGCTGGTGACCCGAGACGCCGGCGGTTCAACTCATTTTTGCGCGAACGCATCTTCGCCTCGTGAGGTGGCGGCAAGCCGCCGGGCGGCGGCTCTCGCCACGCTGCCGCGCTCGACCACCGCCCGCCGGTTCGGTGGCGTGGGCGCGGCTTCGGTAGGCTTGCCGGGCTTCTGGGGCGTATAGCTCAGCGGTAGAGCCCCTCGCTTACAACGAGGTGGTCGGGGGTTCGATCCCCTCTGCGCCCACCCAGTGCCTGACCGAGGTACGTGGCAGGCCCCAGCCCCTCCGATCGAGGGGGGCTCCGCGACCGCAGCGGGCCTAGGGTGGTGTGCGTCACCATTCCGCACCAGGAGGACTGCCCGTGTTCGTGCCGTTCAGCGTCAATGACTTCCTCGACCGGGCCGTGCAGGTGTACGGCGAGCGCGTCGGTGTCGTGGACGAGCCGGTCCAGCCGGCCGGCAGCCTGGGCGGGCTGACCTACGCACAGGTCGGGGAGCTGGCTCGGCGGCAGGCCGCGAAGCTCGACGAACTGGGCATCGGCGTGGGGGAGCGGGTCGCGGTCGTCAGCCACAACAGCGCCCGCCTGCTGACCTCGTTCTACGGCGTCAGCGGCTGGGGCCGCGTGCTCGTGCCGGTGAACTTCCGGCTCAGCGCCGACGAGGTGCAGTACATCGTCGACCACTCCGG
>DATLIG010000311.1:0-13918 GCA_035539555.1 Nocardioides sp. | reverse complement strand
CGCAGGCGGGGCTGGCCACGACGGCCCTCGAGACCCTCCAGCAGCGCCGTCTCCTCACCACAGATGTAGGCGCCGGCGCCCGCGTGCACGACGACGTCGAGGTCGTAGCCCGAGCCGTGGATGTCCTTGCCCAGGTGGCCGGCGGCGTACGCCTCGGCGACGGCGGCCTGGACCCGGCGGATCACGTGGACGACCTCGCCGCGGATGTAGATGAACGCCTTGTTGGCGCGGATGGCGTAGGAGCTGAGGATGACGCCCTCGACGAGCACGTGCGGGTTGCCCATCATCAGCGGGATGTCCTTGCAGGTCCCCGGCTCGGACTCGTCGGCGTTGACGACGAGGTACTTCGGCTTGGGGTTGTCCTGCGGGATGAAGGACCACTTCATGCCGGTCGGGAAGCCGGCGCCGCCGCGACCGCGCAGGCCGCTGTCCTTGACCGCGGTGATGACGTCGTCGGGGCTCATCGCGAACGCGGCGTCGAGGGCGTCGTACCCACCCCGGGCGACGTAGGTGGCGAGCTTCCAGCCCTGCTCGGCGTCCCAGGTGTCGGTGAGCACCGGGGTCAGCGTGTCGCTCATGCCTCGCCCTCCGCCTTCTTCTCCGCCTCGACGGCCGGGGTGGTGACCGCGTCGGGCGCGGTCCAGCCGCGCTCGCGCGCGATCCTCAGTCCGACGAGGCTGGCCTCGCCCGCCGTCGGGCCCTCGTCGACGCGACCGTCGGGGAAGCCGGCGAGCACCCGCTCGGCCTCGCGCCAGGTGCACAGCTTCGGGCCGCGGGTCGAGCTGACGTCGTGGCCGGCGCGCAGCGCCTCGACCATCTGGACCGCCGACTCGGGTGTCTGGTTGTCCATGAACTCCCAGTTGACCATCACGACCGGGGCGTAGTCGCACGCCGCGTTGCACTCGATGTGCTCGAGGCTGACCGTGCGCGAGTCGCCCTGGCGCTGGACGGCCACCTCGTCGTTGCCGATCTCGAGGTGGTCCTTGAGACGGGCGAAGATCTCGTCGCCGCCCATCACCGCGCACAGCGTGTTGGTGCAGACGCCGACGTGGAAGTCGCCCACGCCGTGCTTCTTGTACATCGTGTAGAAGGTCGCGACGCCGTTGACCTCGGCCGGGCTGATGTCGAGGATCGCGGCGCAGGCCTCGATGCCCTCGGGCGTGATCCGGCCCTGCACGGACTGCACCAGGTGCAGCATCGGCAGCAGGCCGGAGCGCGCCTCGGGGTAGCGGGCCGCGATCTCGCGCAGCTCGCCGACGGTCTTGTCGTCCAGCGGCGGGGTGCTCATCGGTCGACTCCTCCCATCACGGGGTCGATGCTCGCGATGGCGACGATGACGTCGGCGATCTGGCCGCCCTCACTCATCACGCCCATCGCCTGGAGGTTGTTGAACGACGGGTCGCGGAAGTGCGCCCGGAACGGGCGGGTCCCGCCGTCGGAGACGACGTGCGCGCCGAGCTCGCCGCGCGGCGACTCGACCGGCACGTAGGCCTGGCCGGCCGGCACCCGGAAGCCCTCGGTCACCAGCTTGAAGTGGTGGATCAGCGCCTCCATCGACTCGCCCATGATGTGGCGGATGTGGTCGAGGCTGTTGCCCATGCCGTCGCTGCCGATGGACAGCTGGCTGGGCCAGGCGACCTTCTTGTCCGCGACCATGACCGGGGCGCCCTCGAGCTTCGCCAAGCGGTCGGCGGCCTGCTCGATGATCCGCAGCGACTCCCACATCTCGTTGAGGCGCACCCGGAACCGGCCGTAGGAGTCGGCGGTGTCCCAGGTCTGCACGTCGAAGTCGTAGGTCTCGTAGCCGCAGTAGGGCTGCGCCTTGCGCAGGTCGAAGCCGTAGCCGGTACTGCGCAGGACCGGGCCGGTGAGGCCCAGCGCCATGCACCCCTCGATGTCGAGGTGGCCGACGTTCTCCAGGCGGGCCTTGAAGATCGGGTTCGCGTTGCAGAGGGCGGCGTACTCGGGCAGGCGCTTCTTCATCAGCGCCACGAAGTCGCGGATCTGGTCGAGCGCGCCCGGGGGCATGTCCTGCGCGACGCCGCCGGGGCGGATGAACGCGTGGTTCATCCGCAGGCCGGTGATCAGCTCGAACAGGTCGAGGACCAGCTCGCGCTCGCGGAAGCCGATGGTCATCACCGTCAGCGCGCCGATCTCCATGCCGCCGGTCGCGATGCAGACCAGGTGGGAGGAGATCCGGTTGAGCTCCATGAGCAGGACCCGCATGACCTGGGCCTTCTCGGGGATGTCGTCCTCGATGTCGAGCAGTCGCTCGACACCCAGCACGTAGGTCATCTCGTTGAAGAACGGCGAGAGGTAGTCCATCCGGGTGCAGAACGTGACGCCCTGCGTCCAGGTGCGGTACTCCATGTTCTTCTCGATGCCGGTGTGGAGGTAGCCGATGCCGCAGCGGGCCTCGGTGACCGTCTCACCCTCGATCTCGAGGATCAGCCGGAGCACGCCGTGGGTCGAGGGGTGCTGCGGACCCATGTTGACGACGACCCGCTCGGCCGCGTCGCCCTCGCCGAGGCCGGCGCCGATCTCGCTCCAGTCCTGGCCGGTGACGGTGAAGACCTTGCCCTCGGTCGTCTCCGACGGGTCGGCGTAGAAGTCGGTGCTGCTGGTGTCGGTGCTCATCAGTTGTAGCTCCTCCGCTGGTCCGGCGGCGGGACGGTGGCGCCCTTGTACTCGACCGGGATGCCGCCGAGCGGGTAGTCCTTGCGCTGCGGGTGACCGGGCCAGTCGTCCGGCATCAAGATCCGGGTCAGCGCCGGGTGCCCGTCGAACTGGATGCCGTACATGTCCCAGGTCTCGCGCTCGTGCCAGTCGGCGGCCGGGTAGACCGGGACGAGCGAGGGGATGTGCGGGTCCCCGTCGGGAGCGCTGGTCTCCACCCGGATCCGCCGGTTCCACGTGTACGACGCGAGGTGGTAGACCGCGTGCAGCTCGCGACCGGCGTCGCCGGGGTAGTGGACGCCGCTCACGCCGGAGAGGAACTCGAAGCGCAGCGCCGCGTCGTCGCGCAGCAGCTTCATCACCGCGACGAGGTTGTCGCGGTGGACGTGGAAGGTGATCTCGCCGCGGTGGATCACGACCTGCTCGATCAGCGGGTCGAGCTTGTCGGCCACCGCGTCGAACCAGCCACCGTAGGGCCGCTGCGCGGCACCCGGGAGTACGACGGGGGCGACCAGTCCGCCGTACCCGCTCGTGTCGCCGCTGCCCTTGACGCCGAACATGCCGTGGCGCTCACCGACCGCGCGGATCTCCAGGCCCGGCTCGCCCAAGGCCTCGGAGGCGTTCTCGGGCGACTGGTCGGTGGCCGCCTGCTCGACGGCCTTCTCAGGGCCCTGCTTCTCGGCCGGCTTCTCGGCCTGCTTCTCGGCCGGCTTCTCGTCGCTCATCGCAGGAGTCCTCGCTGGTCGCCGGTCGGCAGCGCGACCAGGGCCTCGGCCTCGAGCTCGCGGATCTGCGCCTCGCGGTTCTTCCCGAAGGGCGTGTCGTGCTGGACCTTGTCGTGCAGCTTGAGGATCGCGTCGATGAGCATCTCCGGGCGGGGCGGGCAACCCGGGAGGTACATGTCGACCGGGACGACGTGGTCGACGCCCTGGACGATCGCGTAGTTGTTGAACATGCCACCGCTGCTGGCGCACACGCCCATCGCGAGCACCCACTTGGGCTCGGCCATCTGGTCGTAGATCTGGCGCAGCACCGGTGCCATCTTCTGGCTCACCCGCCCGGCCACGATCATCAGGTCGGCCTGGCGCGGGCTGGCCCGGAAGACCTCCATGCCGAAGCGCGCGAGGTCGTACTTCGGGCCGCCGCTGGTCATCATCTCGATGGCGCAGCAGGCCAGGCCGAAGGTCGCCGGCCAGAAGCTGGCCTTGCGCATGTAGCCGGCCAGGCCCTCGACCGTGCTCAGCAGGACTCCGCTGGGGAGCTTCTCCTCAATACCCATGGGTTCAATTCCCTCCCGTTGAGGACCGCGATCCGCCGAGGTGCATCGTGGCCCTCAGTCCCAGTCCAGCCCGCCGCGACGCCACACGTAGGCGTAGGCGACGAAGACAGTGGCGATGAAGAGGACCATCTCGACCAGCCCGAACCAGGCCATGTTGTCCAGCTGCATGGCCCACGGGTAGAGGAAGATGATCTCGATGTCGAAGACGATGAAGAGCATCGCGGTGATGTAGTACTTCACCGGGAAGCGGCCGCTGAGGGCCTGCGGCGTCGGCTCGATACCGCACTCGTAGGAGTCCATCTTCGCGCGGTTGTAGCGGCGCGGGCCCACCATCGTGCTCATCGCGACCGACCCGACCGCGAACAACGCGGCGAGAGCGGCGAGCACCAGGACCGGTGTGTAGAGCTCCACTGAGCCTCCCTCTCGTGATCTTGTGAACAGAATCACTAGTGGCGTGCCACACATCCTGCCACTCCCCGCACGCGGGCGCACAGGGGGGTGGTCCGGACCGGATCCGGGCCCCGATCCCCGGCCTGACCTGCGGATTTAACGCATGAGAGGGTTGCGAAAATCGGGTCTCGCGACCGGGGATCGGCCGTGAGGCAACGGACGCCTTCGGCTCGCCGGTCGCGAGGGGGTTCCGGCGGGCTTGTCCGTGTCGGGCGGGGTCGGTGCGTCACGCGAGTCGAGCGCCATCACGGCCGCTTCGCCTGACGTCACCACACCGCGCCGGTCCGCGCCCGCCGAAGGTGCCCGGAGAACCGGAGATCAGGCGTCGCCGACCGGCCGCTCGACGTACGCGACCCAGGCGTCCGGGAACAGCTGGCGCGGGACCATCAGCCACTGCCGGCTGGCGGAGTCCTTCGCGGTGACGAAGACCGGACCCGCCTTCGGGCGGGTGAAGCGCGACCAGAGAACGTCGGCCGAGCCGAGGCCGGTGTGCAGCACCAGGGCCTCGTCGGTCGCCTCGGCCGCCACCGTGGAGCCGACCGGGAAGGAGGCGGCCAGCATCCGGCGGGCGCTGCGCCTCGTGGACAGCCACGACCAGGCCAGCATCACCAGCGCCCCGAACACGAGCGCGGCCGAGAGGTCCCAGCCGCGGGACGGTCCGACCACGACGGCGAGGAATCCCATCCCCACCACCAGCGACAGGGCGATCGTCCGCCAGGTCCGGACGGCCGCGACCCGCACGATCTCGTCGAGCTCGGTCTGGGTCACCTGCCACTCGACCCGCGTGGGCCCCTCGGGTTCCATCAGGCGGTGGCGCGGTGCAGGGCGACGATGCCGCCCGAGAGGTTGCGCCACTGCGCGCCGGTCCAGCCGGCCTCCTTGATCATCTCCGCGAGGCCGGCCTGGTCGGGCCAGGCACGGATCGACTCCGCGAGGTAGACGTAGGCGTCCGGTGCGGAGGAGACGGTGCGTGCGACGGCGGGGAGCGTCTTCATGAGGTACTCGAGGTAGACCGTGCGCCACGGCGCCCAGGTCGGGTGGCTGAACTCGCACACGACCAGCCGGCCGCCGGGGCGGGTGACCCGGCGCATCTCGGCGAGCCCCGCGACCGGGTCGACGATGTTGCGCAGGCCGAAGGAGATGGTGACCGCGTCGAAGGTGCCGTCGCGGAAGGGCAGCTTGGTGCCGTCGCCGGCCGTGAACGGCAGGTGCGGCAGCTGCTTCTTGCCGACCTGCAGCATCCCGACCGAGAAGTCGCACGGGATGACGGTCGCGCCGGCGTCCTTGAAGGGCTGGCTCGACGTACCGGTGCCGGCCGCGAGGTCGAGCACGCGGTCGCCGTACGACGGGTCGACGGCGGCCAGCACCTCCTTGCGCCAGCGCCGGTCCTGCCCGAACGAGAGGATGTCGTTGGTCAGGTCGTAGCGCCGGGCGACCGCATCGAACATGCGTCGGACGTCGGCGGGCTGCTTGTCGAGCTCTGCGCGTGCCACCTCGGAAGGGTATCGGCGCAAAATCGCACGCAACCAACCGGTGGGTCGTGGCGTCTACAAGGACATGAACACCAAAGCCCGCATCGCCCGACGGATCACCCTGCTGACCGTGATCGCGGCGGTCTGCTCCGTCATGGCGTACGGCGTCGGCTGGGCCGTGCGCGGCGAGTCACTGCCCTGGGAGGACTCGCCCCGCGCGTCCGCCCAGCAGCGTGACGACCGGCCGGTCGCCCAGCCCCGTACGGACGGCACCTCGACCCCGTCGGACGACCCGTCCGACCCGTCCGACCCGTCCTCCGACCCGGCCGATCCGTCCGCGGAGCCCGACCCGAGCGACGAGCCGGACCCGACCAAGGAGCCGAAGCCGAGCAAGGATCCCGGCCCGCCGCCGGCCGGCCCGGCGCTCCTCTCCCCCGGTGACGCCGGGCCGCAGGTCCGCGACCTGCAGGCGCGGCTGAAGCAGATCGACTGGTTCAGCGGCGACGTGACCGACAACTACGGCGACGTCACGACCGATGCGGTGCGCGGCTTCCAGGCCAAGCGCGGCTTCGAGGTGACCGGCGAGGTCGACCAGCGGACCCTCGACCGCCTGCGCGAGATGACCCACGAGCCGACGAAGGCGGAGCTGACGAACCAGCCCCCGCCGGGCGCCGGCGGCAACACCCCCGGGCCGCTCGACCCGCGCTGCACGACCGGCCGGGTGCTGTGCGTCGACAAGTCCAGCCGCACCCTGCGGTGGGTCGTCGACGGCGACGTCCGCAAGACGGTCGACGTGCGGTTCGGATCGGCCGAGCTGCCGACCCGCGAGGGCGTCTTCTCGATCCAGCGCAAGAGCCGGGACCACGTGTCGAGCATCTACCACACGTCGATGCCGTTCGCGATGTTCTTCTCCGGCGGCCAGGCCGTGCACTACTCGCCCGACTTCGCGGCCAACGGCTACAACGGCGCCTCGCACGGCTGCGTCAACGTCCGCGACCACGACGCGGTGGCGTGGCTCTACGACCAGGTCGACGTCGGCGACAAGGTCGTCATCTACTGGAGCTGAGCTCCGCCGGCCGACACCTGCCCGAACCGGTCGATCGAACGGTTCGAGCAGGTCCGGCCGGGCCGGATCAGTCCTCGTTGCCCGCCTGCTCCAGCACCAGCTGGAGGTAGTGGACGACCTCGTCGGGGGTCATCCCGTTGCCGAACAGGTCGTAGGTCAGCCCGTCACGCTCGGCGCGGCACTCGACCTGCTGGTAGTTCGCGGCGGTCGGCTCCTCGCCCGTCGCGGCACCCGTGGTCGGGTCGACCGACTCGGACCAGATGAGCGAGCAGCGGAACCCGTCGATCACCTTGAGCTCGTAGTGCGCGCCCTGCTGGGTGGCCTGGAACGGGCCGCTGGGGATCACCAGGCCGGCGTCGCCGGGCACCACGGTGACGGCGAACTGGGCCGGGCGGACCTGGGTCTGCGCGATCTGGCCCATGGCGACGACGTCGATGTAGGACCGCGTGGTCGCGGCGTCGTAGATCGACGCGAGGTTGCTCGCGGCGTCGGCGTCGCCGGTCGCGGCGTTCTTGGCGATCGTCTCGTACTGGGCGGCGTCGGCGCCGGTCGCGCCGGCGTCCTCGGCGGTCACCACGCCCAGCGCGACGAACCGGTCGTCGAGCCGGTCGGGCAGGACCGGCAGGTCCTCGGCCGTCACGGAGCCCGTGTCGCCCGGATCGTCGATGGCCTTCGGCAGGCCGACACCGAACCCGACGGCACCGGCGAGGAGGACGGCACCGGTGGCGACACCGGCGTAGGTGGAGCGTGCGATCGGCATTCGGCCATCATGCCGGTTGTTCCTGAGAGGCTCCCAGCCGGGCTGGGGATCGAGACGGGAGGCTACGGGAGGTCGGTTCCGTCGGGCAGCCGGACGTAGTCGAGCCCGCGGGCGCCGAGCAGGCGGCCGAACTGCATGTCCGCGATGCCGAGGCCCTCGGCGGAGTAGACGCGGTCGTGGATGGCGACGTTGCGCGCGGCGCCGACGGCACGCGCGAAGTCGATGCCCTCGCTGGCCCGCATCCACGGCGCGCACACGGGCGCGAGCAGTACGTCGACCGGCACCCCCGGGACCGTGAGTGCGTCACCGGGGTGGAAGACCGACTGCTCCCCCACGCTCAGGAGGTAGCCGCTGTTGTTGAAGCGCGGCAGGTCCGGGTGGATCACGGCATGCAGCTCGCCGATCGCGCGCACGCCGATCCCGCCGATCGACCACACCTCGTCGGGCGCGACGACCGTGACCCGCTCCGCGACGTCGGGCGCCGACTCGCGGATCTGCGCCGCGACGGCGGCGATCGTGAAGATCGGTGCGTCGGTGGCGCGGAGGTTGTCGGCGTCGTAGTGGTCCGGGTGCTCGTGGGTGATCAGCACCGCGTCGGCGCCGTCGACCGACTCGCGCTGGCTCCACATGCCGGGGTCCAGGACCAGGGTCGTGCCGTCGTACTCGATCCGGACGGCGGCGTGGCCGAACTTGGTCAGGCGCATGTGCCCACCGTAGCCGGACGGATCAGCCGGTCTGGTGGTGCACGTAGCACCAGCGCCAGTCCTCGCCCGGCTCGACCGAGCGCATCACGGGGTGCTGGGACTCGCGGAAGTGGGCGGTGGCGTGGCGGCCCGGCGAGGAGTCGCAGCATCCGACCGTCCCGCAGGACAGGCACATCCGCAGCGCGACCCACTGCGTCCCGTCGGCGAGGCAGGGCGCGCAGGCCAGGGCCGGCGGCGGGTCGAGGAGCGGAGTGGAGAGCAGGTGCTCGCAGCCGCCCGCGATCGGGCGGGTGGCGGCGGCACGGATCTCGGCGCGCTGGGCGGCGGCGTGGTCGAGCATCGACTCCTCGACGTCGAGCATCGCGAGCACCTCGCTGACGATCTCCGAGGGCACCTTGCCGGTGGACCGGATCTCCAGCACCCTGCGGCGCTCCTCCTCGATCATCGCGCCCCGCCAGCGCGCGTAGAGGTCGCTCGGGCTCTCGAGGTCGGCCGTCGTGCCGAGCCGCTCCCACGCGGCGAAGTTGCGCTGCTCGATGCGCTGGATGATCAGCTCCCGCACCTGGAGCGGGTCCTCGTCCTCGGTGGCGAGGGCGTCGAGCTTCTTGATGCCCGCCTTGGCCGCCTGCTGCAGCAGCGTGGCCCGGGCCAGTGCGTCGTCCTGGGCGTCGGGCCCCGGGACCCTCAACGTGCGGGCGAGGGCGGGCAGGGTCATGCCCTGGCCGAGCAGGGTGCCCGCCACCACGGCGAAGGCGATGATCAGCAGCACCTCGCGGTGCTCGGTGTCCTCGGGGACCGTGAAGGCCGCGGCCAGCGTGACCACGCCACGCATCCCGGCCCAGCCGATGAGGAACGAGCTGCGCCAGAGCATCGGCATCGGCTCGCCCGTACGGGCCTCCGGGCCGCGGCGCAGCAGCAGGCCGCTGGCGGCGAACACCCAGACCAGCCGCAGCACGACGCAGGTGGCGAGGGCGGCCGCGCAGGCGATCGCGATGGTGCCGGCACCGAACTCGCTCTCGCCGACCTCGCCGAGCAGCCAGTCGGCCTGCAGGCCGATCAGCAGGAAGACGGTGTTCTCCAGGACATAGGCGATGGTGCGCCAGTTGGTGCGCTCCGCGATCCTGGACTGCGCGCTCTGCAGGATCGGCGCGACGTGCCCGAGCAGCAGGCCCGCGACGACGACCGCGACCACGCCGGAGGCGTGGACCTCCTCGGCCACGATGTACGACGCGAACGGGATCACCAGCGAGATGGCGGTGTCGAGCAGCGGGTCGGTGACCTTCTTGCGGATGAACCCGACGACCACGAACACGATCCCGCCCACCGCGGCGCCACCACCGGCGGCGACCACGAAGTCGAGGCCGACCTCCCACGCCGCGACCGTCGCGCTGAGCGCGCCGACAGCGGTCCGCAGTGCCACCAGCGCGCTGGCGTCGTTGAGCAGCGACTCCCCCTCGAGGATCGTCACCACGCGCCGGGGCAGGCCGATCCGCCGGCCGATCGCGGTCGCGGCCACGGCGTCCGGCGGCGCGACCACGGCGCCGATCGCGAGCGCCAGCGCCCAGTGCAGGTCGGGGATGACCAGCTTCACCACGGCCCCGACGCCGACGGTCGTGAACGCGACGAGACCCACGGACAGCAGCAGGATCGGGCCGCGGTTGGCGTTGAAGTCGACGAGCGAGGTGTTGACGGCCGCCGAGTAGAGCAGCGGTGGCAGCAGTCCGAGGAGCACCACCTCGGGCTCGAGCCGCAGCTCCGGCACGCCGGGGACGTACGACGCCGCGACGCCGACGACCACCAGGGTCAGCGGTGCGGGGATCTCGACCCGCTCGGACAGGGCGGTGACCGTCAGGACGACGACCGCGATGGCGACGAGCAGGAACGCGATCTCCACGGGTCAAGTGTCGCGGATCGACACCAGCTCGCGGATTCGCGCGTCCAGCTGGCGGCGCTCGGCCCGGCCGACGACCGCCTCGACGACCTCGATCCCGCCGTTCGGGGAGGCCAGCGCCTGCTCCAGCTCCGGTCGTGAGGCGACCCGCAGGTGCGGGATCCGCGCTGCCGCGCAGAGGCTGGAGAGGTCGGTGCCGTGGGGCGTCCCGAACAACCGCTCGAACGACGCCGCGTGCTCGGGAGCGCCCTGCTCGAGCATCGAGAAGATCGCGCCGCCGTCGTCGTTGGGGACCACGATCGTCAGGTCCGGACGGGGCTCGTCGGGGCCGAGCACCAGCGCCGTCTGGTCGTGCAGGAACGTCAGGTCGCCCATCAGGACGAGGTTCCGGGTCGAGTCGCGACGGCCGAGCGCGGCGCCGATCGCCGTGCTGATGGTGCCGTCGATACCGGCCAGCCCACGGTTGGCGATCACCTTGCGCCGACTGCCCACCGGGGTCGGCCGAGCCACCAGGTCGAGGTCCCGGATCGGGCTCGACGCCCCGACGACGAGCAACCCGCCGGCGGGGAGGGCAGCGTGCGTGGCCGCCGCGACGTCGTACGGCGTCAGGGCAGGCTGCTCCGCGAGGAACCGGTCGACGCGGCGGGCCAGGGCGCGGTCCGTCGTACGCCACTCCTCCAGCCACGCCGGGTCGTCCGGCTCGTCGCCGGTCCAGCGGGGGGTGCCGATCCGGGTGGAGCCCGGCGGCGCGGGCGGCCAGACGCCCGGGCAGGGGACGACCAGCACGTCGACGTCCTCGCGCTCCAACAGGCGGGTGACCGGACGGGACAGGGTCGGCCGACCGAACACCACCACCCGCTCGATCCGCGCGCCGAGGTCGGTGCCGAGCAGGAGCCGGTAGGTCCGCAGGGCGTGGTCGCCGGTGCGCGCGCCGCTGCTCGGCTCGGCCAGCAACGGCCACCCGGCTGCCTCCGCGAGCTGCCGGGCCCGGGGACCGGCGTCGTCGCCCGCCACCACGACCGTCCGCGGCCCCCTCTCCAGGTCCGTGGCCGGTGGCCCCGGGTCGAGAGCACCGGAACCAGCCGGACTCCGGTGCTTCTGGCCAGGGACCACCGCGGCGGGAGCGGCAGGGACGAGGGGCGCGTCGAGCTGGACGTTGAGGTGGACCGGCCCACCAGCAGTCACGGGTACGACGTCGAGGTCGGCCACGGACGCGATGTCGTGCGTCGCCACGAACGGGCTGAAGATGCCGACCTGGTCGGTGGTCTGGTTGGCACCGGTGCCGCGCAGCCGGGCCGGGCGGTCGGCGGAGACGACGACGAGGTCGATGCCGGAGTGCACGGCCTCGAGCACGGCGGGATGGAGGTTCGCGACCGCCGTACCGGACGTCGTGACGACGGCGGCGCGGGCGCCGGACTTGGTGAGACCGAGGGCGAGGAAGCCGGCCGTGCGCTCGTCGATGCGCGTGTGCAGGCGGATCCCGCCCGCCTGGGCGGCCGACCAGAGCGCGAGGAGCAGCGGTGCGTTGCGCGATCCGGGGGCGGCGACCACGTCGGTCACGCCGGCCCGGCCCAGCCACGCCAGGCAGGCGTCGGCGAGGACAGCGGAGCTGTCGGCGGCGTCGGTGCTCATGGCCGACGATCCTCCCGCAACGCCCGCACGGCGGCGAGCCGGGCCTCCCAGTGCTCGACCCGGTCCGGCGCGGCGGCCACCCGCTCCACCTCGTGGACGACGACCGAGGGGCGTCGTACCGGAAGGGCGCCGTCGACGGGCAGGAGCGGCTCGGCCACCACGTCCGCGGTGAGCAGCTGCACCGTGGCCAGCCCGCAGGCGTGCGGCAGCGACGGCAGCGCGGCTGCGAGCGCGACACCGGCCGCGATCCCGACCGAGGTCTCCAGGGCGGAGGACACGACGACGGGGAGGCCGATCCGCTCGGCGATCTCGAGGCAGGCGCGCACCCCGCCGAGCGGCTGCACCTTGAGCACGGCGATGTCGGCGGCCTCGAGCTCCCGCACCCGATAGGGGTCCTCGGCGCGGCGGATCGACTCGTCCGCCGCGATCGGCACGTCCACCCGGCGGCGGACGCGGGCGAGGTCCTCGACGGAGGCGACCGGCTGCTCGACGTACTCCAGCCCGCCGGCGGCGCGGTCCAGCCGCCCGATCGCCGCGACCGCCTCGTCCACGGACCAGCCGCCGTTGGCGTCGACCCGCACGTGCCCGTCGGGGCCGAGCGCGTCACGCACCGCCTCGACGCGGGCCTCGTCGTCGGCGACGGTCTGGCCGGGCTCGGCGACCTTGACCTTCGCGGTGCGGCAGCCGCCGGCCAGGACGATCTCGTGCGCCCGCTCGGGGCCGACGGCCGGCACGGTGACGTTGACCGGGACGGACGAGCGCAGCGGCGCCGGCCAGTCGCCGGCCATCGCCTCCTCGGCGCAGCGCAGCCACGGCTCGGCGACGTCGGGCGGGTACTCCAGGAACGGGCTCCACTCCCCCCACCCCGCCGGGCCCCGCAGCAGCGCCGCCTCACGCACGGTGATCCCGCGGAAGCGGGTCCGCATCGGGATCGCGACGACCTTCATGACGCTGACCTCACGAGGCGGCGTCCTCGGTGGCGAGCGCCCGCAGTGCCTGCCGGTCCGGCTTGCCGTTCGGCAGCAGCGGGACCTCGTCGAGGACCACCCACTGGCGCGGCGCCCAGGCCCGCGGGTGCACCGCGGCCACCCAGTCGCGCAGCTCGTCGACGATCCCGGCCCCCGCGGGCACGACGAACGCGACGACCCGGTTGCCCCACTCGGCATCCGGGACGCCGAGGACCTCGACCTCCGCGATCGCCGGGTGCGCGCGCAGTCGCTCCGCGACCGCTGGGCCGGGCACGTTCAACCCGCCGGTGACGATGACGTCGTCGAGGCGGCCGATCAGCGCCAGCCGACCGTCCTCGTCGATCCGGCCGGCGTCGGAGGTCAGGAACCAGCCGTCCACGAGCACCTCACGCGTCAGGTCCGGCTGGCCGTCGTACCCGGAGAAGAGGGTGGGGCCGGCGATCCGGACGCGGCCGCCCTCGCCGAGGGCGACGGCGACGCCGTCGAGGGGGACGCCGTCGTACACGCATCCGCCGGCGGTCTCGGCCGAGCCGTAGGTCGCGACGACGTGCACCCCGGCTGCCGCGGCCTGCGCCCGCAGGTCGGCACCGATCGGCCCACCCCCGAGCAGCACCGTGTGCGCGCGACGCAGCGCCGCGACGTCGGTCGGCGAGGCCAGCAGGCGGCGCAGCTGGGTCGGCACGAGCGAGGTGAACCAGCCGTCGCCGTCGGGCCAGCCGCCACGTTCGAGCAGCGTCGGCTCGTGGCCCGCGACGAGCGAGCGGAGCACGACCTGCACCCCGGCGACGTACGACGGCGGCAGGGCCAGCACCCACGGCCCGCTCGCCCCGAGCCGGGCCGCCGACGCGCGGATCGAGGCGAGCACGGCCCCTCGGGTCAGCACGACCCGCTTCGGCGTGCCCGTGGACCCCGAGGGGCCGTGCTCGCCTCGATCCGCGCGTCGGCGGCCCGGCTCGGGGCGAGCGGGCCGTGGGTGCTGGCCCTGCCGCCGTCGTACGTCGCCGGGGTGCAGGTCGTGCT
>DATLIG010000310.1:0-5247 GCA_035539555.1 Nocardioides sp. | reverse complement strand
ACGGCATGCTGCTGTCCGAGCACATCCGCCTCGTTGCGGCGTTCGACCACCGGCACGTCTTCATCGACCCCAGCCCGGTCGCCGGGCCGTCGTTCGCCGAGCGCAAGCGGCTCTTCGAGCTGCCCCGCTCGTCGTGGGCGGACTACGACCGCTCGCTGATCTCCGAGGGTGGCGGCATCTTCTCCCGCAGCGCCAAGTCGATCCCGATCAACGCGCAGATCAGGGCGGCGATCGGCATCGCGGGCCATGTCGAGCGGATGACGCCGGCCGAGCTGATGCGCGCCATCCTGCTCGCGCCCGTCGACCTGCTCTGGAACGGCGGCATCGGCACCTACGTCAAGGCGTCCAGCGAGACCAACGCCGACGCGGGCGACAAGGCCAACGACGCCATCCGGGTCGACGGCGGGCAGCTGCGGGTGCGGTGCGTGGGCGAGGGCGGCAACCTCGGCTGCACCCAACGTGGCCGGATCGAGTACGCCGCCGACGGGGGCCGGATCAACACGGACTTCATCGACAACTCGGCCGGGGTGGACACCTCCGACCACGAGGTGAACCTGAAGATCCTGCTCGACCGGGTCGTCCTCGACGGCGACCTGACCGGCAAGCAGCGCAACGAGCTGCTCGCGTCGATGACCGACGAGGTCGCCGACCTCGTGCTGCGCGACAACTACGAGCAGAACCTCGCCCTGGCCAACGCGGCCAAGAACGCGCCGTCGCTGCTGCACGTCCACGAGCAGTGGATGCACGACCTCGAGTCCCGCGGCCTGCTGGACCGCGAGCTGGAGGCGCTGCCGCCGACCCGCGAGGTCAAGCGGCGGATCGAGGCCGGGGGAGCGCTCACGCAGCCCGAGCTCGCCGTGCTGATGGCGTACACGAAGATCGTGCTCGCCGAGGAGCTGCTGGCCTCCGACCTGCCGGAGGACCCGTACCTCACCCTCGACCTGCAGTCGTACTTCCCGGCTCCGGTGCAGAACGGCTTCCTCGACCAGATCGGCCACCACCCGCTGCGACGCGAGATCATCGTGACCCAGGTCGTCAACGACCTGGTCAACGGTGCCGGGTTCACCTACTGGCCGCGGCTGACGGGTGAGACCGGGGCCAGCCCGGCCGAGCTCACGCGGGCGAACTTCGTGGCGCGGGAGATCTTCGGGTCCCTCGACCTGCGGCGCGAGCTCGAGCAGTACGACAACGTGCTCGACGCCGGCCTGCAGACCCGGATGCGGGTGGAGATGCGCACCCTCGTGGAGCGCGCGTCGCGCTGGCTGATCACCAACCGGCGGCCCCCGCTGGACAGCCAGGGCAACGTGGAGTTCTTCGCGACACCCGTGCAGGAAACGATGCTCGAGCTGCCGTCGCTGCTGACCGGTGCCGAGCTGGCGGCGTACGAGAGCAGGCGGAAGTCGCTGGAGGCGCAGTCCGTGCCGCCCGAGCTGGCGTCGAGGGTCGCGGCCTTCGACGTGGCCTACACGCTGCTCAACGTCGTCGAGATCGCCGACCGGGCCGACCTCCCGCCGGCGGAGGTCGCCCGGGTCCACTTCACGCTCGGCGAACGCCTCGGCGTCTCGGCGCTGCAACAGCGGATCGTCGACCTGCCGCGAGAGGACCAGTGGCAGACGATGGCCCGCGCCGCCCTGCGCGACGACCTCCACGCCGTCCACGCCCAGCTGACCGGCGAGGTGCTCGCCGCTACGGCCGGGCTCGAGCCCGCGGCCGACGAGGACCCGCTGGAGTTCGCGTCGCGCCGGGTCAGCGTGTGGGAGGAGTCGGCGGGTGGTGTCGTCGACCATGCGATCGGCGCGCTGACCGCGGTCTGCTCGGACGAGCCGACGGACATCGCGAAGGTGTCGGTCGGGCTGCGGGTGGTGCGCGGCCTGCTCACCTGAGCTCGAGCCAGCCGCCCCGGAATGTCGGTGGAGAGGGTTCACCATCCTCGTCTAGGGTCGCCGTGATGCCAGCGATCGACGTCCAGGACCTGACCAAGCGGTACGACGACCTCACCGCGGTCGCCGGCGTGACGCTGCAGGTCGCCGACGGCGAGTTCGTGGGCGTCGTGGGGCCGAACGGCGCGGGCAAGACCACGCTGCTCGAGATGATCGAGGGGCTGCGGCGGCCCGACGGCGGCGAGGTGCGACTGTTCGGCGAGCCGGTGTGGCCGCGCAACCCGCGCCTCCAGCCCCGGATCGGTGTCCAGCTGCAGGCATCGTCCTTCTTCGAGCGCCTCACCGCCCGCGAGCAGATCCGCACCTTCGCCAGCCTGTACGGCGTCGGGGCCGGCCCCGCCGACGAGTGGCTGGAGCGGGTGGGGCTCACCGACAAGGCCGAGGCGCGGGTGGAGGACCTCTCCGGCGGCCAGGCGCAGCGGCTGTCGATCGCGTGCGCGCTGGTGCACGACCCGGAGCTGGTGTTCCTCGACGAGCCGACCGCCGCGCTCGACCCCCAGGCGCGGCGCAACCTCTGGGACCTGCTGTCCTCGATCAACGACAGCGGGCGCACGGTCGTGCTGACGACGCACTACATGGACGAGGCGGAGGTGCTCTGCGACCGGGTGGCCGTGATGGACCACGGCCGGATCCTGCAGTTCGACACCCCGGCGGCGCTGGTGCGCGGCCTCGACGCGCCCGCGCGGATCACCGTCGCCCCGGGAACGCTCACCGCCGAGCAGGCGGCCGCGATCCCCGGCGTGAGCGAGGCCCGTGCGGACGTGGACGGCGTCGTCCTGGTGACCCGCGATCCCGGCGGGGTCATCACCGCGCTCGCCGCGGGCGACCACCTCGACGGGGTGAGCGTGCAGACCGGCACCCTCGAGGACGTCTTCCTCGCGCTGACCGGACGGGAGTACCGCGCATGAGCGGATCTCCCTTCTGGGCCCTCTCGGTGGCGATCCTGCGCGGCTTCCTGCGCGACCGGGCCGCCGTCTTCTTCGCGGTCGTCTTCCCGCTGATGTTCCTCGTGCTCTTCGGCGGCATCCTCGGCAGCCAGGACCAGTCGAAGGTCGACCTGATCAAGGTCGGCGCCGTCCCGCTCGTCGACGAGCTGCCCGACGACGCCCGCGCCGCGTTCGACGACACCTTCGAGGTCACCGACGAGGACGACCTCGCCGCGGCGCTGGAGGAGGTCCGCAAGGGCGACGCCGACGTGGCCGTCGAGCAGCGCGGCGACGAGCTGGTCGCGCACTACACCCAGACCGACCAGGTGAAGGCTGCCGTCACCCAGGGCACGCTGCGGGCCTTCGTGGACGGCGCCAACGTCGCGGCGACCGGCGAGCCTCCGTCGTACACGTTCACCGCGGAGCGGGTCGAGGACGACTCGCTGTCCGTGATCCAGTTCGTCACGCCGGGCCTGCTCGGCTGGGCGGTCGCGATGAGCGCGGCCTTCGGTGCCGCCGCCACGTTGCAGGGCTGGCGCAACAGCAAGCTGCTGCGGCGGCTCCAGCTGTCGCCGGTGCCGGTCGGGTCCGTCGTCGGAGCCCGGGTGGTGGTGACCGTGCTCATCGCGCTCGGGCAGATGGCGCTCTTCGTCGGTCTCGGCATCAGCGCGTTCGGGCTGCGGCTGACCGGGTCCTGGTGGATGGCGGTGCCGCTGCTGGTCGCCGGGACCCTGTCGTTCATGTCGCTCGGCCTGCTCGCCGGCGCACTCGCGAAGACTCAGGAGGGCGCGGTGAACCTCGCGAACTTCCTGGTCCTGCCGATGGCGTTCCTCTCCGGGTCGTTCTTCCCGCTCGAAGGTGCGCCGTCGTGGCTGCAGGTGGTGTCGAGCCTGCTGCCGCTGCGGCATCTCAACGACGGGATGCTCGACGTGATGGTCCGCGGCCAGGGACCGTCAGCGGCCTTCCTTCCGATCGGCATCCTGCTCGGCTTCGCGGTGGTCGTGACGCTGGTCGCCGTACGCCTCTTCCGCTGGGAGGCGGACTAGCCGCACGAGTCCTGCAGCTGTCGGGTTGGGCCCGCGGAGGACGCCACCGCGACCGTCACCACCCTGCGAACGACAGCCACGGACCCTCCGGCACACTCGGACCATGAGCCCCGACGAGCTGACCGCGGCCGAGCGCTCCGTGCTGGACCACCTCGACGAGACCGTGCTGGTCGAGTCGCTGATGGAGCTGGTGCGCATCCCGAGCATGGGCGGCACCGACGAGGAGGTCGAGGTCCAGGAGGTCGCCGCCGGCCTGCTCCGCGACCTCGACACGGACGTCGACCGGTGGGACATCGACCTCGACGAGCTGACCGCCGACCCGTGGTTCCCCGGGGTCGAGGTGTCGCGCGAGCAGGCGGTCGGCGTCGTCGGCACGACCGCCGGCGAAGGCATGCCCGCCCTGGTCCTGCAAGGCCACCTGGACGTCGTACCCCCGGGCGACCCGGACTCCTGGCTCGGCATCAACCCGTTCTCAGCCGACATCCGCGAGGGCGCGCTCTACGGGCGCGGCGCCTGCGACATGAAGGCGGGCGCGGCCGCCAACCTGGCCGTGCTGCGCACCCTCCGTTCGGCCGGGGTGCGGCTCGATCGCCCGCTGGCCCTGCACTTCGTCGTCGGCGAGGAGGACGGCGGACTCGGGGCGTTCGCGACGCTGCGGCGCGGACACATCGGAGAGGCCGCGGTGATCACCGAGCCGACCAGCGCCAAGATCATCACCGCCACCGCGGGCGCGCTGACCTTCCGGATCGAGGTCGCCGGCCGGTCGGCGCACGGCAGCATGCGCACCGAGGGGGTCAGCGCCTTCGAGGCGTTCCTGCCGATCCACGCCGCGCTGATGGAGTTCGAGGCGGACCGCAACCGCGACCCCGACCCGACCTTCCTCGGCAAGACACCGTTCGCGCTGTCCTTCGGGGTGGTCCGGGCGGGGGAGTGGTCGAGCAACGTCCCCGACCGGCTGGTCGCCGAGGGCCGCTTCGGGGTGCAGATCGACGAGGACCCGCGGCTTGCCCGGGCCCGCTTCGAGGACGTGGTCACCGAGGTGTCCGTCAAGGACCCGTGGCTGCGGGAGAACCGGCCCCTCGTCACCTGGCCCGGCGGTCAGTTCGCCAGCGGCAGCACGGACTCCGACCACCCGCTGGTCGGTGAGATGTCGTCGGCCGTCGCCGCGACCGGCGGGGCGCACCCGCCGCTCGCCGCCGGTGTCTACGGCAGCGACCTGCGGCTCTACACCGGCATCGGTGGCATCCCCACGCTCCACTACGGTCCCGGCGACATCGAGGACGCCCACGCGCCGCTCGAGAAGGTCGACCTCGACCAGCTGGTGCAGGTCGCCCG
>DATLIG010000309.1:0-3971 GCA_035539555.1 Nocardioides sp. | reverse complement strand
CTCACGACGCACCCGCTGTCCCTGCTCACCGCCGAGGAGGTGAGCACCAACCGGGAGGTGGTCGACGCCGCCGGCCTGCTGGGGCCGGACACCCGCTTCGTCTACGTCGGCCTGCTCGAGGCGCCGAAGGCCGAGCTGCTGGCCCACGCCGACGGTGACGTCTTCCGGCGCAGCGTCGCGAGCATCCTCGTGGACCGGGCCTCGGGCGCCGCGACGAGCGTCGTGGTCGACGTGACCGCGGGTGCCGTCGCGTCGACCCGCGTGATCGACGCCCTCGCCGAGGGGCAGGGGCCGATCCTCGACGAGGAGTTCGAGGACATCGAGCAGATCCTGCTGGCGAGCGAGGAGTGGCTCTCCGCCATGGAGCGCCGCGGGATCGACCCCACCATGGTCCGCGCCGTGCCGCTGTCGGCCGGCAACTTCGGCGACCCCGTCGAGCAGGGCCGTCGCATGTGCCGGGTGCTCGCGTTCCTGCAGCTCGACGAGGCCGACCTGCCGTGGGCGCACCCGATCGACGGTGTCTGCGCCTACGTCGACCTGACGGAGCGGACCGTCTTCGCGGTCGCCGACAACGCGATGATGGACGTGCCGATGGAGCGCGGCGAGTGGAACGCGGAGCCGCACGGCTCGCCGACCCGCACCGACCTCAAGCCGATCGAGATCACCCAGCCCGAGGGCCCCAGCTTCACCGTCACCGACAACCTCATCGAGTGGGCGAACTGGCAGTTCCGGTTCACCTTCGACGTCCGTGAGGGCCTCGTCCTCCATCAGCTCGGCTGGAAGGACGACGCCGTGCCGGGCGGGGTGCGGCCGATCGTCAACCGGGCGTCGATCCCCGAGATGGTCGTGCCGTACGGCGACCCGGCGCCCTCGCGCTACTGGATCAACTACTTCGACCAGGGCGAGTACGTCTTCGGCCGCTACACGAACTCCCTCGAGCTCGGCTGCGACTGCCTCGGCGAGATCACCTACGTCGACGCGGTGATCGCGGACGAGAAGGGCGAGCCGCGCACGCTGACCAACGCGATCTGCCTGCACGAGGAGGACTACGGCGTGCTGTGGAAGCACACCGACCTCTTCAACGGCATGGCCGAGACCCGGCGCCAGCGCCGCCTGGTGATCTCCTTCTTCCTCACGATCGGCAACTACGACTACGGCTTCTACTGGTACCTCTACCTCGACGGCACCATCGAGCTCGAGGCCAAGGCGACGGGGATCGTGTTCACGTCGGCGTACCCGGGTCCGGACGGGTTCGCGACCGAGATGGCGCCGGGGCTGGGCGCCCCGTTCCACCAGCACCTCTTCTCCGCCCGCCTGGACATGGCGGTCGACGGGCACACCAACGCCGTCGACGAGGTGGACGCGGTGCGGGTGCCGGTGAGCGACGTCAACCCGCACGGCAACGCCTTCCGCCAGCAGCACACCCGGCTGCGCACCGAGCTCGAGGCGCGGCGGCACGCCGACAACCTCGCCTCGCGGACCTGGCTGGTCACCAACCCGGAGAGGTCCAACCGGCTGGGCCAGCCCGTCGGCTACGCGCTGCACCCGGAGGGCCAGCCGACGCTGCTCGCCGACCCGTCGTCGGTGATCGCGAAGCGGGGCGCCTTCGGCACCCACCACCTGTGGGTCAGCGCGCACGACGACAGCCACCGCTGGCCCGCCGGTGAGATCGTCAACCAGTCGCCCGGCACCGACGGCATCGAGCGGTACGTCGAGCAGGACCGCGACATCGACGGTGCCGACATCGTGCTGTGGCACACCTTCGGGCTCACGCACTTCCCGCGGCCCGAGGACTGGCCGGTCATGCCGGTCGACTACACCGGGTTCAAGCTGAAGCCGGTCGGCTTCTTCGACCGGAACCCCGCCCTCGACGTACCGGCCGGGACGACCCCGCACTGCCGGGGGACGAGGTGACCGGGATCGTGGCCGGCCGGATCGCCGCCGGGCTGGCGGTCGTCTCGGTCGGCCTGCACCTGGCGGCGCTCGGAACGATGCCGCCGCTGGCCGTGCTCCTCATGCTCGCCGCCGCGCTCGCCTGCCTGCGCTGCGTGCCTGCCCTGTGGCGGACGTCGGACTCCCGGGCGTGGGAGTGGACGGCCGGCACCGCCGCCGCGATGGTCGCGCTCCACCTGCTGGTGATGGGTACGACGGGAGGCCCCGCCGTCCACGGCGGGGCAGCCCACGCGGCGTCGGCCACGGAGCACGCGGCGGCGCACCTCCACGGCGAGGGATGGGACCTGATGCACGTCGCGAGCCTGGTCGCCGGGCTCGAGGTCGTGCTCGCCGTGGGGGTCCTGGTGGCACGGCTGACGGGTCGCCGTCGTCACCTGCCCGTGGGGGTGCCGTCGGGTCACTGACCCCGGCGGCCCCCGCGGGTGGCGGGCGCTGCGGGCACGGTCTCAGTACACCGTGATCCGCAGCGCCCGCATCTTCGCGTAGAGGGTGGTGCGCGAGATGCCCAGTGACTGCGCCGCCTTCACCTTGTTGCCGTCGTGCTCGCGCAGCGCCTCGATGATGACGGCGCGCTCGGCGTGCTCGATCGGCGCGAGCTTCTTGGTCGGCTCCTGGGCCCGGTAGGCCTCCGGCAGCTGGTCGAGGACGACCGCGCCGGTGCGCTGGTGGCGGGCGACGTGGTCGACGACGGCCCGCAGCTCTCGCAGGTTGCCGGGCCACGGCTGGGCCGACAGGGCGCGCAGTGCGCCCGGGGTGAAGTGCAGCGACGAGTCGGCGCCGAGGTCGGCCAGCATGCGTCGTACCAGCTCGGGAAGCTCGTGGGGTCGGCTCGCCAGCGGCGCCAGCAGCCGGCGCTCGGTGCACTCCCCGGCGAGCGCGGCGGCACGCCCGGACAGGCCCTCGAGCGGTCCGCACACCAGCACCAGCCGGGGCGCCTTGCGCTCCGCGAGGTGGGAGGCGACCAGGTCGACGAGGTCGTCGGGGAGCAGGTCGAAGCCGTCGACGCAGACGGTTCCCTGCCCGGCGCGGACCAGCGCGCCGAAGTTCCGTGCCCAGGCCTCGGCGCCGTCGAGCAGCGCCGTGGCCGCGGTGAGGACGGTGACCGGCTGGACCTCGCTGCTGCGGCGGGCCTCGGTCGAACGGCCGGAGCCCGGGGGACCGGACACCAGGATGGGTGCGTGGGCGACGTCCGGGCGGACGGTGCGGGGAGCGACCCGCAGCTCGCGGCGCGGCTCGACGTGCAGGAGGGCGCCTCCCCGCGCGCCGCCCACCCGGCTCGCCTCGACCCGGACGTCCAGTCCGGACTCGAGGGTCAGGTCCACGTCCGCGTTGTCGTGCAGGTCGCCGACGAGCATCCGCAGCAGCGCGACGTCCGTCGAGCCGAGCAGGTCGGACGCGGCCTGGTTGGACATGAACAGGTCCTGGCCGATCGCCACCACGGCGCGGCGCCGGGTGCCGGCGGCCTGGAAGGCGGCGAGGAGCTGCTTGTCGGAGACCCGGCTGCGGTCGAGCAGGCGCTGCTCGATGTCCGCGACCGCGCGGGCCACCAGCGGCGGCAGCAGCGGACTGGCCTCCTCCATCAGCGCGGTGATGTCGAGGACGCCCTCGATCCGGCGCGTGGTCGGGTGGAAGATCGGATGGCCGTAGCAGCTGAACCGCCGCAGGGGTACGGCGAAGTGCTCGCTGCCGTTGATCGTGATGCTGGTCCGGGTCTCCAGCACCGTGCCGAGGGCGTTGGTGCCGACCGCCTCCTCCAGCAGCGACGCTCCGACGTCCAGCCCGAGGTTGTCGAAGGCCCGCCGGCCGCCCCGGTCGCCGCACCAGCGCTGGGCGATCCGGCCCTCCCGGTCGACGAGCAGCGTCGAGAACATGGTCCCCTGCAGCTGGTCGTTGAGCTCGTCGAGAACCTCCGAGGCCGCCGACAGCAGCGGGCCGGAGGTGTCGACGTCGCTGTAGGTCACGTGGTCCAGTGCGTTGCCCGGGGTCAGCCCGGCCATCGCGGCGCGCTGCCACGACTT
>DATLIG010000308.1:0-4526 GCA_035539555.1 Nocardioides sp. | reverse complement strand
CGTCGCGGTGCCGAAGAACGAGCCGATCGACTCCGGGATGGTGCCGAGGACGAGCGGGTCCGCGGGATCGGCGGGGTCGACCAGGCGCACCACCGCGCCCTGGGCCAGCGGGTTGCCGGAGGAGACGGTGGTGACCAGCCGGCCGTCGTACGCACCGACGAGGGCCTCGCCCTCGTCGAGCACGGGGATCGTGTCGAGGGTGCGGGTGTCGGGGTTCCAGCGGCCGACGACGGAGGACGTGCCGTACTGCACCACCGCGGTGCCGTCGACGCTCGTCACGCGCTCGAGCCGGGGATAGCTGCTGTTGATGCCGCGGCCGACCGGTCGCGGCCTGCGCCCCGACAGGTCCACGAAGCCGAACCCGTCCGGGCCGTTGACCGCGACGACGACCGGGTCGGTGCCGGGCAGGACCTCCGCGACGTCGTACACGCGGGGCACGTCGAGCCGGTGGAGCAGCCGGCCCGAGTCCTGGTCTTGGACCTCGAGCGTCGTGGAGTCCGCGCCCGTCACCACGACGGTCGTGCCGTTGGTGGCGGACCCGCGGCTGTCGGCGCCGAGGTCCGGGAGGCGCTTGCCGTCGGTGATCCGCAGTCGCTGCACCCCGGCGGCCGCATCGGCCACCGCCACCGTCCGCTCGCCCACGCCGACGAAGCGGAGGTAGATGCGCTCGGTCACCGGCTTCGTCCACAGCGTCGTGGCGGTGGCGAGGTCGACGGCGACCGCGCGGGCGGCGGTGCAGGGCGCACCGCCGCCGTCGGCCCGGCGGCCGACGACCACGACGCCGATGCCGGCGGCGTTGGCGTCCGGTGCCGCCGCGCAGACCCGGCCCGGGAGGTCGATGGTGCCGGTCGTCGTACCGCTGGCGGCGTCGATGACGCTGACCCGGTCCCTGCCGACCAGCGCCACCCGGTCCGCGCCGACCCACACGGCGTCGCCCCGGCCGGTGTCGGCGTCGTGGTACAGGTCGTCGACCTCGACCTGCCAGGCGACCTCGAGTGCGTCGGCCGTCGGCGGCTTCACCGTGGGCCTGCCGTCGTCCTCGTGGCTCGCGGAGCAGGAGGAGAGGAGGAGAACGGCCGCGACGGCGGCGGGAAGGGCGACACGCATGCCATCACCCTCTCCGGCCGGGGCCCTCCGGAAACGGGCGCTCGCCCGGGTGTCCGCTCAGTCGGGCCCGTCGCGCCGGTCCGGTTGCCAGGGTGGTGTCTGACCCCATTGCCACGTGGGGACGTCGGCGGCGTCGATGGGCGGCGGGTCGTCGCCGGAGTAGACCAGCGCCATCCGGGTGCCCCACTCGAGGTAGTAGACGAACACGGCGCGGAACTCGGGGTCGGTCGGCAGCCCCACCTCGTCGGCGGCGTCGAGCAGCAGGTCGACCCACCGCCGGCGTTGCTGCTCGGTGATGCCCCGGCCCAGGTGCTGCCGCGCCATGTGCGCGTGGCCCCCGTGGTGGGCGGTGTAGTCCGCGGGGCCGCCGAAGACCTCGGCCAGCCAGACCGCCACGTGCTCGGGATGGTCGGCGTCCATGCCGGCGAACACGGGCGCCAGCACGGGATCGTCCGCGACCCGGCCGTAGAACTCCCGGGTCAGCCGGCTCAGGGCCTCCCGGCCGCCCGCCCACTCGAGGATGCTCGGCGTGGCCGGGTCCGGCGACCCGCTCACGCGCTGTCCGCGGCGTTCCCGGCCGGGGCATCGGGTCCTTGGGCGCGGACCCGGTGGACCTGCTCGAGGGAGTCGCGCAGCTCGCCCAGCCAGTCGTCGGCGTGCTGCTGGACGAGCCGGACGCACCAGGCCAGGGCCTCGCTGCGGCTGCGCGCGACGCCTCCGGCGACCAGGGTGTCGAGGACGGCCCGCTCCGGCTGGCGCAGCCGGGTCATCGTCGGCACTGCCAGGTGGGTGAACAGGACGCGGGTGCCGTCGCACTCCACCCCCCAGGCGACCTTCTGGTCGTACTGCCGCTCCGCCTCGCGGGCGATAGCGATCCGCGCGTCGCGGGTCCGCTCGCGGAACTCCTGGATGCGGCCCTGCGCCGCGGCCCTGCGCTCGGTCGGCGAGGCGTCCTCGGCCAACGCGGGGGCCGCGATGCGGCCGACGACGGTGATCTCCTCGCGGTCGACGGTGACCTCCACCAGCGACTCGAAGAGGTCCTCCGGCAGCCGGCCCGCGAACCAGCCGCGGATCTGCTCGTGCTGCTCCGTTGTAATCATGTAATCGAGATTACGCCGGATCCGGGTGAGCGCAAGGGGTCAGAGACGCTCGCGCAGCCACTGGAAGTCCGCGACGTGCTCGCCCGCACCGCCCGGCGTCTCGCAGACCACGGGGGCGCCGGCGTCGCGGACCACCTGGGCGAGCAGGTCGGGATCGATCTGGCCGGCGCCGAAGTTGGCGTGCCGGTCGGCACCGGAGTCGAAGGCGTCGCGGCTGTCGTTGGCGTGCACCAGGTCGATCCGGCCGGTGATCGCGAGGATGTCGTCGACGATCGTCTCCAGCGCGTTGCCGCCCGCGTGCGCGTGGCAGGTGTCGAGGCAGAAGCCGACCATGTCGGCGCCCTCGGCGCTGGCGATCGCCTCCCAGGTGCCCTTGATCCGGTCGAGGTAGCGGGTCATCGCGTTCGTGCCGCCGGCGGTGTTCTCGATCAGCAGGGGGACCTTGATGTCGGTCGCCTCGACCGCCTTGCGCCAGTTGTCGAAGCCCTTCGCCGGGTCGTCGTCGTCGGTCACGTGGCCGCCGTGCACGATCAGCCCCTTCGCGCCCAGCTCGGCCGCAGCGTCCATGTGCTGCTGCAGCAGCTTGCGGCTCGGGATCCGCTGGCGGTTGTTCGTGGTCGCCACGTTGATCAGGTACGGCGCGTGCACGTACAGGTCGACGCCCGCGTCCTCGGCCGCCGCCCGCAGTGCCGCGGCGCCACCCTCGTAGGAGAGGACGGGGCCCTTGTACGACTGCGGGTTGCCGAGGAAGAACTGCACCAGCGGGGCGTTGCGGGCCGCCGCCTCGGCGATCGGGTCGGTCTGGTCGACGTGGGCACCGATGCGCAGCTCGCTCATGGGTTCAACTGTAGGGACGCGCGGGGACAGCGCCCGGCCCTGCCGCCCGATTGGGAGACCGGTACGCCGACGGGTTAACCTCTCCTGTCCGGTGCCGTCTGGCGCCGTACACACGTCTGCCCGGGCCGAACCGGTGCGGACATGCAGAGCCCTCCTGCCGCGGAGAGTCCGTGGCCGTCAGTCCAGAGGAGGTGGAGACCGCTTTGCGCAACTACGAAGTCGTGGTCATCCTCGACCCGAGCCTCGACGAGCGGACGGTTCAGCCGTCGCTCGACAAGTACCTGAACGTCGTCCGCAATGACGGCGGCACCGTCGACAACGTCGACGTGTGGGGCAAGCGCCGCCTGGCGTACGAGATCAAGAAGAACGCCGAAGGCATCTACGCGATCATCAAGCTGACCGCGGCGCCGGCGACGGTCGACGAGCTCGACCGCCAGCTGACCCTCAACGAGTCCGTGCTGCGTACCAAGGTCCTGCGCCCGACCGTCTGAGGTCGACAGCAGGATCACCCGTGCCTGTGGACAAGGCATCGCCGATGTCGGACGTCCACGACACGATGGGGGCATCCGTCCGGGTCTGACCCGGACCGCCATCCGTACCCACGCTCACCAGGAGACACCCATGGCAGGCGACACCTACATCACCGTGGTCGGCAACCTCGTCGACGACCCGGAGCTCCGCTTCACCCCCTCGGGTGCCGCGGTGGCCAACTTCCGCATCGCGTCGACGCCGCGCACCTTCGACCGCCAGACCAACGAGTGGAAGGACGGCGAAGGCCTGTTCCTGTCCTGCTCGGTGTGGCGGCAGGCCGCGGAGAACGTCGCCGAGTCCCTCCAGAAGGGCATGCGGGTCATCGTGCAGGGGCGGCTCGTGTCGCGCTCGTACGAGGACCGTGAGGGCCAGAAGCGCACGGTCAACGAGATCCAGGTGGACGAGGTCGGCCCGTCGCTGACCTGGGCGACCGCCAAGGTCACCCGCGCCAACCGCTCCGGCGGCGGCGGTGGGTACGGCGGCGGCGGTGGCAACCAGGGTGGCTACGGCAACCAGGGTGGCCAGCAGGGTGGCGGACGTCCCGCGGGTGGAGACCCGTGGGGCAGCCAGCCGTCGGGTGGCGGCCAGCAGGGTGGCGGGGCGCCGGCCGGCGACCCGTGGGCCGCCCCGGGCGTCGCCGGTGGCGACGAGCCCCCGTTCTGAGCAACAAGGCCGGTGGTCGAGGAGGTCGCGCAGCGACCGTCACGAGACCCGGCCACCAACACATCAACCATTCCGGCCGCCGTTTGACTGACGCGGCCGGGCTCTGAGGAGGAGCACCACAATGGCGAAGGCAGTCGTCCGCAAGCCGAAGAAGAAGGTTTGCCAGTTCTGCAAGGAGAAGGCCACCGGTGTCGACTACAAGGACACCGCCCTTCTGAAGAAGTTCATCTCCGACCGCGGCAAGATCCGCGCCCGTCGGGTGACCGGCAACTGCGTCCAGCACCAGCG
>DATLIG010000307.1:0-16385 GCA_035539555.1 Nocardioides sp. | reverse complement strand
CGGCGAGGCGCACCGCTACTTCACCAGCGGCAAGCGGTTCGAGTTCCTCTTCGGAGGCGCGACCGAGCAGGCGCTGACGATCGGCCGCTCGTTCGCGTGACCGTCCGGGACCTGCTTCTCGCCCGTGCCGAGGACGACCGTCCGGCGCTGCTCTGGCGGGAAGCAGGCTCCCCCACCTCGCGCTCCTGGCGCGAGTACGTCGCCGCCGCGGCCCGTCTCGCCACGGCGCTGGAGTCACGCCTCGACCCGGCGCTCCCGCCGCACGTCGGCGTGCTGCTCCCGAACGGGCCGGCCTTCGCGCTGCACCTGGCGGCCGCGGGCCTGGGCGGCCACGTCCTGGTCGGGCTGAACCCCACCCGTCGCGGCGAGGCCCTCGCCGACGACGCCGCCAAGGCGGACTGCCAGGTGGTCGTCGACTCCGCCGACCTCGCACTCACCGCGCTGGCAAGCACCGACGGCGCCTTCCCTCCGGCGGCGGATCCGAGGCCGGACGGCCTGTTCATGTTGATCTTCACCAGCGGCACCAGCGGATCACCGAAGGCGGTACGGGTCACGCACGAGAAGGTCACCGGCCCCGGCGCCCACCTCGTCGGCCGGCTCGGGCTCACCCCGGACGACGTCCACTACCTGTCGATGCCGATGTTCCACTCCAACGCCGTGATGGCCGGCTGGGCGCCGGCCCTCACCACCGGCGCCGCCTTCGCGGTCGCGCCGTTCTCCGCGAGCGGCTTCCTGCCGGACGTCCGCGCCTTCGGCGCGACCTACGCCAACTACGTCGGCAAGCCGCTCACCTACGTGCTCTCGACGCCCGAGCGGCCTGACGACGCCGACAACACGCTGCGGCTGGTCTTCGGCAACGAGGCCAACGAGGGCGACATCGCCGCCTTCGCGCGGCGCTTCGGCTGCGAGGTCGTCGACTCCTACTCCTCGACCGAGAACGCCGTCATCGTGCAGCGCCGCCCCGGGATGCCGGCCGGGAGCCTCGGCATGCCGCTGGACGGGATCAAGGTGCTCTCCTCGGCGACGGCCGAGGAGACACCCGACGCGGTCTTCGACGCCGCCGGCCGGCTCGCCAACCCCGACGAGGCCATCGGCGAGCTGGTGAACACGACCGGCCGCGGCGCGTTCGCCGGCTACTACAACGACGACGAGGCCGAGGCGGACCGGATGCGGGGCGGGATGTACTGGTCCGGCGATCTCGCCTACCGCGACGCCGACGGCTGGGTCTACTTCGCCGGACGCACCGGCGACTGGCTGCGGGTCGACGGGGAGAACCTCGCCGCCGCACCCATCGAGCGGATCCTGCTGCGCCACCCTGCGATCGCCGAGGCCGCCGTGTACGCCGTGCCGGACGAGAAGGTCGGCGACCAGGTCGCCGCCGCCCTCGTGCTCCGTGCACCCTTGGCGCCGCAGGACCTCGAGGACTTCCTGGCCGCCCAGGCGGACCTGTCGCCGAAGGCCTGGCCCCGCTACGTGCGCGTCGTGGACGACCTGCCGAGGACGGCCACGAACAAGGTCCTCAAACGGGCGCTGGCCGCCACCGGGGTCCCGGCGCCCGGGACCGCCTGGCTGCGGGCGGAACGCGGGTCGTCGTACACGTGAGGGGTCGGGGTCGCCGAGCTCCGGTCAGGGCAGCAGCGCCGCCGCGGGACCGCGCAGCCCCACCACGAAGAGGCCCTCGTCGGTGTCGGTGTACCAGACCTGCTTGCGGGCGAGGTCCCATGCGGGCTGGGACATGGCGGACGCGCCGTCGGGGCCGGGCTGGTTGAAGTAGCCGACCTCGCGGGGACGAGCCGGGTTGGAGATGTCGAACAGGCGGAGCCCCGAACCGATCATGGAGCAGGCCGCGATCCGCGGGTTGCTGCGGGTCGGCACGGAGCAGTAGTGGCCGGTGTAGCTGCGCACGATCGACGACGCCCCGCGGTCCTTCATCACGTCCGCGCGGATGGACGGGTCATGGACGTCGAGGCGCACGTTCGACACGACCACGGGCGCCCGCGGGTCGGTCACGTCGATGATCCGGGCCGCGCCGACGGGGCTGTTCGGGGAGTTGAACTTCGTGATGTCGCCGAACAGGTCGCTGAACTCGTCGACCTCGAAGACGTAGCGCCGCGAGCCGCGGACGAAGGGCTCGGCGACCTGCGGGATCGACGACTCCTCCCAGGTGAGGCGCGACAGCGTCCGGATCTGCGGGTTGGTACGACGGTCCTGGACCTCCGACACGTCGAGGATGTCGAGCCCGGCACCGTCGAGGAAGTTGGCGTCGCGGCCGCTGGGACTGCCGATGTTGGCGACGTACATCGTGCGGCCGTCGCCG
Organism: Nocardioides sp.; assembly: GCA_035539555.1. Lineage (GTDB taxonomy): Bacteria > Actinomycetota > Actinomycetes > Propionibacteriales > Nocardioidaceae > Nocardioides. The sequence goes on along the minus strand of DATLIG010000307.1, from coordinate 14,068 downwards.
GACAGCCGGAGACCGTGGTAGACGACGCCGGTCTTGGTCGTGAGCACCCGCGGGCGGCGCGGGTCCGTGACGTCGACCGCGGTCAGGGTGAACCCGGCAGCGCCGGCGGTCCAGAAGGTCCGCCCGTCGGGCGCGAAGCCGCTCTCGTGGCCCATCACGCCGGAGAGCGTCGTCGACATGAGGCGTGGCTTGCGGCAGTCGCGGCTGACGTCGTACACGTCGAGGATGCCGGGCGCGGTGGCCAGCGTGCCCATGACGGCGGCGAGCAGGCCGCGCTTCTGGTTGACGAGGAGCGACTCGTGCGGCTGGAGCATGGCCGGCGTGATCAGGTTGGCCGTCTTCACCGGCTTCGCGGGGTTGGTCATGTCGAGCACGACGACGCCGAGGCCGGCGCCACCCGTCAGCAGGCCGGGGACGTTGAGGCCGACCATCAGCGCGGAGTCGTAGTAGGCGCAGGTCCGACCGGTCACGTCGGTGTAGCGCTGCACCTTGAAGCCGCCGGACCCGAGGACCGAGCGCTTCCCGTGGTGGCCGACCTGCACGGTGTTGCAGCGGTAGCCCTGGGCCGCGCGACCGGACTCGTAGTCGGAGGTCGGCACCCGGCCCTGCTCGGCGGTCTCGACCAGGTCGCCCGCCGCGCAGGTGGCCTCCGGTACGCCGCCCAGCGAGAGCTCGGCCTGCGACGAACCTGCCGTGACGATCGCGCCCGTCACCACCAGGGCCGCAGCCGCGCCGGCCAGCAGCAGGCGCCGGAGCGCGTGTGGCGAGCGCTCCGGGCGCAGCTCGTCGAGAATCGTCCGGTCAGCCATGTCGACCCCCATGTCGCATCCGGCGTGGGCCTCCCGCCGCCGGGTCGGGCCCACCTTGGCACGGTGACGGCGGTCACGTCGACCGTCTCGACGGGCGGTTCGCCGATTCCGCCCACGCGACCGTGGTCGCTCCTGCACCATGGGCGCTGACCCGCGGAGGGTGGGTCAGCGGAGGGATCGGGAGCAGATGGACGACGGACAGCACCAGCACGACGGGGACCGACCGGAGCCGTCGAGGACGCCCCCGCCACGCCGGAGCCGTCGCTGGGCGCTCGCCGGAGTGGGACTGGTGACCCTTGCCGCCGCCTCCGCCGGCGTCGTCCTCGCCACGACGGGCGACGACGGCGTCGCCCCCGAGGCAGCCGACGAGATGCCCTCACCCCGCTCGATCACGCGCGACGGCGTGAGGTACGACGTCGCCCCCACCGCGCCTGCTGCCGCGGCTCTCGACCCGGACGACCCCCGGGCCGTGACCGTCTACGTGTTCGCGGCCGAGAGCGCGGAGCAGCCCGAGTGCTCGATGCTCGAACCCCGGGCACGGGTCGTCGAGGAGACGTCGAGCGCCGTCCGGATCGCCACGTACATCTACCGCGTCCCGATCGAGGACGACGAGTCCATCTCGTGCGGGTTCGTCACCGACACCCCGGGCTCGGACTACCGCGCGATGACGATGCGCCTCAGCAAGCCGCTCGGCCAGCGCCGGCTCCTCGACGAACAGTCGGGCGAGGACATCGGCCATCTCGGTCCCGGCTACGAGCCGATCCCGGCGTGGGTGCCACCCGGCTTCGCGCCACGACGCCTCGACCCGATGCTGGGCCTCTCCTCGGAGTTCACGCCCGAGGGTGACTTCCGAGTGGGCCGCCAGTTCGTGCGCGGACGCCACGCCTTCCTCGACGTCGAGGTGCGGTCGGCCACCGGCTGTTGCGACGAGACGGGCAAGGCGGTCTCCCACCACGACGTCGGCGGGCACGAGGCGACCGTCACCCAGGACGCCTACCACCGCTGCGTCAGCTGGACGCCCCTCCCCGGCCTGGTCACCGCGGTCTGCTCCGCAGGGGCACTGCTGCCGGCGGACGAGCTGCTCCGCGTCGCGAGGAGCGTCCCTCAGCCGATGTAGGCGATCTCCGCCTGCCAGTCGGCCTCGTCCTGGTCGATCGCGCTCCGCAGCGCCTTCGCGACGTTGTCGGGGGCGAACGGTCCCTCCTTGGCGAGCATCCCGCGCACGGTGACGGACACCGCGCGGATCCCGTCGCCGGACAGGGTGGCGTCGATGCTCCGCACGAGGTTCTGCAGGCCCGCCTTCTGCACGCCGAGCGACGCCGCACCGAACCACGGCTTGTCCGCGGCCATGCTGCCGGTCGCGGTCACCCGGCCCCCGGGTCCCATGAACGGCCGCGCGGCCTGGAGCAGCGTGAGCAGCGCACCGACACCCAGCCGGACGTCCTCGAGCAGCTCGTCGGGCGTCAGGCTGAGCGGGTCCTTCTCCCGGTACGCCGACGGGTTGAAGTGCACGACGTCGACGTGACCCAGCTTCTCCGCCATCCGGGTCACGGCTGCGCGGGTCGCGGCGTCGTCGGTGAGGTCGGCGACCGCGGTCTCCGCCGAGCCTCCTGCCTCGCCGACCTGGCCGGCCAGCGTCGCCAGCACGCCGTCGTCGGCGCCGAGCAGGCCGACCGTGGCGCCCTCCGCTGCGTACAGGCGGGCGAGCGAGCCGCTCACCCCGGGTCCGGCTCCGGCGATCAGGACGTTGCGCGTCATGCGCCCAATCTAGGAGGTGGCCTTCAGAGACCCGCGATGCCGTCCAGCTTCTTCACCGTGTCCTGGAACTCCGCGACCAGGTCGGCCATCACCTCGGCGACCGGGCGCACCTCGTTCATCCGCCCGACGATCTGGCCGACCGGCATCGAGATCACGTCCGGGTCGCCGGAGGCGTTGATCCGGTTGTGCGCGTCGGCGACCAGCAGGTTCTGCAGCGGCATCGGCAGCGGCGCCGGCGCACCTTCCTCCGCCCAGGCCTCGGTCCACTTCGTCTTGAGCAGGCGGGCCGGCTTGCCCGTGTAGATCCGGGTGCGGACCGTGTCCGACGACGTGGCGCGCAGGAAGGCGGTCTCCCAGCCCTGGTTGGACGCGAGGTTGCGGTACTCCTCGGTGCCGAGCCAGATCGAGCCGGTCCAGACGCCCTGCGCGCCGAGGGCGAGCGACGCCGCGACCTGGCGGCCCGAGCCGATGCCGCCGGCGCCGAGGACCGGAACGTCCGGGCCGACCGCGTCGACGATGTCGGGGGTGAGCACCATGCTGGCGATCTCGCCGGTGTGGCCGCCGGCCTCGTAGCCCTGGGCGATGATGATGTCGACGCCGTTGGCGACGTGGCTCTGGGCGTGCTTCGGCGCTCCGGCCAGCGCGGCGACCTTGAGCCCCGCGGCCTGGCACTCGGCGATCACGTCGTTGGGCGGCGTACCGAGGGCGTTGGCGATGAGCACCGGGCGGTGCTGCAGCGCGACGTCGACGTGTGAGCGGGCCATCGAGTGCAGCCAGCCGAGCACGCCCTCGCGCCCCTCGCCCTCGGGCAGCGGCGGGACGCCCAGCTTGAGGAGCGTCTCGTCGACGAACTTCCGGTGCTCGTCCGGGATGTACGACGACAGGTCGGCCGAGGTCCCCTCGGTCGGCACCTTCATCGGCATCACGACGTCGACGCCGTAGGGCTTGCCGTCGGTGTTGTCGTCCATCCAGGTGAGCACCCGGTCGAGCTCGTCGGGGTCGTTGAACCGGACGCAGCCGAGGACACCGAGGCCGCCCGCGCGCGACACCGCCGCGGCGACGTGCTCGGAGGGGGTGAAGGCGAAGATCGGGTACTCGATGCCGAAGGCATCACAGAGGTTGGTGCGCATCAGGCGTTCGCTCCTGCGGTGGTGTCGGACTCACGGGAGGCGAGGGCCATCTCCTTCGCCTTGGGGTACTGCGCCTTGCCGGTCGCGTTGCGGGGGATCTCCGGCACGGTCGTCAGCGCCCGCGGGAGCTTGTAGCCCGACAGGTGGGCGCGCAGGAAGGTGCGCAGTTCCTCGAGCTCGACGGTGTGGCCGGGACGCTCCTCGACGACGGCCGCCACGGTCTGGCCGTACTTCTCGTCGGGCAGGCCGACCACCAGGACGTCGTACACGCCGGGGTGGGCCTTGATCGCCTGCTCGACCTCCTCCGGGTAGACCTTCTCGCCGCCGGTGTTGATGCAGTTGGAGCCGCGGCCGAGCAACGTGATCCGGTTGCCCTCCTCGATCCGGGCGTTGTCGCCGGGGATCGAGTAGCGCACGCCGTCGATCTCGATGAAGGTCTTCGCCGACTTCTCGGGGTCCTTGTAGTAGCCGACCGGGACGTTGCCGGAGCGGGCGGTGCGCCCGATCTTCCCGACGTCCTTGACCGGGTCGAGGAGCTGGTTGTCGTCGCCGAGGATGACGGTGGTCGGCGGGATCGAGACGACCGGGCCGTCGGTCGACAGGGCGCTCGCGTCCTGCAGGCCGGTGCCCTGGAAGCCGGTCTCGGACGAGCCGACCGAGTCGGTGAAGACGGCGTTGGGGAAGTGCTTCATCCACCGCTCCTTCACCGACTTGGAGAAGATCGCGGCGCTGGAGGCGATGGCGAACAGGCTCTGCCCGTCGAAGCCGCCGGCCTCGTAGGCGTCGATGAGCGGCACCGCCATGGCGTCACCGGTCATGAACATCATCTGCACACCGTGCTGGTCGACGAGCTCCCACGTGCGGACCGGGTCGAACTTCGGCTCCAGGATGGTGACCTGGCCGGCGAAGAGGTGCATGAGCAGGGACGCCTGGGCGCCGCCGTGCATGAGCGGGCTCAGCGGCAGCGTGATCAGGCTGTCCTGCTGGGCCTTCTTGGACTGGTCGTACTCCTCGAGCGGCTCGGCCGTCATGAAGTCGATGCCGCCGCCGAGCACCCGCCAGAAGTCCTCGTGGCGCCACATGACGCCCTTCGGGAAACCGGTCGTGCCGCCGGTGTAGATGATGTGGATGTCGTCGGGGCTGCGCTCACCGAAGTCACGCACGGCGGACTGGCCGGCAACGGCCTCCTCGAGGGTGACCCCGCCGAAGGGCGAGAGGTCGCTCGCGTCGTCGGGCTCGAGCGGGTTCGGCACGGCGACGACCGCCTTCATCGGAGCCACCTTCGGCAGGACCTCGGCGACGAGCGGCGCGTACACGCGGTCGTGCACCAGCCCGGCCAGGTCGGCGTTGTCGAAGAGGTACTCGAGCTCGCCGGCGACGTAGCGGTAGTTGACGTTGATCGCCACCGCGCGGACCTTGAGGATCGCGATCAGTGCGATGACGTGCTCGATGCTGTTCTTGGCGTAGAGGCCGACGTGGTCACCGGTGCCGATGCCCTGCGCCTGCAGGTAGTGGGCGAGCTTGTTGGACTCCGCCTCCAGCTCGGCGAAGGAGATGACGCGGTCCCCCACCTGCACGGCAGGCTTCTCCGGGACGGCGTCGACGGCGTGTTCGAAGAGATCGGCGATGTTCAGGGCCACGACGCGAGACTAGAACACGTTTCACTTTTTCGCTAGCGTGGTTCACATGTCCGCGACCGACGCCCCCGTGCGCACCACCCCCGACTGCCTCGTCGAGCAGGACGGGCACAAGCTGATCGTCACGATGAACCGGCCCGAGCGCCGCAACGCGCTCTCCAGCGAGATGCTGCGGATCATGGAGGACGCCTGGGACCGGGTGAACGAGGACCCGGAGATCCGGGTCTGCATCCTCACCGGCGCCGGCGGCTACTTCTGTGCCGGCATGGACCTGAAGAAAGCCGACGAGAAGCCGCCGTCGGAGAGCTTCGAGGACGGCAGCTACGACCCGACCGTGATCAAGGGCCTGCTCAAGGGCTTCCGCCTCACCAAGCCGCTCATCGCGGCGGTCGAGGGCCCCGCGATCGCCGGCGGCACCGAGATCCTGCAGGGCACGGACATCCGGGTGGCGGGCGAGTCGGCGAGGTTCGGCGTCGCCGAGGCGCGCTGGTCGCTCTACCCGATGGGCGGCTCCGCGGTCCGCCTCCCCCGTCAGATCCCGTACACCGTCGCGGCCGAGCTGCTGCTGACCGGCCGCACCCTCGGCGCTCCCGAGGCGAAGGAGCTCGGCCTGATCGGCCACGTCGTACCCGACGACGAGGCGCTCGCCAAGGCGCACGAGCTCGCCGACATGATCGCGGCCAACGGTCCGCTCGCCGTCCAGGCGATCCTCAGGACGATGCGCGACTCCGAGGGCAAGCACGAGGAGGAGTGCTGGGCCGCCGACGCGAAGATCGGCGCGGCCGTGTTCTCCTCCGAGGACGCCAAGGAGGGCCCGCGCGCCTTCCTGGAGAAGCGGAAGCCGGAGTTCAAGGGGCGTTAGGCCCGCCGCGAGCGGGAAGGAGGACGTCATGGACGTCGTCTTCCCGCTGGTGCTGATGGCCCTGTTCGGCCTCGCCTTCCTCAGCGTGCTCGTGATGGTGCCGGTCCTGATCCTGCAGGCCAACCGCCGGGCCGCGGAGCGACGGGCGGGGCTGGCGGCGTACGCGCAGGCACGGGAGTGGGAGTACCGCGCCCAGGATCGCGCGCTCGTGGATCGCTTCAGCGGCGCGCCGTTCGGTCGCGGCCACGACCGGCAGGCCGTCAACGTCCTCCTCGGCCGGTACGACGGCCGGCCGTTCACGGCGTTCGACTACCACCACGTGACGGGCAGCGGCGACGAGCGCCGCTCCCACGACTGCTCGGTGGTCGCGCTCAACCTCGGTGTCGTCGCACCCGACCTCGCGGTCGGCCCGACGACGACGCTGCGCCGTTGGGTCGACGCACTGACCGGTCGCGACATCCCCATCGGGGACAGGGCGTTCGACGACTTCTTCACGGTCCACTCGCCCTCGCCGGAGTTCGCCCGCGACGTCCTGCTCTCGGACGTCCGCGACGTGATGCGCCACCACCCGACCTTCGCGTGGCGGATCACCGGCGACTCCCTGCTGGTGATCCGGCCCGGCGGCCACGCCCCGGGTGACGTCGACGGCACCCTCCACGTGATGGGTGCGCTGCTGGACCGGATCCCCGAGCACGTGTGGCACCGGCTGGCCCCGGAGCGGGAGCGGGAGCAGGAAAGGTAAAGACTTTCGCAGTTCGGTGGCGCGCGATGCCGCACAGGAAGATAGTGATCACCGCCACTTCCTGCTCTGCTCCCACACCCCCCAATTGGCAGGTGAACTCGTGCGCGCTCGGATCCTCTGTGCTGCCCTCTCGACCACGGCGATGCTGACGGTTCTCGTCAGTCCCACCGCCGCCCTCGCCGACCCCGGCGCTCCCGGTTCCTCCTCGGTGGTCCGGTGCGCGAGCCCGCCCTCGACCGACGGGGCGACGGCGGAGAACCGCGACCGCTTCGTCGACCTGTGGTCGGCGCGGTTCCGGGACAACGCCTGGCGCAAGGACTTCGTCGCGCTCAAGACGGTGCCCGCGGACATCCTCGCCGAGGGCTTCCACGCCCTGCCCGAGCCCACGCAGCTGTGGCTGAGCGCCTGCCTGCTCGAGGACATCCTGGCGTCGTCCAACGAGACGCCCACGGCGCAGGAGCGCGAGACGTACCTCGCCGGCGTCGCGCTGGTCATCTTCGGCAAGGAGGCCACCGAGGACCTGCGCGAGGAGCTCAACGAGCCGGCTCCCCCGCCGCCCGAGGACCTGCCGCCGGTGAAGCGCGACCTCACCGGGCAGGCGCTGGACGCCATGGCGGACGACCTGGCCGAGGAGCCGACCCTGACGTCGGCGCAGCAGCCGCGCACGACGGTCTCCGCCCCGGAGACACGGACGTCGAGCAACATCACGGCCGGCGCCCCCGGAGCGTTCCTCGACGAGCTGACCGCGCTGCCCGCCGTACCCCTGGTCCTGGACGCGCTCGACGCGCTGCTCCAGGAGGTCAGCAAGGTCCAGGACACGCTCTTCACGCTGCCGGTCGTCAACCTCCTGGCGCCGCTCTTCTACAAGATCTGCGCGGAGTCGTCGACGATGGAGCTCGCGTGCAGCGTCTCCGTGCCGATCGGTGTACCCGTGCCGGCCGACGTGACCGGCGACAACCTTCCCGACGTGCTCGCGCAGCTCAACCCGATGACCAACCTGGTCGACGTGGGCGCCCGGTTCTGGGTGCAGCGGCTCAACACGACCGGCGGCCCGCTGCCGGCACACGTGTTCGCGGTCTACGACACCCCGGTGGTGAAGAAGCGGGTCGCCGTCGGCATCGACGGCCGCGGCTCCACGCTCGGCTGGAACAGCACCGCCAAGCTCACCCTGAAGAACATCGTCAAGGCGCTCGCCGGCGACATCGAGGTCGCCGCCAACGTCAGCACCAACCACCCGGGCTCGACCCAGGCGATCACGTTCGGTGTGAAGTCGCTCGTGGCCGGCGCCCCCGGCGTACCGGCCAAGGAGCAGGACCCGCTCACCGGCTCGGTGCAGATGAGCCCGTTCCCGACCACGCTCGACGTCGGCGCCCGGATGACGCACGGCAGCACCCGCAGCCAGGACACGATCACCGTCTCCACGCCGACGCCGACGAAGGTCGACGCGGTCATCGACCAGGCCGTCGACTCCGGTACGACGGACAGCAACCGCCGCTTCACCGCGACGGTCGACAAGCTGCCGACCGACGTCCGCATCGACCTCGTCCGCGAGGGCACCCGCCAGGACATCACGTACAAGGCCGCCGACGAGATCGGCCTGGTGCAGGCGACGGACACGACCACGCCCGACACCAGCAAGCCGACCGAGGTCGACCACGCGGTCTACCAGGTGCACGGCGTGCCGAAGGAGGTCGGCGTCACCTTCGACGGCGACCGGATCGTGTACGACGCCAGCGACACCATCGACAAGGTCTACGCCGGTGTCGAGCGGATGGGCGGTGACACCGTCACCGCCGAGGTCGTCGACATCCCGGACCACGCCGAGGTCCTGTTCGACGGGAAGAACGCGATCCTCGACTGGGACGCGTCGGCGCCGATCACCAGCGCCAGCGCGGCAGCGCACCTGACCGCAGCCACGCTGGACATGGACCGTGACTTCGACGCGGGCCTGGCGATCACCTCGATCCCGGCGAAGTGGAACGCCAGCTGGGCGGACGGCAACGTCCTGTTCGAGGCGCCGGAGGGCGGCATCGGGTCGATCACGGCCCACGTGACCAACCACGGCGACTACCAGACCCTCGCCGGTGACCACCTCGCCGGCTACTACGACGAGGCATCGGGCGACCTGGACGCCAGCCTGCGGATCAGCAACCTGCGCCGTGCCGCCTTCACGAAGCTGCCCGACACGGGCAACGGCGGCGGCTTCGAGGCCGGCCTCGACATGGGCGACAAGGGCGCGTTCTCCTTCGCCGGCGAGGTCCACACGGCCGAGGGCGACCTCCGGGCCACCGGCGGGTTCACCCAGCTCCCGTCCGAGATCACCCTGCGCAGCGAGGGCGGCCGGATCACCTACGAAGGCAGCACGAACCCCGACCTGACCCTGTCGGTCGCGGCCGGGAAGGCGCCGGCCCTCGCCGCCACGCCGGTCCCGCCGCAGGTCCACGGCGTCGCCGTGCGCGACGGGGCCAGCGGAGCGGACAAGGCGGTCCGGGCGAAGCTCTACCTGACCGGCCTGCCGACCGGGCTCGACCTCAACTCGACGACCGGCGTCTACACGGTCACCGGCTACCACCCGACGGTCGAGAACCTCGTCGTCGACGCGGTGCTCACGGCGCTCACCCCCAAGCCGCTCAGCCTGCAGCTGCAGCAGGGCGTGCCGACCGCCGAGCCGGTCGACTTCACGTTCGGGCCGATGACCACCCGCACCGAGCCGGACGGCAGCCGCACCATCGGCATCGACTACGTCGCGAGCCAGCCGCTCGGGGCACTGACCGCGAATGCCCGCTACGACGACACCGACGAGGCCCAGCTCTCGATCAGTGAGATCCCCGAGTCGATCGGCGTCGACGCGTCCTTCGGCGCCGACACCAAGACCGTCAACGTGGCGATGAGCCGTGGGATCGACGACATCACGGCGTCGTACAAGCACGTGGGCGACGCCGACTTCGCGGCGTCGGTGCACCTGCACGACGTACCGAAGACGGTCGACCTCACCATCGGCAAGAAGACCACGGCGGGCGGGGGCACCACCGTCGACGCCCCGGTCTTCACGATGGAGGCCGAGCAGCCCGGCCTGGACATCGACGCGTTCGCGTCGGCGCGGATCGCCGACCCGGTCGACGCGTCGGCAGCCGTCACGCTGACCGTGACCGATCTCGGCCAGCTGGTCACGGCCGACCTGGTCGGAGCACGCCTGCACATCACGTCGAGCCCGGCGACGGCGGCGTTCGCCCTCGACGCGGCCGGTCGCGTGCAGAAGTCCATCTCGCTCGACTGGGGCAGCGGGGAGGACGGCAAGACCGGGTTCTTCCAGAACCGGGGCAGCCTGTCGGCCGACCTGAAGATCCACCGGGTCACCCTCGGCCTGAGCTCGTTCTCCGACGTGAACCTCCGCCTGGGCTTCACGACGGGACTCGACGGCACGTTCGGCAGCTTCACGTTCGGCCAGGACAGCGACCTGACGGTCGAGCTCGAGGACGAGTTCTCGGTCTTCATCGACTGGCCCGACCCGCTGGGCTCGGACACGATCTCCATCGTCAAGATCCCGCACCTGAGGATCCCGTTCGGCAACGTGGCGCCGCAGTGGCACATCAACCGCAACGTGTCGGAGCGTGCCTTCCACCTGCCGATCATCCACTTCGGGATCGCGGACTGCGGGGTGTCCTTCGACGTGCGGCCGGCTCCCGGCTACACGACGCCGGGCAACACCTTCACCCTGCCCCAGCCCACCGGCGACGGCACGAACACGCCCGCCTGGCTGATCACGCCCGACATCAACCTGCTCGGGTTCTCGCTGCCCGACTTCGGGCTGGACATCATCGCCTACTTCCTGTCCCCGTACGGCAACGACATCCACCCGTACCCGGAGTGCCAGTGGCTCGTGTGAGTCCTGCGTCACCGAGCCGGCGGCCGGCAGCCCGGGTCACCGGGCTGCTGGCCGCGCTGGTGCTCGCCGCCGGCTGCAGTGGCGACCCCGACGAACCGGTGGCCGACCCGTCGGCGCCGCTCAGCGACGTGACCGTCGACTGCGACCGCTACGAGGCCACGGCGCAGCGGATCACCGACGCCCAGACCGCCTTGTACGACGGCACGGACTCCCCCGACGACGCGACGGCCGTCGACGCGCTCGTCGCCGAACTGGAGGCGCTCGAGGAGGAGGCGCCCGATGACGTGGACGCCGCGCTCACCGGCCTGGCCGAGGGCTTCCGGTCGGCGCAGCAACTGCTCGCCGACCCCGAGGACGCCGACGCCGGGGAGCTCGCCGCGCTCTCGAGCACCCTCGCCGAGGACGGTCAGGCGGTCACCGCCTGGATCCTCGAGCAGTGCGGCCAGTGACCGCCTGAGCCGCCGCCTCAGCCTCTGCCTCAGCCGACCGAGCGGTCCCCGGTCCAGAACCGCGCCCGCAGCGCCTTCTTGTCCGGCTTCCCCAGTGCGGTGAGCGGAAGCGCGTCGACCGCGATCACGTCCTTCGGCGACTGCACCGACCCCTTGCGCTCCTTCACGGCAGCCTGGATCTCGGCGACCACCGCGTCGGTCAGCTCGTGGCCCTCACGCAGCACGACGACGGCGGTGACCGCCTCGCCGAACTTCTCGTGCGGCGTCCCGATCACGCCGACCTGGGCGATCGCCGGGTGCTCGGCGATGACGTCCTCCACCTCCCGCGGGAAGACGTTGAAGCCGCCGGTGACGATCATGTCCTTGGTGCGGTCCACGATGTACCAGAAGCCGTCCTCGTCCTCGCGCGCCACGTCGCCGGTGTGCATCCACCCGTCGCGGAAGGTCTCGGCGGTCGCCTCCGGCAGCTGCCAGTAGCCCGCGGACAGCAGCGGGCCGGCGACGCAGATCTCCCCCGGCTCGCCCTGCGGGACCGGGTTGCCCTGGTCGTCCAGCAGCGCCGTCCGGAGGTACGCCGAGGGCCGGCCGCACGACGTCAGGCGGCTCTCGACCGGGGCGCCCGAGGCGTCGACGTGGTCGCCCTTCGGGAAGTAGCTGATCACCATCGGCGCCTCGGACTGCCCGTAGTACTGGGCGAAGATCGGGCCGAAACGCTCGATGGCCTCCTTGAGCCGGACCGGGTTGATCGCGGACGCGCCGTAGTAGACGGTCTCCAGCGACGACAGGTCGCGGGTGCGCGAGTCGGGGTGGTCCATGAGGGCGTAGAGCATCGTCGGGACGAGCATCAGCGAGTTGATCCGCTTCTCCTCGATCGCCTGCAGCACCTCGGCCGGGTCGAAGCGCGACGACACGAACAGGGTGCCGCCCTTGAGCACCACCGGGACGAAGAAGGCCGCACCGGCGTGGGAGAGCGGCGTGCACATGAGGAAGCGCGGCTCGGCCGGCCACTCCCACTCCGACATCTGGACCTGCGACATCGTCGAGAAGGCGCGCGCGGTGCCGATCACGCCCTTCGGCTTGCCGGTCGTGCCGCCGGTGTAGGTGATCGACGTGATGTGGTCGGGCTCCAGCACGGCGGCGGTCAGCGTCTGCGGCTCGAAGGTGGCTGCCACCGCGGTCAGGTCGGTGCCGACCTCGGCCAGCTCGTCGGGGACCGGACCGATGGTGAGCACCTGCTTGAGGCCCGGGCACTTGCCCAGCAGCTCGACCGCGCGGGCAGCGAAGTAGGGGTCGATGACCAACGTGGTGATGCCGGCGTCATTGATCACGTAGGCGTGGTCGTCCCCCGAGCCGAGCGGGTGCAGCGAGGTGCGTTGGAACCCCTGCGTCTGCCCGGCACCGATGATGAAGAGCACCTCGGGTCGGTTCAGCGCGAGGAGCGCGCCCGGCGTGCCCCGTCCGGCGCCGAGGGACTCGAAGGCCTGGATGTACTGGGAGATCCGGTCCGCGGTCTCCTTGCCCGTCAGGGTGACCTCGCCGAGGTGGACGATCGGTCGGTTCGCGTGCCGCTTGAGGGCCGCGACCATGAGGTGGCCGTTGTGGGCGGGGGTCCGGAGCGTGTCGGTCACGGGCCAACACTAGAACGTGTTCTATTTGTGGGCAAGCGTCCCGGACGTCAGCCGGCCGCCTTCTCCACGGGCGCGACGAGCGGGCGGACCCCGCCGAGGCGCCGGTGGAAGCGCACCTGGTCGGCATGGGCGTCGAGCACGTCCCACAGCGCCCGGTGCGCCGCCCAGGGCAACGGGTCGTCGCCCGCCGACCAGCGCTCGCCGAAGCTGATCCACACCGGCGTCCACCCGGCCGCGCAGTCCCACGCGCCTCGCTGCGCCTCGACGAGGCGGCGGCGCACCTGGAAGGCGGTCCGGGGCCCGTCGAGGCAGACCGGAGCGGTCCGCACGGGCCAGACCCACAGGTCGAGCTCCATCAGCTCGATCTCCAGGTCGCGCAGCAGGGCAGGGTCGACCAGCACCGTGGCGACGTTCTCGTGCGGCTCGCGCCTCATGCCGACGACGCTAGTCGGCGGCGCCGACAGCGACCAGCGGTTCCGCGGAACCCGGCCAGGTCCCTACGCGAGCACCTCGGCCACCTGGCGCACCTCGGCGGCGCTGCGGCACGAGAGCAGCAGCGTGGTCACGCCGGTCTCCTCCCACTGCGCGACGCGCTCCCTGACCTCGGAGGCCGTGCCGATGATGTGCATGTCGTCGACGAGCTCATCGGGGATGAGCGCGGTCGCCTTGTCCTTCTCGCCCGTCAGGTAGAGCTCCTGCACCTGTGCCGCCAGCTCGCCGTACCCCATCCGAGTGAAGACCTGGTTGTGGAAGTTCTGCTCCTTCGCACCCATGCCGCCCATGTAGAGCGACACGAACGGCTTCATCGCGTCCACCACCATCTGCTTCTGCTCCGCGTTCTCGACGACCTGCAGGTGGCAGGTGGCGGTGATCTCGAAGTCCCCGCGGGTACGGCGCGCGCCGGGTCGTGCGAAGCCCTCGTCGAGCCAGGGCTGGTACATGCCCGCGCTCTTCGGGGTGTAGAAGATCGGGATCCACCCGTCGGCGATCTCGGCGGTCTGGGCGACGTTCTTGGGGCCCTCGGCGCCGAGCCAGATCGGCAGGTCCGCCCGGAGCGGGTGCACGATCGGCTTGAGCGGCTTGCCGAGCCCGACCGAGCCGGGACCGTGGTACGGCAGCGGGTGGTGCGGGCCGTCGTTGGTCACCGGCGCCTCGCGGGCCAGCACC